>SIBJ01000040.1 GCA_009695195.1 Pedosphaera sp.
AACACCGCCGTATTCGATAATGTCTCCGTCACTTCCGCAACCGCCAACACCGCGCCCGTCCTCGCCGCCGTCAGCGATCAAACCCTCGTCGAGTCTGCCACGCTCTCGCTCACGAATATCGCGACGGACACCGACGTTCCCGCGAACACTCTGATCTTCGCGCTCGGCACGGCGCCGCCGGGCATGACGATCAACACCAATTCCGGCGTCCTCACCTGGATTCCAACCGAAGCCCAAGGCCCCAGCACCAACCCGGTCATCGTTACGGTTCACGACGACGGCACTCTCAGCCTGAGCGCCACGCAATCCTTCACCGTCTTCGTCCTCGAAACCAATCAACCGCCCGCGCTCGCCGCCGTCAGCGATCAAACCCTCTTCGAGTTGAACACGCTTACGCTCACCAACCTCGCCACCGACGCCGACGAACCTGCGAACACGTTGACCTTCACACTGGACATCGCGCCGCCGGGCATGGCGATCAACACCAATTCCGGCGTCCTCACTTGGAACCCGACCGAAGCCCAAGGCCCGAGCACCAACACTGTCACCGTTACGGTTCACGACGACGGCACCCCCAGTTTGAGCGCCACGCAATCCTTCACCGTCTTCGTCCTCGAAACCAATCAACCGCCCGTCCTCGCCGCCGTCAGCGATCAAACCCTCTTCGAGTCTGCCACGCTCTCGCTCACCAACCTTGCTACCGACGCCGACCTACCGACGAACACGTTGACCTTCACACTGGACATCGCGCCGCCGGGCATGACGATCAACACCAATTCCGGCGTCCTCACCTGGATCCCAACCGAAGCCCAAGGCCCCAGCACCAACCCGGTCATCGTTACGGTTCACGACGACGGCACTCCCAGCCTGAGCGCAACGCAGTCCTTCATCATCTTCGTCCTCGAAACCAATCAACCGCCCGCGCTCGCCGCTGTCAGCGATCAAACCCTCTTCGAGTCTGCCACGCTCTCGCTCACGAATATCGCGACGGACACCGACGTTCCCGCGAACACTCTGATCTTCGCGCTCGGCACGGCGCCGCCGGGCATGACGATCAACACCAATTCCGGCGTCCTCACCTGGATCCCAACCGAAGCCCAAGGCCCGAGCACCAACCCGGTCACCGTCGCGGTTCACGACGACGGCACTCCCAGTTTGAGCGCCACGCAATCCTTCACCGTCTTCGTCCTCGAAACCAATCAACTGCCCGTCCTCGCCGCGATCAGCAACCGCGTCGTTCATGCCGGCTCGCTGCTCTCGTTGATCGCTTCAGCCACGGATGCGGACGAGCCGACCAACCAACTCAGTTTCAATCTCGAGGCGGGCGCGGGTGTGGGCGCGAGCCTCGGCGCGACGAACGGCCCGGTTGCGACCAGACTCGATACCATTGACGAATTCACCCAGCGCTTCTATCGCATCATCCTCGCGCCCTGAGAAAAAAGCTGAAAGCTGAAATCGGAGTCCGCATTTCAGCTTTCAGCTTTCAGTTTTCAACTTTCGTTGAGTCACTTCAACTTCCGTCGCATGGATGGCCAGCGCGCCGACGAATCCCGCCGCCGGTTGCAACGTGAACAAACTCCACCCCGCCGCCGCCCCCGCATCGCCGTCAATCGCCACCACCCGCGCCCTTTCGCCCGGGCGAAATGTGAATTCCACCTTCGCGAGCGAGGCCGTGATGCCATCCCCCGTCGCCTTGAGCCACGCCTCCTTGCGCGTCCACAGATTGAAAAACCCCTCGTCCTGCGCCGCCGCCGGCAGGTCAGCCAACGCCGCTACCTCCCGCCGCGCGAAAAATCTTTTCGCGATGGCCACCGCGTCCGGCATCCGCCGGATGCGTTCAAGGTCCACGCCGACGGGTGCCACCCGGGTGACCGCCAGCAACGCCAGATCGTCCGAGTGCGCCAGATTGAAGTGAATCCCCTCGTCCTTCAGCGTCGGTTTCCCGCGCGCCGTGTAGCCAAATTCCAAGTCCGCCGGCGCCCGCGCCAAGTAGCCCCCCAGCACCGCCCGCAGCCGGCCGCGGCCCACCGTGAATCGTTCCCGCAGTTGCCCAAAACGATATTGCCCCGCCCGTTCCCGTTCGTCCGCCGAGAGCGTCGCCGCCAGCGCGGAGATTTTTTCCGGCGGCGCGTCCAGTCCGAATACCCAGACGTGAATTTCCCCGTCCGCCAGTGCACCCGGCGCGTTCACTCGCGATTCATCGGAGTTCACGTCGAGAAAAACTGAAAACTGAAATCGGAATCTCCTTCCGGTGCGGCGCGGTCCCCCTTCGGCTTGGTTTTTCATTTCAGTTTTCAGCTTTCAGTTTTTGCCCCCGCCTGCGCGCGGCTCAGGCAAGCTTTCAGTTCCTTCGCCAGCGTTTTCACGTGCGGCTCCTGCAGCACTCCGCGGTGATCCCCGGAGACCACCCGGATTTCTATCTCCCGCGCCAGCGTCGCAAACCCCGCCTGCGGATCCACCGCTTCCTCCGTCGGATACATGGCCCGCCGCAGCAGCGTGATCTTCCCCGGATAAATCCGCGCCCGCGACTCGTAGCTCCGCGTCGCCCGCAGGTTCACCTCGTAAACATGCTCCCGGTTGATCAGCGGCCCGGTCTTCGCCGTTTCAAAGGCGAACTCGTCGTCCGTCCGCGGCGCCACTTTGCCGCCGCGGTTCACCAGTCGCTTCAACTTCCGTCCGTAAAACCGCGCCAGGCCCCACGCCCCCATCCGCAGCAAACACCGCACGTGATGCAGATAATACCGCAGAATGAAGAAGGCAGAATGAAGCATTGAAACCCGCGCCGCGTCCGTGGCTGGGTTCTTCATTCTGCCGGCTTCATTCTTCATTCGCAGTCCGGGCGGGTGCGCCCACGTTTCCATCAGCGCCAGCAACGCCACCCCTGCCCCCGCGTCCGCGAGCTGTTGCGCCATTTCCATCGCCACGTTCCCGCCGAAACACCACCCGCCGAGATAATACGGCCCGCGTGGCTGGAAGCGCCGCAGCAATTTTACGTAATGCGCCGCCATCCCTTCCAGGCTCGGGTGGCTCGCTTCCTTGCGGAACAAGCCCAGCGATTGAAAGCCGTAGCACGGCTGGTCGTTGCCGAGATGATAAACCAGTTTCATGTAACCCAGCACGTCGCCCGGCGCGGTGTGAACCAGAAACAACGGCGGCTTTTCCCCGTGCGATTGCAACGTCACCAGCGAAAACCAATCCTCGGAATCGGACTCCACCGTCCGATTCGTGTTCACCACCGCGGCGAGTTCCGCCACCGTCTGATACTGCAACGTCTGCCCGAGCGTGAGGCCCAGTCCCGCCTTGTTCAACCGGTCAATGATCTGGATCGCCAGCAACGAATGCCCGCCCAGCGCAAAAAAATTATCGTGAATGCCCACCCGCTCCAGCCCGAGCGCCTCGGCCCACGTCGCCGCGAGCAGTTCCTCGACTGGCGAGCGGGGCGGCGCGTAGGCGGTCGCGGCGTCCGCCACCGGCGCTTCCGGCGCGGGCAACGCCTTGCGGTCCACCTTGCCGTTGGCATCCAACGGCAACGCCGCCAGCGCCACGAATGCCGAGGGCAGCATGTAATCCGGCAGCCGGCGCTTCAAATACTCGCGTAACGCCGCCGGCGTCGCCGTGGGCGGCGCGCCGGCCGCCCCGAAGTCGGACGCCGGCGCGCGACCGACGAAATAAGCCACGAGCCGTTTGTCGCCCGGCGTGTCCGCGCGCGCCGCGACCACCACCGCGCGCACGCCGGGGTGCTGGTGCAACACCGTTTCAATTTCCTCCAGCTCGATGCGGAAGCCGCGAATTTTTACCTGTTGATCCAGGCGGCCGAGAAATTCAATCGCCCCATCGTCGCGATACCGGCACAGGTCGCCGGTGCGATACAGCCGCGCGGTCGGTTCGGCATTGAACGGGTCGCGCACGAATTTTTCCCGCGTCAATTCCGGCAGGTTCAAATAGCCGCGCGCCAGTCCGTCGCCGCCGATGTAAAGTTCGCCCGGCACTCCGACTGGCACCGGCGCGGCGTTCGCGTCGAGCAGATACACCTGCGTGTTGCTGATGGGCCGGCCAATCGGAATGCTCGGCCCGTGCAAATCACCCTCGGTGATCGCGTGGCAGCAGGCAAACGTCGTGCTCTCGGTCGGGCCGTAGCCGTTGATCAACCGGCAGCCCGGCAGTTCCCGGAAGGCTTTCCGCACGTGCGAGACGGACAACACATCTCCGCCCACCAGCAACTGCCGCAAGGGCCGCAGATAGCTCAACCGTTCGTCCGTCATCAGATGAAACAACCCCGCCGTCAGCCACAGGGTCGTCACCTTGTGCCGCGCAATCGCCTGCCCGAGATCCTGCAACGACGACGCCGCCGGCGGCATGATCACCAGCCGCCCGCCGTTGAGCAGCGGCCCCCAGATTTCAAACGTCGAAGCGTCGAAGGAGATCGGCGCGAACTGCAAAAAAACTTCGTCCGCCGAAAACGTCGCGTAGTTCGTGTCCTTCACCAGCCGCACCACCCCGCGATGCGGAATCGTCGCGCCCTTGGGCCGGCCCGTCGTGCCAGAAGTGTAAATCACGTAAGCGAGATCGTCCGGCTGCGTGGTGGACGGCAGATTCGTTCCGTCGCCGTTCTCCGGCGGCGTCGCTTCGAGCGCGTCGAGGAAAATTGTTTTTGTTTCTCGCGCCGGCAGATGTGTGGTCAGCCGGCGTTGGGTCAACAGCACGGGCGAATTCGTGTCCGCCAGCATGAACGCGAGCCGGTCCTTCGGATACTCCGGCGCGAGCGGAACGTAAGCACCACCCGCCTTCAAAATCCCGAGCAGCCCAACGACCATCTCGATGGACGGCTCGACGCAAATTGTCACCATCGTCCCGCGTTCCACACCCGCCACGCGCAACTCGCGCGCGAGCCGGTTGGCCCGCGAATTCAACTGCCGGTAGGTCAGGTGCGTGTGTTCCAGCACCAACGCCACCGCCTCGGGCCGTCGCTCCGCCTGCGCCTCGAACAACTCATGAATGCACCGCCCCCGCGGATAATCCGTCTGCGTCTGATTCCATTCCACCAGCACCCGCCGCGTTTCCGCTTCCGCCAACAACGGCAATTCCGACAATCGCGCCGCCGGATTCTCCACCGCCCCTTCGAGCAAGTTCCGGTAGTGCGCCAGCATCCGCTCCACCGTTGCCGCCTCGAACAGGTCCGTGTTGTATTCCATCACCAACTTCAATCCTTCCGCGCAATCGGTGAGGAACAATGTCAAATCGAACTTCGCCGTTTGATTGAACACGTCCATCCGCGTCACCGTCAGGCCCGGCAACTCCCACTCGCCTCCGGCCACGTTCTGCATAGCGAACATCACGCGAAAGAGCGGACTCTGATTCGTCGAGCGCGCGGGCCTCAGTACTTCGACGATCTTTTCAAAGGGCAATTCCTGGTTCGCATCCGCCTCCAGCACAGTCTGCCGCACGCGCGCGACGAGTTCGCCGAACGTCGGATTCCCCGAAAGATCGTCGCGCAACGCCAGCGTGTTGACGAAAAACCCGATCAACTTCTCCAGCTCCACCGGCGAACGCATCGCCATCGGTGCGCCCACCGTCACGTCCGTCTGGCCCGTGTAGCGATGCAGCAACGCCTTGAACCCCGCCAGCAGCGTGATGAATGGCGTCGCGCCGCGGTTCCGACCCAGCTGCTGAACCTTTGATTTCAACTCCGCCGGCAGCATCAATTCCACCGCGCCGCCGCGCGAGGTCGCGACCGCAGGTTGCGGACGATCGGTCGGCAACTCGAGCACCGCCGGGGCGATGGCAAATCTTTTCTTCCAATATTCGAGCATCTTCTCGGCCGGCTCGCCGCGCAGCCGCTCGCGATTCCAGCACGCGTAATCCGCGTACTGCAAGGACATCTCCGGCAGCGGCGAGGGCCGTCCGGCACCAAACGCCTCGTACAGCGCCGCCAGCTCCGACCGCAGCACCCCCTCGGACCAGCCGTCGAAAACGATGTGATGAAAAGTCAGCAGCAATACGTGATCGCTGGAACTCAACCGGACCAGCATCGCGCGGAACAACGGACCCGTTTCGAGCGTGAACGTCGCCCGCGCCTCCTGCTCGGCCAGGCGCAACACCTGCGGCTCGCGCTCCGCTTCCGGAAGCGATTGCGCCTCCACCGAACGCAATCTCACCTCAAGCGCCGGTGCGATCACCTGCACCGGTTGCCCGCGCTCGGGGCGAAACGTCGTGCGCAAAATCTCGTGTCGCCGTACGATCTCGCCGAGGCTGCGCTCCAGGGCCGTCGCGTTGAGCGGCCCGCGCACCCGCAGCGCGTAAATCATGTTATAGAGCGGACGGCCCGGCTGAAGCTGATCCAGAAACCACAACCGCTGCTGTGCGTGCGAGAGCGCGGCCGTGGGCGATGGCGCGCGCCGCGGGATCACCGGCACCTGGGCTTCGCGCCCGCTGGCGGCGGCGCGCAACCGGCGCGCCAGTACTTCCTGTTGCGCCGCCGTCAGCGCGGGCCGCGTCGCCACCGTCGGATTGTCGGGTTCCGTCGTCACATCTTGGGGAAAAACTGAAAGCTGAAATGGCGAAAACTGAAATTCATTTCAGTTTTCATCCCGCGTGTGCGGGATGCTTTCGGTTTGGTTTTTCATTTCTGCTTTCTGCTTTCTGCTTTCTGCTTTCTGCTTTCTGCTTTCAGGTTTGGTTTCGGATCATTTCACGGGCTTCTTCATCGCTCATTTGCGCGATCTCCGCAACCAGAGCTTCTTCCACCGCCACCGCCATCTTCGCAATCGTCGGCGCGCGGAAAAAATCTCCCAGCGAAAAATCCGTCCGGTACCGCCCTCGCACCCGCGCCGCCACTTGCGCCGCCAGCAGCGAGTGTCCGCCCAGTTCGAAGAAATCATCGTTCGCGCCCAACTGCTCCACGCCGAGCACTTCGGCCCACACGCCCGCCAGCGTCGCCTCCACCTCCGTCCGCGGCGCGACGAATCCGCTGCCCAGTTCCGGCCGCCCCCGATCCGGCGCCGGCAACGCCTTGCGATCCACCTTGCCGTTCGGCGTGAGCGGCAGCCGGTCCAGCCGGACGATGGCCGCCGGCACCATGTAATCCGGCAGCCGCTGCTTCAGAAAATTTCTCAACTCCGCACCCGCGATATTTCCGTTGGCGGTGAAGTACGCGACTAACCGCTTGTCGCCCGGGGTGTCCTCGCGCGCGAGCGCCACCGCTTCCCGCACGTCCGCGTGCTGGCGCAACGCCAGTTCAATTTCACCCAGCTCGATCCGGAAGCCGCGCACCTTCACCTGCTGATCCACGCGCCCGAGAAATTCCACCTTCCCATCCGGCAGGTATCGCGCGAGATCACCGGTGCGATACCGCCGCGCCGCGGTGCCGTTCTCGAATGGATTCGCCACAAACCGCGCCGCCGTCTGCTCCGGCTGGTTCAAATAACCCCGCGCCACCGCCGCGCCACCGACATAAATCTCGCCGGGAACGCCCACCGGGACCAGCGCGCCGGTTTCGTCGAGCAGATAAATTTTCACGTTCGGAATCGGCCGCCCCAGCGGCACCGTCGCCGCGTCGGCGACCGTGTTGCGTTCGACGCGATTCGTCAACACGCCCACCGTCGTCTCCGTCGGGCCGTAATGATTGAATACTTCGCACTCCGGCGCGTGGCGGCGCACCTGTTCCACCAGCGACCACGCCAGCGCCTCGCCGCCGCAGATGAGCCGTCGCCGCGGCAGCACGTCGCGCGGGTTCGCCCCCGCCAGCAGCGCCGTCAAATGCGATGGCACAATTTTCAAACAATCAATGCGATGCCGCCGGAAATAATCCGCAAACGCTTTCGCGTCCGCCGCGCGATTCAGCGAAAGGACGTGCAGGCTGCCGCCGAAACAGAGCGGCGGAAAAATCGCCGTGTTGCCGAGGTCCGCCGCGATGGTCGAAACCGTCGCGTAACTCGCGCCCGCGGGCAGGTCGAGCCGCTCGCGCACGCCGAAAACGTAATTGAGCAACTGCCGGTGCTCCACACCCACGCCTTTGGGCCGGCCCGTCGAACCGGATGTGAAAACGACGTAGGCGAGGTCTTTGACCGTCACGCCGCTGGCCGGATTCGTGCCGCGTTGCTGCGCGATCTCCGGCCAGTCGCGGTCCAGACAGATCACCCGCTGCCCGGCCGTGGGCAATTCCGCGACGTGCCGCGCGTGGGTCAACAACGCGCGCGGTCGCGTCTCGTCGAGCATCGTTTGCAAGCGGGCGACCGGCAGCGTCGGGTCCATCGCCGCATACGCCCCGCCCGCCTTCAAAATGCCCAGCAGCCCCACGATCATTTCCAGCGACCGCTCCACGCACAGCGCCACCGGCACTTCCGGCCCGACCCCCAGCGCGATGAGGTGATGCGCCAGTTGGTTCGCCCGCCGGTTCAATTGCTCGAACGTCAGCGCCGCCTCTTCGAATACCAATGCCTCCGCCGCTGGCGTCCGTCGGGCCTGCGCCTCGAACAATTCGTGAACGCAGCGGTCGAGCGGAAAAGTCTTCGCCGTATCATTCCATTCGACCAGAATCTTTTGCCGCTCGGCGTCCGACAGTTCCGGCCGCAATGCCAGCCGCTGCTCCGGCTGCGCGGCGACGCTTTCCAGCACCGCCCGCCAGTCGCGCAGCCATTTGCGGATCGTTTCCACGTCGAACAGATCGGTATTGAACCGGCAGTCCACGAGCAATTCTTTGTCGAAATCAATGATGTTGACACCCAGGTCGAAAATGTTGAAGCCCTTCGGCGGTGAAATGATCTCCGTCTCCAGCCCGTGCAAATGGAAGCCGCTGTAGGCGCGATCCACGTTGAACGTCAGCGACACCAGCGGCACGCGGCTCGGATCGCGCGGCAATTTCATCTGCTTCACCAGCGTGCCGAACGTCAGGCTCTGGTGCTCGTACGCGTCCAGCGTTTCCTTGCGCGACTGCGCGAGGAACTCGGCGAACGTTGCCTCCGCGCGACATTCGCTGCGCATCGGCAGCAGGTTCACGCAATGGCCGACCAGCGCGCGGTTTCCCGGCAGCGACTGCACCTCACCCGCGATCTGGCCCGCCGCCGGAATCCCGACCACCAACGTCTCCTGTCCCGTCAGCCGGTAAAGCCACACGTTGAAACTCGCGAGCAGATACGTCAGCAGCGTGCAACGCTCCTTTACCGCCGCCTGCTTCAAGGTTTTGTAAAATTCGGAGCTGATCGCGAGGCTTTCCTGCGCCGAGCGATAAGTCTTCAACGCGGGCCGGCGCCGATCCAGCGGCAACTCCACCGCCGCCGGGCGATCCGAAAATTTCTTCAGCCAGAATTCCTCCGCCGCGCTCACCGCCGTCGCGTGCTCGCGCCCGCCCTGCCACCGCGCGTAATCATCAAACTGCAACGCCCCTTCCAGCGGGCACGCCAGACCTTGCGCCCGCGCCGAGTAATGTTTGCTCAACTCGAACAGCAGCACGCCCACCGACCAGCCGTCCACCACGAGATGATGCGTCGCCATCAGCAACGCGTGCTGCGCCTCGCCCAGCTTCAAGATTTCCGCGCGGATCAACGGCCCGCGCACCAGATCGAACGGGCGCGTTTCCATCGCGCTCACCGCCTGCGCCAGTCGCCGCTCGCGCTCCCCCGCCGCCAGCGCCGATAAATCCGTCAATGGAATCGCGAGCGCCAGACTGGGCGCGATGCGCTGACTCAACCCATCCGCCGTGAACGTCGTCCGCAACCCGTCGTGCCGGTCCACGAGCAGTTGCAACGTCTCGCGCATCAGTTCGAGATTCGGCGCCCCGCGCAAATGAATGACGAACGAATCATTGAACGCCCGCGACGCGTCATCGCCCATCTGCGCCCCCAGCCACAATTCCTTTTGCGCTTCCGTCAATGGCAAACTCACCACCTCCCGTTGCAGAGCATTCGTCCCATCCGTCCTATTCGTCTCGGGAAAAAACCCACCCGCCTGCAACTCCGCCACGCTCTCCTTGAACCCGCGCACCACCCGCGCGACGTCCTCCTCCGTGTGAACCGTCGAAAGAAAACTTGGCCGGCCTTCCCAGATATGCATTCCCTTTTCGCGGAGATGATAGAACAACAGGCTCGCGTATTTCAGTTCCGGCGCGAACGTCAAATGAAACATCGAACTGAACCGCTGCGCGCGAATCGGCACGCCAACTTTCTCGAAATGGGAATTGAGTTCACCGACGAGCTTTTCCGTCTTGTCGTTCAGCGATTGTTGCAGCTTTGGCCCCTGCTCCTTCAAATGCGTCAGCACCGCCAGCGCCGAGGCCATCGCCAGCGGATGCCGGACAAACGTCCCAGCGAAAAACGTCACGCCCACTTCCGGGAACGACGCGTCGCCGTAACGCCAATGCCCGCCATCGAGCGCGTCCATGTACCGCACGCGCCCGCAGCAAACCCCGATCGGCAGCCCGCCGCCGACCACTTTTCCATACGTCGCAATGTCCGCCTTCACCCCGAACCAGGCCTGCGCGCCGCCGGGATGACAGCGGAATCCCGTGACCGTCTCGTCAAAAACCAGCGCCGTGCCGGTGTGCTCCGTCACGCGGCGAAGTTCGTGCAAGAATTCGCGCGGCTGGAAATCCGGCCGGCGGCTCTGCACCGGCTCGACCAGCACAGCCGCGATTTGGTGCCCGTGTTGCTTGAGAATTTCCAGCGCCTGCGGGCTGCCGTATTCGAGCACAATGACGTTGTTCACCATGTCCGGCACGATGCCCGGCGCGATCGGGATCGAGCGCAACTCGCCGTCCACGATCTGCGGCCGCACCAGCACCTCGTCGAATATTCCGTGATACGCGCCCGCAAACATCGCGATCTTGTTCCGGCCCGAAACCGTTCGCGTCACGCGAATCGCCGCCGTGACCGCTTCCGAGCCCGTGTTGCAAAACGTCGCGCGCTCCAGCCCGGAGAATTCGCACATCAACTCCGCCACCTTCCCCGCCAGCGGCGACGCCGGCCCGATCTCCATCCCGAGCGCGAGTTGTTCTTCAATCGCCTCGACGACGAACGGCGGACGATGCCCGAGAAATCCCAGCCCAAACCCGAGCGTGATGTCCACGTATTCGTTGCCGTCCACGTCCCAGATCTTCGCGCCTTGCGAGCGCGCCGAGACGATGGGATAAACCATTTCCTTCCACAGGTGTTTGAAGCCCGCCGCCGCCCGCGGATCGGCGAAGTGCGCGCGATGCTCCTGCGTCGTCTTCTTCGAGCCGGCGGTGCGCTTCGTGTACCGCGCGATCAAAGCGTCCAGATGTTTCTGTTGCCGCTCCGTCAGCCCACCTTGCGGCCCGACATCAATCGGTTTGAACGGCCCAAAATATTTTTGGCCGCCCGGCGCGGTTTCCGCAGGAGCGGAAACCTTGATTCCAGAACTCCCCTTCGTCCCTTGCCTCGCATCCGAAGACGTCACCGCCGTCGTCGTTGCTGCCAGCGCATCCGGCCCGAGCTTCGCATCAAGATACGCCGCCAAGTCCGCAAGCGTCGCCAAATCTTCGAGCAACTGCCGAAACGTCACCTTGACGCCGTAACGATTCTGAAACGCGAGACTCGCCTGGGTGAGGAACAGCGAATCAAAACCCAGTTCCAGAAAACTCGCCGTCGGCGACAGCTTCGCCACTTCCATGCCGGACAATTCCGCCAACTGCGCCGTGAGCAGTTTGAGGATGCGATCTTTTCGCGAAATCTCCGCGGAGTCTTGAGTCGCGTCGCGCTCGACGGCCTCGCCTCTGGACTTTGGACTCTGGACTCTGGACTCGGCCCCGCCGATGACCTGCCCCGCCGGTGGCGAAGCCCACGGAATGATTTCATGCACGCTCGGTTCGACCCAATATTTCTTCCGCTCGAACGCGTACGTCGGCAGCGCAACGCGCCGCCGCCGCTCGTTCGCGTAAAACTTTTCCCAATCCGGCTGCACGCCCGCGAGCCAGAGCCGGCCCAGTGTCGTCAACAGCGAATTCAATTCCGCGCCCGGTTCCTTCGCCGTCGCCAGTGACGACAGCACCGTTTGATTCACGCCCTTCGCCGGATGTTGCCGCGTGAGTTGGGCGAGTGTCTGGCCCGGCCCGACTTCGAGCATCACGCAATTTTGATTATTCAGCAGTTCGCCCACGCCGTCCGCGAACCGCACCGCCTGTCGCACGTGGCCCGCCCAATAATTTGGATCGGTCGCGTCCTTTTCCGTCACCCACTTCGCCGTGACATTCGAGACGTACGGAACTTGCGGGGATTTGAAATCAACTTTCTTGAGCAACTCCGTGAACGGCGCGAGCACCGGGTCCATCATCGCAGAATGAAACGCGTGCGACGTGTGCAACCGCCGGCCCACTATCTTTTTCGCTTCGAGTTCCTTCTCCAACTTCTCCACCGCTGCGTGCGGCCCGGAAACCACGCAGAGATTCGGCGAGTTGATTGCGGCAATGGAAAGTTGCGAGCCGAGCAACAGCAAGGCCTCAGCCTCGGGCAATCGCACCGCCAGCATCGTGCCCGGCGGCTGCGCCTGCACCAGACGTGCGCGGCCCGCGACAAGTTCCAATCCTTCCTCCAGCGTGAACACGCCCGCCAGACAACCCGCGACATATTCGCCAACGCTGTGACCGATCATCGCCGCCGGCTTGATGCCCCACGACATCCAAAGTTTGGCGAGCGCGTATTCGATCACGAACAGGGCCGGCTGCGTGACGCGCGTTTGAATCAACTGCCCCTCGGCCCACGAAACTTTTTCCGCCACCGGATACAACACCTCGCGCAAATCCAGTCCAAGCTGCGGCTGCAAAATTTCCGCGCACCGATCCACGTCCACTTTGAATGACGGTTCGGACTCGTAAATCTCCCGGCTCATGTTCACGTATTGCGCGCCCTGGCCGGGGAACATGAACACCACCGGCGGATTCACCGCCTCACTTTGCGCCGAGAAAATTTTCTTCGCGCCGCGTGTTTCCAGCACCGTCGCCGCCTCCGCCGCATCGCGGCAAACCAGAATCCGCCGATGCTGAAACGACGCCCGCCCGACTTGCAGCGTGAACGCCGCGTCCGCGAGATTCGTCTCCGGCTGCGATTTGAGATGCGCCGCCAGGTTCGCGGTCGCCGCCTCAAGCGACCCCGCGCTCTTAGCCGACAACAAAATCAACTTCGCCGCGCGCGACGGCCCGGACGGCTCGACCACCGGCGCTTCTTCGAGCACGACGTGCGCATTCGTCCCGCCCACGCCGAACGAACTCACGCCCGCGCGCAACGGCGTTGCGCCCGCCTTCCATTCGGTCAACTTGTTGACGACATGGAACGGACTCGTCTCCAGTTCCAGCTTCGGATTCGGCTTCGTGAAATGCAGCGACGGCGGAAGTTTTTTGTGCTTCAGCGCCAGCGCCGTTTTGATCAAGCCCGTCACGCCCGCCGCCACGTCGAGGTGGCCGAAGTTGCTTTTGACCGTGCCGAGACCGCAGAAATTTTTCTTCGCCGTCTTCGCGCGAAACGCCTGCGTGAGCGCCGCCACTTCAATCGGATCACCCAGTGGCGTCGCCGTGCCGTGGGCTTCCACGTAAGAAATTGTTTCCGGCTCGATCCCCGCCAGAGCCTGCGCCAGTGCGATGACTTCCGCCTGCCCGTCCACGCTCGGCGCGGTGAAGCTCACTTTGTTCGAGCCGTCGTTGTTGAGCGCCGCGCCTTTGATGACGGCGGAAATTTCGTCACCGTCCGCGAGCGCGTCCGCCAATCGCTTCAACACCACCACACCGACGCCGTGACTGAACACCGTGCCCGCCGCGTTCACGTCGAACGCGCGGCAATGTCCGTCCGGCGACGTGATGCCGCCGTCCTGAAACTGGTAGCCGCGCGATTGCGGGAATGAAATCGAGACGCCGCCCACCAATGCCATGTCGCACTGGAAATTTTGCAGGCTCTGCACCGCCTGACACACCGCGACCAGCGAGGTCGAGCACGCCGTGTAGATGTTGAGCGCCGGGCCTTTGAGGTTCAGCTTGTACGCGACACGGGTGGCGAGGTAATCCTTCTCGTTGCCCATCATCGTCGTCAGCCAGCCGACGAGTTGCGTCACGTCGCGCCGCGAATGGAGATTGTGCAGGTAATAACTGTTGTTCGACATCCCGGCGAACACGCCGATCGCGCCGCGATAATTTTCAGACGTGTAGCCCGCGCTCTCCAACGCCGACCACGCCGCTTCGAGAAACACGCGCTGTTGCGGATCGGTTGCCTCCGCTTCCTTCGGGTTCACGCCGAAAAACGCGGCGTCGAAACACTCCGCGTCCTTCAACACGCCGCGCGAGCGGATGTAAGCGGGAATTTTCTGGACGGCGGCAATGTCCAGTCCGGCGGCGGCCAGTTCCTCGTCGCTGAACGTGGAAATGCTTTCCACGCCCGCGACCAGATTGCGCCAGAACTCGCCGACGTTTTCCGCTCCGGGAAAACGGCCGGTGAGCCCGATGATCGCAATGCCTTCCTGATTCGAGTCTGTCATGTGTTGCTTTTGCCTGCCTTCCGTTGCCGCGCCAACGCGGCGCGCGCCAACTGTGCCCGAGTCTGCACTTTTTCAAAAGATTGTTCTACCGGGGCAAGTCCTAAAAATTTCGCCAGCGCGCCGATGGTCGGATACTGGAACATCCGCACGATGGAGATTTCCCGCCCAAGCGCCGCGCACAATCGCGCATGAACCTGGATCATCAGCAGCGAATGACCGCCGAGGTCGAAGAAATTATCCGCCGTGCCCACGCGCTCGATGCCAAACGCCTGCTGCCAGATGACCACGATGGATTTTTCCAGTTCGCTTTGCGGCGCAACGTAATTCTGCGACGAACCGCGCAGATTGACGCTCGCCGGCGAGGGTCGGGCAATCGGCTGGCTCAACCCGGCAAGAATTTCGTGCACGGTTTGCGCCGGATTGACGGCGATGGCACGCAGAATTGCCGTGAGGTCGTGCAAAAGATTTCTTGCCGCGCTCGCGTCCAGCGTTCGCTCGTCGTAAATCAAAGTCAGCGCGAGTTCCGCCGCCGGGATCACGACGAGGGTAAGCGGGAAGTTCGTGCGGATGGGCGAAACGAAATCGCGAATCGTCACGCGGTCGCCCAAACTCCACGCCGCGTCGTCCACCGTGTAGTTCTGGAAAACCACGAGGCTCTAGAACAGCCGCAAGCGCCACGGCACTTCGCTCCATTCTTGAACTTGCATCGGTGACGTGAACTGATGCAGGCCGAGGTGCGTTTGAGCCGCCTGCAATTCCGCCAGCCAGTCGCCGAGCTTCGCGTCCGCCGCGACGCGCACGCGCACCGGCAGGTCGTTCACGAACGACCCGACCATCGTCTCCACACCGGCCAGTTCCGCTGGTCGGCCCGAGAACGCCGCGCCGAAAACCACGTCGTCGTTTCCGCTCTGACGGCTCAACACCGCCGCCCACGCCGCCTGTGCGAGCGTGTTGAACGTAAGCTGATTGGTCCGCGCGAAATCCCGCAGCGCGTTTACGTCCGCCACCGCAATGCGCGCAGATTCCTCGGCAAATCGCGGCGAACCGGACGACGATTGCGTTTGCGGCAACGGCGTCGGTTCTTTGAATCCCCGCAATGCTTCGCGCCAGAATTGTTCGTCCTCGCCCGTGTCGCGGTGCGCGAGCCAGCCGATGTAATCGCTGAAGGGGCGCGCCGGCGGCAATACGGTTTCATTTTTGCCGAAGCTGCCTTCATAGTACTGCGCGACCTCCTTGAAAATCAGCGGCCACGACCAGCCGTCCACGTGCAGATGGTGATGACACCAGACGAAACGATACTGGTCGTCCGCGACGCGAATCAGCGCGCACCGCATCAGCGGCGGCTTCGCCAGATCAAATCCTCGCACACCGTCATCGTGCAGGAATTTGGAGAATTTTTGCTCCTGTCCCGCTGCCGCGACACCGCGCCAGTCTTCCATTTGCCACGGAACTTCTCCGCTTCGATGGATGACTTGCATCGGCTGCTTCAATCCTTCGCCCACAAAACCCGTGCGCAAGATGGCGTGCCGCGCCACGACACGTTCCCACGCCGTACAAAATGCCGCCGCGTCGAGCGGGCCGTGCAACGCGTAGTAATATTGGTGGAAGCCGATTTTTGCGTGCGCCGATTCGAGGGTGTAAAACAACTGCTGCATCGGCGAGAGCGGGCAGATGGCTTCGAGGTCGGGTGTGGCGGCGGCAATCCGGTCAAGCGTGGCTTGATCGAGTTGCGCCAGCGGAAAATCCGACGGCGTGAACCCGCCCGCGCCCGGCGCGATACAGTGCGAAATGATTTCACGCAGCGCGGCGTTGAATTCGTTCGCCACGCGCTGAATGGTTTCGGCGCGATGCGCGTTGCGGCTGAAAGTCCACCGCAGTTCCAACCGGCCGTTCACGACCAGTGAATTGATCTCAAGCCAGTGCCGCCGCGTGTTCCGCAGGCTGTGCCACGGCCCGGAGGATTCCGGCGCAAACGAAAACAGTTTCGAGCCGAACAAGACTTGATCGAACTGGCCGAGGTAATTGAAAACGACTTCCGGTTGCGGTTGGGAACGCAGTGTTGCATCGCCCGCGAGATAACGCAGCGCGCCGTAGCCAATGCCGCGTTGCGGCATGCGGCGGAGTTGTTCCTTCACGGATTTCAACGCTTCGATGGGAGCGCGGCCTTCAGGCCGCTTCGACGCGCCCACGCTTTCGGCGCTTGAAGCGGCGTGAACGCCGCGCTCCGAAATGTCGAGACGCACCGGGAAAACCGACGTGAACCAGCCCACCGTTCGCGACAGATCGAGCGGTTCGCCGACTTCTTCGCGCCCGTGGCCTTCCAAATCCACGAGCAGTGAGCGTCCGCCCGTCCACCGCGCGAAAGACTGCGCCAGTGCCGTGAGCAAAACGTCGTTGATCTGCGTGTTGTAAGCGGCGGGAACTTTTTGCAGCAGCGCGCGCGTTTCCTCCGCGTCTAGCGCGACGGTGATCGTACTCGTCGAAGCTTCGGTGTTGTTGCTGGTTACAGGAAAATCTTTCGGCAATTTCGGGGCGTCGCCCGCACACACAGCGCGCCAAAAATCCAGTTCGTTTCGCAACGTCTCGCACTTCGCAAACTCAACCAGCCGCTCGCTCCACTGTTTGAATGATGCGGTTTTCGGCGGAAGTTGCACCGGCTTGCCAGCGCAAAGCTGGCCGTAAGCCGTTTCCAAATCCTCCATCAACGTGCGCCACGAAACGCCGTCCACCGCGAGGTGATGCACGACGACGAGCAGCCGGCCCGGTTTGTCCGCGCCCAAGTCGAAATACGCCACGCGCAGCAACGGCCCGTTCGTGATGTCGAGGCTGGCCTGCACTTCCGCGGAAACCCTTTCAATCGCGCTCCCCTGCTCCGCCGGCGGAAGCGTGGACAAATCCTTCCGCTCAACCGGCGCCAGCCCGCCCGGCGCGACGAATTCCTGTCGCCACCCGGAATCTGTTTTTGTGAAACGCAGCCGCAGCGCGTCGTGGTGCTCGATCAACTTCGCGACGGCAGCGGGAAGCGCTTCGCCATCCAATCGCTCACTCAGGCTGAACAGAAACGCCTGGTTGTAGTGATTCGGTTCGCGCAAGTTCTGCTCGAAGAACCAATGTTGAATCGGCGTGAGCGGGGCACTGCCGCTCACAAGTCCTTGCTCGCTCACCGTTGCCACGGTTGGTTTGGCCGAGGCCGCGAGTTCGGCCACCATTGGCGTTTTGAAAAGTTGCTTCGGTGTCAGCGCGATGCCCGCCTGCCGCGCGCGGGCGATGATCTGGATCGTGAGAATCGAATCGCCACCCAGTTCGAAGAAATTGTCGTGGATGCCTACGCGTTCGACGCGCAAAACTTGTTTCCAGATTTCGGCGAGAGTTTTTTCCGCCTCGCTGCGCGGCGCGACGAATTCTCTTCCAGCATCGAGCCGGCTGACTTCGGGCGCGGGCAACGCTTTGCGATCCACCTTGCCGTTGTTCGTGAGCGGCAATCTGTCGAGCAGCACGAACGCGGCGGGCACCATGTATTCGGGCACTTTGACTTTCAGGTGATCCCGCAATTCGCCGACACCGGGCTTCGCGCCGTTCTTCGCGGTCAGATAGGCGACGAGCCGTTTGCCGCCCGGGCCATCTTCACGCGCGAGCACGACGGCCTCGCGCACCGCGGCATGTTGACAAAGCACGGATTCGATTTCGCCAAGCTCAATGCGGAAGCCGCGAATCTTCACCTGATGATCAATGCGGCCTAGATATTCTATGTCATGGCCCGGCAGAAAGCGCGCGAGGTCGCCGGTTTTGTAGAGCCGCGCGCCCGGTTCGTTGCTGAACGGATTCGGAATGAAACGCTCCGCCGTGAGTTCGGGCCGGTTGAGATAGCCACGCGCGAGGCCAGCACCGCCGACAAACATCTCACCCGGCACGCCGATGGGCACGGGCTGGCGGCGCGAATCGAGAATGTAAATTTGCAGATCGGGAATTGGAATGCCGATGACACTCGCGGCCTGCACATCGTTCGCGGTGAGCGGGCGATACGTGACGTGGACGGTCGTCTCGGTGATGCCGTACATGTTGATCAGTTGCGGACGCGCGTCGCCATGGCGGTCGAACCACGGCTTGAGGCTCTGCATTTCGAGCGCCTCGCCGCCGAAGATGACGTAGCGCAACGCGAGTTCGCGCGGCGAATTCTGTTCCGCATGAATCAATTGTCGGAAGGCGCTCGGCGTCTGGTTCAGTACCGTTACCTTTTCATCCGCGAGCAATTCGTAAAACGCCTCCGGCGACCGGCTCACCAGATACGGCACGACCACCAACCGTCCGCCGTAGAGCAACGCACCCCAAATTTCCCAGACCGAGAAGTCGAACGCGTACGAGTGGAACAGCGTCCACACGTCGCGTTCGTTGAAGTGATACCAGTCGTCCGTGGCGTGCACGAGGCGGACGACGTTTTGATGCGTGATGCAGCAGCCCTTGGGCTTGCCAGTGGAGCCGGAGGTGAAGATGACGTAGGCGAGATGCTCGGGTTTGGTTTGGTTCGGCGGATTTGTTTTCGGCTGTGAATCCAACGCGACTTGGTGCGGGTCATCCAGGCAAATGACCTTCGCGTTATGCGCCGGCAAATCGGTGAGGAGTTTTTTCTGCGTCAGCAGGACAGGCGCTTGCGCGTCTTCGAGCATGAACGCGAGCCGGTCTTTCGGATACGACAGATCAATCGGCAGATACGCGCCGCCGGCCTTCAAGATGCCGAGAATACCGATGACCATCTCTAGCGAGCGATCAATGCAGATACCCACGATCACATCCGGGCCAACGCCGCACGCGCGCAAGAGATGGGCGAGTTGGTTTGCGCGCTCGTTGAGTTGGCGGTAGCTCAGGTGTATGCGCTCGCAGGAGAGGGCGATGGCGTCCGGCCTGCGGGCGGCTTGAGACTCGAACCATTCGTGGAGAGTTGGAGGCGACGGATGGGACGGATGGGACTTATTCCACTCGACCAGCAACTCGTGGCGCTCGGCGGAGGTGAGCAGCGGGAGGTCGCAGAGTTTTGCCTGGGGGTTTGCCGCCATGCCTTCGAGCAGCGTCTTCAGATGGCCGAGCATCCGCATGATGGTCGCGTCGTCGAAGCGACCGCGGTCGAACTCCATTTTCAAGCACAACTCGTCGCCCGAATAAACCGCGAGCGTGAGCGGGAAATTAGTTTGCTCGTAGAGACGGAACTCACGGTTCGTCCACGCGCCGCCTTGTGCGCGCAGCGTCGTGTTCAGCAGAAAATTCTCAAACACCACGATGCTGTCGAAGAGCGCCATGCCGGGCGGTACTTCGCTCCACGCTTGCACCTTCACGAGCGGCGTATGCTCGAAGTCGCGCATCGCGACCCACTGTTCGCGCAGGCGCTTGAGCCACGGCAGGAGCGGTTCTTCGGGATCAATCTTCGCGCGCACGGGCAGCGTGTTGATGAACAAGCCGACCATGTTTTCCGCACCTTCGACAGCGGAGCGACGGCACGCACGCGTGGCGCCGAACACCACGTCGTCCTCGCCGCTGTAACGGTGTAGCAGCAACGCCCACGCGCCTTGGACGAGCGTGTTGAGTGTGAGGTTGTTCGCGGCGGCAAGTTTTTGCAGCGCGCCGGTGTTCACCGACGAGAGCCGCACTTCCTGATCACCTTGACGTGATTCGCCCGTAGCAACCTCACGCTTTTGATCCACGACCAATGGCGTGGTGGCCCGAAAGTTTTTCAACAAGTCGCGCCAAAATTTTTCCGCCTTCGTCGCATCGAGCTGTTGCAGCCATTCGATGTAACCCCGATACGGACGCGGCAGCGGCGGGTTGATTTCTTCACCGCGCAACAATGCCTCGTAGAACGCAAACACTTCGTTCAGCACGATGGGGAACGAACGGCCGTCGAGCAGTGCGTGATGGAAAGTCCAGACGAGTTCGAAATGCGCATCGCCGCAGCGGAACAGCGCGAGGCGCAGCATCGGCGCTTCGTTCATGGCGAAGCCGCGGGTGCGGTCGGCTTTCCGGAAGGCGGAGAGTTTTTCCTGCTGAGCGGCCGCTGGGAACGGACGCAGGTCTTCGAGGACAAGCGGGACGGAAACGGCGGAGCGGACTTCCTGCTCCGGTTGCACCACGCCTTCCCAGCGAAAGCCGGTGCGCAGGATTGCGTGGCGGGCAACCACCCGCTCCCAAGCCGCGCGGAGTTTTTCCACGTCCAGCGGCTCGCGCAGCGTGCAAACCATTTGCTCGATGTCCACGCCCGAACCCGGCTCGCTCAGGTGATGGAATAACATGCCCTGCTGCAACGGCGAGAGCGGATACGTCGCTTCCGTTGCGTCCGGCCCCGGCAAGGTTGTTGATTCGTGTGGCATCGTGAATTCAGGAATACCGCTGCCAGAGTTTGGTGTAATCCGCGACGAGACCCGGCCAGTCGGTTTCGTTTGAATTCAACTGCGCACGCAAACGCAAGCCCGGGTCACCGGCTCCAACTTCGCTCGCGTGCCAGAGCAGCAACGGCAGCGCGCACAACAATCGCTCGCGCGGGTAACGGTCGAAAGCGGGGCGGAGAATTGCGCGCCAGCCGAACGTCCGCATGTTGATCAGCCAGTTTTTGGTCGCGGAAGTTTCGGGGCATTTGTTTCCACCGTCCAAGACGTAATCGCGAACGGAAGCGAAATTTTGTTTGAGCCGGCGGTTTTCCAGCCAGAGCCAGACCTTTTCGGCGAACGCCACCACCTCCGCGTGTTTCGCGCGCAGGTTCGAGCCGGTCGGCGGCTTGCGATACGGATACAGCTTGAACTGCACGCCCGCGGTGTGACGCGCGCGTGCGTCCGCCAGCCACACCGGCGCGCCGGCGGGAGCAAGTTTTTCCAGTCGCGCGCGGCGCTCGATCACGCTGCCGTGATACTCGCCGAAGACCACGAGCGCGACGTCGCCGAACGCGAGCTGGGCCTTCGCCACGTTGCGACCGATGAAATCCACGTCGTCGGGATTGAGCGCGAGCTTGCGCAGGCGCGCCTCGGCGAACAGCAGGCCGGTGCAACGGTTGAGCAACAGCCGCGTTGCTTCGTGCATCGGAATCTTTTCCGCCGCGAGATGATGTTCGCAGCCGGTAAATATTTTTTCATCGCCAAACACCACGCGATGCCCGGCGACCAGATCGTAGCTGAACATCGTGACCCGATCGCCGCGCAGCTTTTCCGCCGAGATGATCTTGAATTCGACGTGCAGACCCGCTTCCGGCGAGAGCACTTCGCCCAGCGCCGTGAGGGCCGCGCGATGGCGCCGGTCGTTCAATACAGTGTTGCCGCGAACGAACACGTAGAATTCGAGATCGTTGTAGGGGGCGTCGCCGGTTTCAGATTTGAGCACGCCGCCCTGCCCGCGCCCGTAGCCGCCGCCGAGGACGATGGCCTCCAGTTCGCCGGCGGGAACTGTTTTCCGGACACCCGCCGCCACGCGCTCGCAAATTTCCGCGAGCCGCGCTTCGAGCGCGTCGCTGCCGTCCAGCGTGAAGCGCCGGGTCGTGGTTGGCGTTGGCGTTGAACCATTCATCACTTCGACATCGCGGGCGACAACCCGGCTTCGTGGCTTCGATAAAATTTCCAGCCGTCGCGAAAACCGGCGAGCTTTGCTTTTCGTTGCTGCCAGCGGATGCGCAGCGCGTGCGGCCATTCGCGCAGTCGGCCGTTGCGCGCGCAAAACGTCAGATCACGACGGGCGTCGTTGAGCCAGCCGAACGCGACTGTTTGCAGCCAGTTGATGTCGCTTTCGCTGCCGGTCCAAACGGCGGCGAGCGCGCGGGCTTCGCCGTAAATCCGTTTGTAAGCCTGCGCCGGCGCGTAGTTGTGCGAGTGCATCACGACGGAGTCCTCGCAGTAAACGATGCGGTGACCTTGCGCGCGGCACCAGCGCGTGTATTCGTCGTCCTCGGAGTATTGCATCTTTTCGAGGAAGCCGCGCTTCGACCAGATGTCCTTGCGGATGCCGCTGCTGACCATGCTGAAAAAATGATCCCACTTCGCGGTCTCGCGGTTCGGGCCGAAGCAGCGGTCGTAATCGCAGGCGAACACCGCCTGGCAATCCAGTCGCGGAATCTGTTTGCCGAATACTGCGGCGACACTTTGGTCTTGCAAACCCAGGACGAGCGGGCGGAGCCAGTTCGTACTCTGCGGCGTGGCGTCGGCGTTGAGAAAAATTCCGAACTCCGAGCGCGCGAGCTGCATCCCGTGGTTCATCACGCGGCTCGGATTGTATTCCTCCTTGTTGATCTGGATGAAATGTTTCGGGTTCACCGCGCGAATCAAATCCACCGAGCCGTCGGTCGAGCCGGAATCAATGACGATGAGTTCCCAGTGCTTGAACTCCTGCGCCTGCACAGCCGGCAGCGTGTCACGAAGTGCCCAGGCTTCGTTGTAGGAACGCATGATGATGCTGACGAATGGATCGCTCATGCGGCTTTGCGGCGCAGAAAGCGCCCGGTGATTTTGCCGAATTTGCCGCCGATCTTTTCGCGCTCCTCATCGGTCAGCGCCCACTTCCAGACGCCGCCGACCGCGATCAAGCACGCCAGCGCGCCCTCCGCCACGAACAGCGGGACGTTGTCCCGAAAATCCAGCACCGGGATGACGCGGCAGGCGAGACCGAACGCCAGCAGCGGCAGGCCCGCGCGCCAGTTGCGGAACAACACATGGCCGGCGAGTTGCCAACCCTTCACGCCCGCGTCCTTGGCCGCCCACGGCCAGAGGTAGCACCAGCCAATGATCAGCGAAGGAATCAGCGAGCCGACGGCCACGCTCACGACGTTCCGGAAACAAAGCACCAGCGTGATGGACAACCCGAGATTGATCAGCGCCTCGGTGACGGAAAGCACCGTCAGGCGCTTTTCATGGCCGCACATCATGAACACCTTCTTCGAGATGCTGTGCGTGATGATGAGCGAGTAACTCCAAAGCAGCAGCACCTGTCCGACCCAGAAAACTTCACCGCTGATGGCCTGACCTTTGGTCAAAAGATGCAGCAAGCCTTCCATGAAGCACGCGCACATGATGTACAGCGGCGTGCCGAGCATCACGTTGAAGCGCGTGCCGTCGGCCAGCAACCGTTGCAAGGCTGCTTTGTCGCCCTTGGCCGCGAGATGGGCCGCCGCGGGCGAAACGGTTTCCGGCATCTGGGCGGTGAAGCCGGTGAAAATATCAGCGACCTTCGCGCCCGCCTGATAGATCGTCACCACCGCCACCGAGACGAAGACGCTCAAGACCAGGCGATCAGTCTGAGCCATCACGATTTGAGTGACGAGACCGACGTAAGCGAATAACGAAAAGCGCATCGTCTCCCGCACCATTTTCCACGAGAAGTAGCGGGGAAGTATTTTCACGCCGGGCAGCGAACGCAAACCCATCCAACCGCCGATCACGCTCGGCACCACCGCGGTCATCATCGCGCACACCAAAATTTCTTTCAGCCCCCAGCCCAGACGCAGCCCGAAAGCAATCAACGCGAAGTTCACGATGTTGGCGATCACGCCCAGGTTGTTCGCCAGGGCGATGCGCTGCTGGCCATAGAGAATCTCGATCGCGATGCCCGTCGGAAACGAGACGCCGATGAAACAAAGAAAAATCACCAGCACCTGCCGGAAATATTCCCGGTGCTCCCCGGAGGCCAGTTTGACAAAGCCGATCAGCCAGTGCGACGAGAGCAGCGTGGCAATCACGATCACCAGGCCGCTCAGGCAGTAGAAGTAAATGATCGTGCTCAGCACGCGGCTGAGTTCCTCCCAGTTCTTGTGATGGGAAAGTTCCGCGACTTTTTTTTGCGCCGCGATGCCGAAACCAAAATCCATCAACAACCCGTAACCAAAGATGCTCCACAGCAGCGCCCAGAAACCAAACTGCTCCTCCGACAGCCCGCCGTGAATGCCCGTCGCGCCCGGGTTCGGATACAGCATCCGGAACATCAGCAGCCCCAACCCGAGCCGGACGACCACCCGGAGGTAATTGGAGATCGTATTAAGCAGCAGTTTTTTTCTGAGTTCCGCTTCGGTCATCGCTTGTCTTTCACGTGCCGCTCGGCGACGGCGTAAATGGTTTCCAGTTTTTCGTTCACCGCCGACCAGGTGTAATGGGCCTGCACTTCCTTCCAACCAGCGTCACCAACAGTCTGCCGCAATTCCGGTTGCGCCGCCAGCCGCGCCAGTTTTTCCGCGAGCACGGCAGCCGCGTCCGCCGCGCCGGGGTCGGAAAAAAATCCCGTCTCCCCCTCGCGCACGAGCGTCTTGAGTCCGCCCACGCGGCTCACCACCACGGGCCGCCGCGCGCTCCACGCTTCGAGCACCACGATGCCAAACGGTTCGTGAAGCGACGGCAACGCGAAGACATCGCACGCATGGTAGGCGTTCACAAGGTCGGCGTCATCCGTCCGCAATCCGGGCAGCAGGCGGACGCTCGCTGACAGATTTTTCTCCGCCGCGACCTTGCGAATCCGCGCCGCGTACTCCGGCATCGTCTCCGGGCCGATCAAAACCAGCACCGCGTCCGACCGCGTCGCGCGCAACCGCGCCAGCGCCTCCACCAGCGCGAGTTGATTCTTCTGCTCATCAACCCGGCTCAGACACAGGATCACAAACGCATCGGCGGGGATGTTGTGTTTCCGGCGAAACGCCGCGCCGTCGCCGTGTTGAAATTTTTTCGGGTCCACGCCGTTGGGCAAAGCGGAGACGCGGTCGTGCGGAATTTTTTCCCGCGCCGCCTCGAACTCCCCCTGCCCCACGCAGATGATGTAGTCCGCGTCGCCCAGCACGCGTCGCGAGCCGAACACCGCGCCCAGCGCCTTTCCCCACTCGAACTTCCCGCTGGTCGGATCGGACATCGTTTTCAATTCCGACGCCAGCGTGTCATACGCGCCGCCGTGGAGCGAGAGGACATACGGTTTTTTCCGCAAGCGCGCGGCCGTGCGCACCTGACCGCCGAGCCGCGCCATCGTGTGCAGATGGAAAAGCCGCACGTCCTTCGCGCGCATCAGCGCTGAAAACAATCCCAGCGAGACCGCGCTGCCGCCTTTCTTGTCGAGCGCGTATTTGTCTGACGTACTCAGCCCGAAATATGGATAGAAATATCCGAACCGCCGCACGGGGATTCCACCGATGGATTCGGACGGGTTGTCAGCGAGCGCAATGGTCGTGAGGATTTCGGGCTGCCAGCCGGCGCGTTGTTGTTCACGCGAGATTTCCAGCACGACGGTTTCGGTGCCGCCCCACTCGTCCGCCACGAACCTTCGCGGCACGTGGAGAATCCGTTGCGCGCCGGAATTTTCGGCGCGATTGAACCGCGGTTGCGTCATCTGGGAAACAGTCTGGCAAACGCGACGACGCGGGGCAAGGAACGCCGCGCCCGGCGCATTCCTAATCGTCGTTTAGGAGTTTGCCCGGGGCTTTTTGTCCCGTTACGGCTTGCGTTTGGCCGCCCCGGGAGTAGAGACTTTGCGGGTCGTTGCGGAATCGCAGCGCAAAGGTTGTCATCGCCCAAAAGATTCTTGAGCGACTGGTATTTTAATTATGGCAAATCAACTGGCAGTCAAAGGCGGCACCCCGGTCCGCACCAAACCTTTCATTTCCTGGCCGATCATCGGCGACGAGGAACGCAAACTCCTGCTCGAAGTCTATGACAGCGGCGTGTGGGCCTTCGGCGGCCCGCGCGAAGCGGAGTTCGCGAAAAAATTCGCTGAGTTCTGTGGCGCGAAGGAAGCGCTCTGCGTCACCAATGGCTCGATCTCGCTCGAACTCGCACTCCGCGCCCTCGGCGTCGGCCCGGGCGATGAAGTCATCGTGCCCGGTCTGACGTGGCTCGCGACGGCGTGGGCCGCCGTGCAAGTCGGCGCAACGCCGGTCTTCGCCGACATCCGCGAAGTGGACTGGTGCATTGATCCCGAGGACGTCCGCCGCAAAATCTCCCCGCGCACCAAGGCGATCATCCCGGTCCACCTTTACAATCAATGCGCCGAGATGGACGAGCTGGTCGAGATCGCGAAGAAACATTCCCTCGCCATCGTCGAGGACTGCGCGCACGCCCACGGCTCGCAATGGAACGGCCGCGGCATCGGCACGATTGGCAACATCGGCTCGTTCAGCTTTCAGCAAAGCAAGGCGATGACAGCTGGCGAAGGCGGCGTGCTCACCACCAACGACGAAGCGCTCGCGCAAAAAATTTACGGCCTCAAGAATTGCGGTCGTCCGTGGCGCGACGGCAAGTGCGGCTTCGGCGGCAACTATCGCATCACTGAACTCCAGGCCGCGCTGCTCCTGCCGCAACTCGCGCGCTTCGAATCGCAGTTGAAAACCAAAACGGAAAGCATCGCGCGCTTCCGCGAGAAGATGGCCAAAGTTCCCGGTGTCAAACTCACGCCGCCGAAAAGCAAAGTCACACGGCAGGGACTCTACGGCGTTTCGCTGAACTACGACCCCGACGCGTTCGCGGGCATGACGCAGGATATTTTGGTTTCCGCGCTCAAGGCCGAAGGGATTCCCACGCAAGTGCCGTATTCACCCGTTTATCTTTCGCCGCTGTGGACGCCGGGCCGCGACCTCATCCGCTGTGAACCCGGTGTGAAACCCGAAGATCGGCTCGGCCTTAAATCCAAATGCCCCGTCACCGAACGCGTCGCGCAGGAAACCGGCATCGTGATTCTGCATCACATCTTCCTCGGCCCGGCGACGGACGCCGACGAAATCGCGGCGGCGTTTGAGAAAGTTCAAGCCAATGCGGGCGAACTGCGCATGGATATTTTGCAGAAGAAAGCCAAGTCGGCGGTGCGCGGCATCCTGAGTAAAGTGGGCATCGGCGTATGAGCGCGCCCGAACTTCAGGAGCGGACGTTTCTCAATCTGGTCAAGCGACGCATCGCGCAGAAGCTTGGCAAAGGCGGTGCGACCATGGCGCCAACGGGCAAAGCGCTGGGTGCCGGTTTGATCGGCGCGGGCAACATCGCGCGCTGGGCTTACGTGCCGCGGCTGCAACGGAAATTTCCCTTCCACCTCGCCGCCGTCTTCGATGTGAACCAAGCCGGCGCAAAGGAAGTCGCGGCGTCCACCGGTGCGAAAGCTTGCGGGTCGGTTGAGGAGTTGGTTCGCGATCCGGCGGTGGAAGTTGTTTTCATCTGCACGCCCGCAGCGTTCCATTGCGACGCTGCGCTCGCCGCGCTCGCCGCCGGCAAACATGTCCTCTGCGAGAAACCGATGGCCGCCACGCTCGCCGAAGCGCAACGGATGCTCGCCGCCGCCGAGAAATCCGGCAAGGCGCACATGGTTCATTTCTCCTATCGCTTCCGACCGGAGTTTCAATTTCTCGCGCAACTCATCCAGACCGGCGTCATCGGGCGCGTGTATCACGTCACCGGCACGTTCTCGCAGGGCAAATGGTTCAATGAAAACTCCGAGCCGTCGTCCGAGCGGCCCGACGCGACGCCGTGGAAGCTCGGCGTGGACGGCGGCGTGGCCGAAGACCTCGGCCCGCATCTCGTGGACCTTTGCCGCTCGTGCTTTGGTGAACTCACCGAAGTCAACGCGTGGAAAAAATCCTACCGCCCCGGCCCGTTCGTGAGCGACGACGCGTGCGGTTTGAGCCTGAGCTTCGCTAATGGCGCGGCGGCGCATGTCATCACCTCGCGGCTCGCGACTGGTTTCAAAGAACACACCTCGCTGGAATTCTCCGGCTCACAGGGTGCGATCCGTTTCGAGCACGGCGAGATCAGTTTGTGGACCCGCAGCGAACCCCGTTGGCGCACGCTGCTCATCCCGCAGAATCTTGGCCGCGATTTCCTCGACTCCTTCCACACCGCCATCACGAATCGCGACGCCAAAGTCCCCGACTTCACCGACGGCCTGAAAAACAGCGAAGCTCTCGAAGCCATCGTCCGCAGCGCGAAAGCGGGCGCGACGGTGAAGTTGCCTCTGACGTAAATCGTCTTCGGCTGAAATTTGCGCCGAGATCAAAACCTCACAACACTCAGTTGGCGCTGGTTGAACTGACAACATTCCTTGTAGCCGACTTCGCGCGCGAGTTGAATCGCGTCCCGGAAGTTCATCCCCACTTCCTCCGGTGCGTGTGCGTCTGAGCCTTGGAGCGTGAAAAGACGGCTTGCTTTTGAAGGGTTACAGATGAAAAGTCAGCCATGACTTGCACCGTCAAAGTTGCGAAGGGGACGATTCAATTGCCGGCCGGCGTGCAATTGCCGGACGGCGCGGAAGTGGAGTTGACCATTCCTGACGCGGTCACGCAGCCGTTGGCGCTCCATGAATCCGCCGAACTGCGCGGCAAGCTGGCCGCGTGGGAGGAAGATTGGAACGCGCCGGGGATGGAAGCATATGACCGGCCTTAGTCGGGGCGACGTGGTGCTGGTGTGGTTTCCAAACAGCGACCTCGTCACTTTCAAACGCCGCCCGGCGCTCGTGGTGGAGGCGGACAATCTCAACACCGGCGTCCCGCAAGTGGTCGTTTCGATGATCACGAGCAATCCCGCGCGGCGCGGTCATCCCAGCCGGATTTTCATCCCGCTGAATTCTCCCGAAGCAGAAGCAGCCGGGCTGCGGACCGATTCGGTCGTGATGACGGACAATCTGGCCACCGTATTGGACAAAGCGATTGCCGCAAACCTCGGTCGCTTGAAAAATATGGGCGGTGTGGATGCTGCGTTGCGACGCACGCTGGGGTTGTAATTCAAAACTGTACCGCTTCACGTTTTCGGCCAGCGAACCGGCAACATTCCGTGTAACCAACTTCGCGCGCGAGTTGGATGGCTTCGGCGAAATTCATTCCCACTTCCTCCGGCGCGTGGGCGTCGGAGCCGAAGGTGATGGGCACGCCTTTGTTGAACGCGAGCTGGAGGATTTCGCGGCTCGGATAAATTTCACGGCAATCTTTGCGCAGGCCGGCGGTGTTGAGTTCGATGGCGCAGTTGTGTTGCTTTGCGGCGGTCAGGAACTTTTCGTAGAGCGGCGTGCAGCTTGCCGCGCCGAAGCCACCGGCGAAGGCTGGGTCGCGCGTCGGGCGGTGGCCGAATTTTTTTGGTAGATCGGCGTGGCCGATGATTTCAAAGAGGCCGGTTTCGGCCGCCATCGTGAGCCGCTCGAAATAAACGGACCAGACCTCGAACGCGTCGCGGTTTTTCCATTCAGAAAGTTTGTAGGGGCTGTCCACGGCCCACGTATCCGAGACGTAATGGACCGAGCCGATGAAATAATCCCACGGATGCCGCGCGGCGAGATCGCGAATCCAGTCCTCGTGGCCGGGCAAATAATCCACTTCGAGCGCGAGGCGGATGGTGAGTTGCGGAAACTCGCGCTGAGCTTTGCGGACTTTCTCGACGTATTCATCCAATTGATCGTTGCGCATCCGCCAGTCGTCGAAGTCGTCGCGGCGCATGGGCGAGTGGTCGGAGAAGCCGATTTCGGTGAGGCCGACTTCGAGAGCGCGGCGGGCGTACTCCACCGGCTCGCCGCGCGCGTGACGGCAGAGCGGCGTGTGCATGTGGTAGTCCGGCGGCAATTTCACGGCGTGGAGTGTTGAGAGTTGAGGGGTGAGAGTCGAACCAAAATTGGAGGCGTGAGTTCGTTTGACCTGTTTGTTAGCTTCCGGCGCGTGAGTTCGCAACGGCCCGCCGCAACCCCGGCTTCGCCGCCGACAACAGAATCGCCGATTCGCCAAGCCGAAGCCGGGTGAAGGTGGGTGCAAAAGATTCAACCAGTCCTGCAAAGAACGACTGCATACTTTGACGCCCGCCTCGCTTAACGTCCGGCCAGACTCGTTGAAAATGAAAGCAGCAAGCACTCTTGATCCCGCCGCGCCACAACCGGGTGGTAGCGCGACCGGATGTTTTCCCGCTCGAACCAACGCACGTCTTGCTCCCGTTAGCTTGAATCCTTAGCCTTCTCCCACGCTATGAAATTCATTCACGAAGACTTCCTCCTGGGTTCGCGCACAGCACGGCGGCTTTATCAGCAATTCGCGGCCGCCGAACCGATCTTCGATTACCACTGCCATCTCTCCCCGCGCGACATCGCGGAGAACCGGCAGTTCAAAAACCTGTTTGAAATCTGGCTCGAAGGCGATCATTACAAATGGCGGGCGATGCGCGCCAACGGTGTGGCCGAGCAGTTTTGCACGGGCGACGCCGAACCGTTCGCCAAGTTCCAGGCGTGGGCGGCCACGGTGCCGCACACGCTGCGCAATCCGCTTTACCACTGGACGCATCTGGAACTGAGCCGTTACTTCGGCATCGAGGAATTGCTCGACGAATCCAACGCCGTCCGAATCTGGAAGAAGGCGAACCAGCTACTGGCCACGCCCGAGCTGACCACGCAGGGCATCCTGAGAAAATTCAAGGTCAACACCGTCTGCACCACGGACGATCCCACCGACGATCTAAAACATCACGAAGCATTGGCGGCCTCGAATTGCGTCGCGTGCGTGCGGCCCGCGTTCCGCCCGGACAAGGCGCTGGTCGTCCACCTGCCGGCGGCGTTCAACGATTGGGTCAGCCGGCTCGCCGCCGCGAGCGACGTGGACATCGGAAGTTTCGCCGCGTTCCTCGACGCCTTGCGCGCGCGGCATGATTATTTTCACCAACACGGCTGCCGGCTTTCGGACCACGGCATGAACCAGTGCTTCGCGGATTTCTGCACCGAGAAGGTCGCGGCGGAAATCTTCGCGAAGACGCGCCGCGGACAACCGGCGTCGCCAGACGAGCAGGCGAAGTTCGCCGCCTTCATGATGTTGTTCTTCGGGCGGCTCGATGCGGAAAAAGGTTGGGTGAAACAGCTTCACCTCGGCGCGTTGCGCAACAACAACACGCGCCTGCTGAAACAACTCGGGCCGGACACGGGCTTTGATTCCATCGGCGACTTCCCGCAATGTTCCGCGCTCGCCGCGTATCTCGACCGGCTCGACCAGGAGAACGCGCTGCCGAAGACGATCATTTACAATCTGAACCCGGCTGACAATTACGCCTTCGCCTGCATGATCGGAAATTTTCAGGACGGCACGGTGGCCGGCAAAATTCAGTTCGGTTCCGGCTGGTGGTTTCTCGACCAGAAGGAAGGCATGGAGTGGCAGATGAACGCGCTCTCGAACCTCGGCCTGCTCTCGCGCTTCGTCGGCATGGTCACGGACTCGCGTTCGTTCATGTCGTATCCGCGCCACGAATATTTCCGCCGCGTCCTTTGCAACCTCATCGGTCGCGACGTGGAGAACGGCGAGATTCCCGACGACGACTCGCTCATCGGCCCGATGATCCGCAACATTTGCTATACAAACGCCGAGCGCTACCTCAATTTGCCCGGCGTGAAATCCGCCCGCGACGACAGCAACGACACGAACCGCATCAAGCGCGGAAAGAATAAGTAATCCACCTCCGCCGAGCCGATGAGTCAAACGACTTCGCCCACCGGTTCCTGTTTTGGCAAATATCGTTGGCGCATCGGCGCGCTGCTGTTCTTCGCGCGAAACGCCGTCAACCATCGGTCCCGGCCGTTTCTCTCCGCCGCAGAACGAACTAAAAAATACATTTCGTTGTGATCACCGAACCGAGCGGTCCAAAAACTTCTGCAACTGCGAGCTTCGCTGCCGTCAATGAAGCCATCGGTCATCATCGGTGGACGATTTGCGCCCTGGTCTTCGCCGCCACCACGATCAATTACCTGGATCGAAACGTCCTTGGGCTGCTCAAGCCCGTGCTCTCGGCCGCGGGCGTATTTGGCACCGACAAGGCCAATCAGGAGTTGAACTATTCCACCGTGGTGATCTGTTTCCAGATCGCCTACGCGCTGGGCATGCTGGCCGCCGGCAAGATCATTGACAAGGTGGGGACGAAATCGGGCTACGCCTGGTCACTCATTGGCTGGAGCATCGCTGCCATCGGACACGCGTTCGGCCATCATACCTGGAGCTTCGGATTCTGGCGCGCGGCGCTTGGGGTCACGGAAGCGGGCAATTTCCCGGCGGCCAACAAAACCATCGCCGAGTGGTTTCCGAAAAAGGAACGCGCGTTCGCCACCGGCCTCTACAACTCGGGCGCCAATGTTGGGGCCATCGTTGCGCCTCTCATCGTGCCGGGCATCGCCAAAGCTTGGGGCTGGGAATGGGCGTTCATTCTCACCGGCGTGGTGGGTCTATTATGGCTCGCGTTCTGGTATTCCTTGTACGCGTCGCCCGCCGCAAAACTTCAGAGCGGAAAACTTTCGCAGGCCGAATACGATTTCATCCACAGTGACGCGGACGAACAGGAGGCCGAGCGAACCGACATCGGCAAGGCGAAAGTATCGTGGTTCAAACTCCTCACCTTCCGACAGACGTGGGCGTTCTTCGTTGGCAAATTCATGACCGACCCGATCTGGTGGTTTTTCCTCTTCTGGCTGCCCTCCTTCCTGAACGGCGAGAATGCCCGCAAGGTGAAGGAGTTCATGGCTGCCTTTCCAACTGATGTCAACACGCTCAAGGTGCAGGAATTCACGGCCGCCCATCCGGAGTACGTCGGCAATCTGGCCGACATTCCCGGCGTCAACTTTCCCGGCGTCATCAGTTGGCCGCTCGCCGTGGCGATTGTTTACTGTGTCTCCACCGTCGGTTCGATCTTCGGCGGCTGGCTGCCCAAGAAGTTTATCAATGGCGGCATGGACGCCAACAAAGCCCGCAAACTTTCGATGTTCATCTTCGCCTTGTTCCCGCTGACCGTTCTGCTCGCGTCGCGGCTGGGTGCGATCAACACCTGGTTTGCCGTGGCCACCATCGCCATCGCGTGTGCCGCCCATCAAGCGTGGTCGGCCAATATCTTCACCACGGTATCGGACATGTTTCCGAAGAAGGCGGTCGCCTCCGTCACGGGCATCGGCGGCATGGCCGGCGCGGTGGGCGGCATCCTCATCGCCCGCGCCGCTGGACTTCTGCTCAAGCACTACACGGCGCTGGGGAAGGTCGAAGTTGGTTACGGGATTCTATTTGTGGTCTGCGGGCTGGCTTACCTTACGGCGTGGGTCCTCATGCATTTCCTCGTTCCGAAGTTTAGAAAGATTGTCATTTGACCTTGCCGTCATCCGCCCGGCGTGACGCACCTGCTGATGCCGAAGCTGGGGTGCGATTAAAGGCGGGTGAGGGTGAGCGGGTGCTGGCGGTATTTTTGGACTGCGGTGGCAAGTCGGACGCGACACCGCTTTCGAGCGAACGGGGCGGGTTGCTCATTGCCCTCGCCGTCGTCGGTGCTAAAGCGGTGTCGCGTCCG
>SIBJ01000041.1 GCA_009695195.1 Pedosphaera sp.
GGGCAATGAGCCACCCGCCCCGTTCGCTCGAAAGCGGTGTCGCGTCCGACTTGCCACCGCAGTCCAAAAATACCGCCAGCACCCGCTCACCCTCACCCGCCTTTAATCGCACCCGAAAACGTACCAGCGCCCGCAAATTCATTGCTAATTGACGCCGCGTCGCTACTTTCCCGCGAGTGAAAATCGGCGTTTTGCAACTGAACTCGACGATCGGCGACTACGCGGCCAACCGCGACAAGCTCGTCGCCGCCTATGACCGCGCCTGCGCGCAGGGCGCGGAGTTCGTCCTCGCGCCCGAGCTGTTTCTCTGCGGCTATCCGCCGCGCGATCTGCTGCTGCGCCCCGATTTCATTGAAGCCAACCTTGCCGTCGTCGCCGAGGTCGCGGCGAAGGTCGGCGCCGTTCCGCTCTGCGTCGGTTTCGTGGATCGCAGCCCGGCGCGCCCCGGTCGCTCGCTCACCAATTCCGCCGCCGTGCTCCAGAACGGAAAAAAAATCTGGCAGCAACAGAAATCGCTGCTGCCGACCTACGACGTGTTCGACGAAGACCGTTACTTCGAGCCGGCGAAAAGTGTCGCGCCCTTCGAGTTCAAGGGCCGCAAGCTCGCGATCACCATCTGCGAGGACATCTGGAACGACGAGGACTTCTGGCCCGACCGGCTTTATCGCCGCGATCCCATCAAGGAACTCGTCGCCGCCGGAGCGGATCTGATGCTGAACATCTCGGCCTCCCCGTGGCACGCGGGCAAGGAAAGGACGCGACTCGAAATGTTGCAGCGCGTCGCGCGCGACGAAAAAATTCCGCTCGTGCAGGTGAATCTTATCGGCGCGAACGACGAATTGATCTTTGACGGCCACAGTTGCGCCATCAATCGCGCCGGCGAAGTGCTCGCGCTCGGCAAAGGGTTCGCCGAGGACGTGTTCGTCGTTGAAGTGGACGGCAACGCGCCCGCGCTCACGCCGCAATGGCCCGCGCCGGAGGAATTGCTTTTCCGCGCGCTCTCGCTGGGCGTCCGCGATTACGTCACCAAGTGCGGCTTCAAGTCGGTCGTGCTTGGGCTTTCGGGCGGCATTGATTCGGCCATCACCGCGGTCATCGCCGTGGACGCGCTCGGCGCGGACAAGGTCATGGGCGTCTCGATGCCCGCGCGCTATTCGAGCAGCGGCAGCCTCACCGACGCCGAGGCGCTCGCGAAAAATCTCGGCATCCGTTACGAAGTGCTGCCCATCGAAACCGGGTTCAAGGCGATGGAAGGCCAGCTCGCGAAAGTTTTCGCCGGCACGAAACCCAATGAGGCCGAGGAAAACATCCAGTCGCGCCTGCGCGGCGTGACGTTGATGGCGCTCTCGAACAAGTTCGGCGCGCTCGTGCTCACGACGGGCAACAAATCCGAGATGGCCGTCGGCTATTGCACGCTTTACGGCGACATGTGCGGCGCGCTCGCCGTCATCGCGGATGTTTTCAAGACGGACGTTTACAAAGTCTCGCGCTGGATCAATCGGGACCAGGTCGTGATCCCAACCGACTCCATTACCAAACCGCCGAGCGCCGAGTTGCGCCCCGACCAAAAAGATCAGGACTCGTTGCCGGAATACGACGTGCTCGATGCGATCCTCCAGCATTACGTCGTCGAACATTTGAGCAAGCAGGAGATCATCGCGCGCGGATTCCCGGCGGCGGTGGTCAATGACGTGATCAACAAGGTCACGTTCACCGAATACAAACGCCGGCAGGCCGCGCCGGGCTTGAAAGTTTCGGCGCGCGCCTTCGGCATGGGCCGGCGCATTCCCATCGCGCAACGTTTCCGGCCCGCGCGCTAGGCCTGGACAGGATTGAGAAGTGAACCAGAAGAACGTGCTCGTAATGGTTTACGGACCGGCAACCGGGGTTTCCACCGCCGATCAATGACAGGAAAATGCCGACATCTGGCTTTCCTATTTTCCTGTCATCCGTTCCGGTTCGCGGCCCGCAGGTCGGCGAATCCCACGGCGGCCTCCGTCACGCCAGCACGCCCCACGGATCAAACACCTTCACGCCTTTGGGAAATTTTATTTTGCGGTAGCCATCCCACGGGCAGCAGATCAACACGGCTTTGAGCCGCTTTTCGTTTTTCAACTTCGCCGGGTCGGCGAGGTATTCGAACTCCAGCAGGCTCGGGCTGTTCTTCGTCGTGGACGCGTAGTCGTGCACCACCACGCGGCAACCGTGACGCTTCAGCGACTGCGCGATGTGCAGGCCAGCGGATTCCTCGGTGATGTAGGTGTGCGGCCGATACGACATGCCGAGCACCGCCACCGTGTCGCCGGGCTTTGTGCAAGCGAGCGCCTGCAAGGCGAGCTGATCCTTCGCCATCTCGTTCACCGCGTCCGTCGCTTCGGCCAGCGGCGCGCTCAAACCCACTTCCTTGGCGGTGTAAACCACGAGCCGGTTGTCGCGCGGGAAGCACGGCCCGCCGTAGCTCAACCCGGCGCGCAGATATTTTTTCCCGATGCGCGAGTCCGAGCCGATGGCGTCGAGGATCTGGTGGATGTCCGTGTCTTCGAGCCGGTCGGCGATCATGCGGAGCTGGTTCGTGAAACTGATCTTCGCGGTGATGTAGCTGTTGACGGAAATCTTCGTCAGCTCCGCGCTCGTCACCGACATGCGCGCGATGCGCGGCTGGTTCAAATTGTATTTGCGATAAAGTTCCTCGAGCAGATCGCCCGCGCGCTGGTCCGACTCGCCGATCAACACCAGGTCCGGCGAGAGCAGGCCGCGCACGACGTCGCCGATGGCGATGAACTCCGGGTTGTAGCAAAAACTGAAATCCTTCCCGCACTTCCCGCCGATCTCCTTCTCGAGCATCGGGATGATGACCTTGCGGCACGCGCCGGGCGTGGTGGTGGAACTGATGACGAAGATGTGATTCTTTTTCTTCGCCTTCCGCACGGCCTGCGCGATGGGCGCGAGCGCGCGCATGAGAAATTCGTTGGAGAAACTCCCGTCCGGCAGACTCGGCGACGGCACGATGAAAAAAGAAATGTCCGTGGCGACGGCTTCCGCGGGGTTCGTCGTGGCGCGCAGCCGTTTGCGGGCTTTGCCGACAGCCTCGGCGAGGAGCGGCTCATCCACGGGCGCTTCGCCGGCGTTGATCTTGCGGACGGCTTCGGCGTTGATGTCCACGCCCAGCACATCAAACCCGCGCTCCGCGAAGGTCGCGGCCATGCACGCGCCCAGTTTTCCGAGACCGAAGACCGACAGTTTTTTGAGACTTGCCATAGGGCGGGGAGCATCCCGGAACAAAAAAGCCAAGGCAAGATTTTGTTCCGCGCCCGCGCGAATTACTTGGCCGGGAACGCGTGGCCGGGAATGGAGCAGGTCGGCTCTTCCGCCACGGTGTGCGGTGTGTAAGTTCCGCCCGCCGGACATTTGGGAATCCCATCCTTCAAATACGGTGCGATGTCTTTCGCCGTGGGAACGTCGCTCGCCGTCTTCTTGTTTTCGAGCGCCCATTGTTGCATGGCGCCGTCAATCTGCCGGAGGTTGTTGATGCAGGCCGCAACCGCATCCTGGGCGGTGGCCGGCGGCGTCACCAGCCGCGCGGCGGAAGCCTGCTGCGCAGCGGTCTGGACGGCCAGCAAGTTGGTGCTCAGGACTTGCAGGTGGGCTTGCGCGGCCTGCGCCTGCGCATGGGATTGCTCGACTTGTTGCGCGAGCTGTTTGTTCCCGTCGCGCAACTGCCGGACTTCATTGCGCAACCTGAGCAAGTCCTGGTTGTCCCTGCGCAGCTTGGCGATCTCTTCCGCTTGCGCGGGCGCGCCGGAACTCTTGAGCCGCTCCACTTCGGCGCGCAATGGTTCAACCTTCGCCGACTCTTCGCGCAAGGTGGCGACATCGGCCGAAAGTTTTCGATTGGCGGAAAAGAAAAATACCGTCGCCGCGAGCATCACCGCCGCGACGAGCCACGGGAGAATGGATTTCATCCGCTTCCTTTGCCCGATTCGCCGAAGGAGGGCAAAAAGAAAATGGCACGCGACGGAGAAAAGCCGGCGCGCTTCGCGAGTCGTCAGCCAGCCGCGGCCGGGCGAATGGCCGCTTGTGGCTTGCGCTCGTCAAGCGCGCCAATTAGAAGTTCCCGAACATTCACGATCCGGATGGCCGGGAATCGAAGAGCGCACAACCGCACGACTCGACATGTTTGGCAATTACCAGTTGGAAATCTACCGGCAGGGTCTGGCCGGCGCGTTGCCGGAGTTTCCGTTCACGTTCGCGGAACTCGAACAGCAGGCTCGCGAGAAACTCAGTCCGGGCGCGTTCGGCTACGTGGCCGGCGGCGCGGGCGCGGAGGAGACGATGCGCGCCAATCGGGCGGCGTTCGATCACTGGCGCATCGTGCCCCGGATGTTGCGCGATGTCGCCACGCGCGATCTGCGCACCATCGTGCTCGGCACCGCGATGCCCGCGCCGGTGATGCTCGCCCCGATCGGCGTGCTCGCCATCGTCCATCCGGAGGCGGAAGTGGCGGTGGCGCGCGCCGCGGCTGAAATGGGACTGCCGTTTGTTTTGAGCACGGCTTCCTCGCGCAGTCTGGAAGAGATCGCGCAGACAGCGGGCGCATCGCCGCGCTGGTTTCAACTTTATTGGCCGAAAGACCGCCGCTTCGCCGCGAGCCTGCTGCACCGCGCGGAGCAGGCCGGTTACGGGGCCATGGTCGTGACGCTGGACACCTGGCTGCTGGGCTGGCGCCCGCGCGATCTGTCCCGCGCCTACCTGCCATTCCTCCGCGGTGAAGGGCTGGCCAATTATCTTTCCGATCCGGTTTTCTGCGAGGCGCTGGCAAAACCGCCGCGCGAAGACATGCCCGCCGCCATCGCCCGCTGGGCCGAAATCTTTTCCGATCCCGGCGTGACCTGGGATGATTTGAAATTCCTTCGGGAGAACACCCGCCTGCCCATCGTGCTCAAAGGAATTCTCCACCCGGATGATGCCCGCCGCGCCGCCGACTTCGGCATGGACGGCGTCATCGTCTCCAACCACGGCGGGCGGCAGGTGGACGGCGCGGTAGCCGCGCTCGACGCTCTGCCGGGCGTGGTGGCGGTGGCCGGCGAATTGCCCGTGCTGTTTGACAGCGGCATCCGCACCGGCGCGGACGTCGTGAAGGCGCTGGCGTTGGGAGCGCGAGCGGTTCTGCTTGGCCGTCCGTATGTGTATGGCCTGGCGCTGGGCGGGGCCGCGGGTGTCACGGCGGTGTTGCGCGCGCTCCTCGCGGAATTGGACCTGACGATGGCGCTCTCAGGGAATGCGCGGCTGGAACAGTTGTCCCCGGAGATGTTGCAAAAACGCGAGCCGTGAAGGGAACTGTCAAGCCACCCCGGCGCGTCAGTGAGGAGGAGATGCCAGCGCAAAAAAAATGATTCTTGGGAGATGGTGCGCGCGGCGGGGGTCGAACCCACAACCTTCGGCTTCGGAGGCCGACACTCTATCCAATTGAGCTACGCGCGCAGTGCCCGGCCAGCATACGCGCGACGGCGGCGCGGCTCAATCTGAATCTGTTCACCGCCGGCCGCTCATTTCGGCCCCGGTGGAACGTGCCAGAGCCGGCGGTTTTCTTCCTGTAACTTCTCGAACTTCTCCCGCTGCTCGGGCGTGAGCACGGTCGAGATTTGCGACTCGGCGTTGGACAGGATGATAAAAAATCGTGGCGCGATGTCGCGGCGCAATTCCTTCAAGTCACCCTGTGACCCGGCGAGAATGCGATGAACTTTTTCGCGTTGGACGGCGTCGAGCTTCACGCGGGCGGCGACGCGCTTCTCGATGAGGTCGCGCACGCGGTCCGGATTCGTCAACGCCACGGTCACGACGCGCCGCACCACACCGCGGGTCACGACCACGCCCGCGACGAAGCCGGCCACGAACACCAATGCGATCACCAGCCAGGGTTTGATTTTTTTCATAGCCACCTCAATTCGCCGCGAAGAGCCATTGCTCGGAAATCTCCGCGATGCCGTCCGACAACCCGGTCGGCGCCAAAGCCGTCAGACAAAAATCCGCGCCGAGGCACATCGCAATCACGAGCGCCGCCGCCCAGGCCAGGCGCGGAAACAGCGCGCCGAGTTGATCGATGAGCGATGTCGCTCGCATCGGTGGCAACTCACGACGAATGGCCGAGAGCACGAGGTTCTCGAAGCCCGGCTCGGGCGAGGGCGGCGATTCGTTTCGGGCCGCGCGGAAAAGTTGTTTCAGTTTTCTATCGTTCATGATTTTTCCTTCGTCAGTTTCTCCAGCGCCTGCCGCAATCTCGCCCGCGCCCGCAGCGCCCGCACGCGCACCGCCACGGACGACGACCCGGTGATTTCGCAAATCTCTTTCACACTCCGCCATTCCAATTCCTGCAACGTGAGAACCACGCGGTCGGCGGGCGAGAGTTCGCGCAACGCGAGGTCGAGCAGTTCCGCCGCCTGCCGCGCGCCGAGGTCATCGCGCTCGTTGTCGCTGCGCAGCCAGTCGAGCGCGTCCTCGCCCAATTCCGGCAGACCGATTTCATGGCGCCGGGGCTTTTCGCGTCGCAGATGATCGAGCGCCGTCCGCACGGCGATGCGCGCCAGCCAATGCTCGAACGGCGCGCGCCCGTCGAATTGCTCCAGCGCGCGGAACGCCTTGACGAACGTTTCCTGCGCGAGGTCTTCGACCCGGTGCGCGTCGCGCTCGTAGCGGTGCAGAATGCCAAAGACCTTCGACTGATGACGCCGGACGATTTTGGCGAAATCATCCAGCGCGCCGTTGCGGATGCGGCCCAGCAGTTCGGCGTCGTCATTCACTTTGCGGGTTGAAATAACCGAGCCAGCATTCGCGGCCAATCAATTTCCCCCGACTAATCCGCCAGCCGCTCGCCGAGGCGGCCGATGGCGTCGGTCACGAAATCGTCAAGGCGCGCTTCCATTTCGGCGAGCTTTGCGCGCTGATCGTCGGTGAGGATGGGCGCGATCTTGCCGTGTAACTTGAGGCGTTCCACCGCAAGGTCGGCTTCGATAGCCGCGACTTTCGCCGCCGACGTGCGGACGGAGGCTTCGGTCGCGTTCTTCGCGTGGAGGGATTCGCGCAAACCTTTCCGCGCCTCGTGCAACTGCGTGAAGATTTTCGCGAGCGAATCTTTCTCCGATTTCAGTTCGGCCTTGATCTGCGCCTTCTGCGCGTCGGTGAGGTTGAGCCGTTCCGCGGCGCGTTGCAAAATCGGCCCGCCGCGCTGGCGGCCGGGGCCGCCGGCGCTGGCGGCGCGTGCATTGATGAAAGTGAACCCGCCCACGGCAACCGCGGCGGCCAGAGTGATGAGGAGATATTTTGTTTTCATACTGAGATTACATACGCAAGCCGCGCGGGAAATGTTACAGCCTGAATGCGAAGGGGCGCCGCGAGTTGCAAATTTCGACCCGCTCTTTAGCCTGCCGATATGCGAACCCTCGTCTGCCCGCTGAACTCGCTGCTCGCATCTATTTTCGGCGCCGCCGCGCTCCTCGTGGGCGGGACCGCGCTGGCCGAAGTCGCCAAATCCAAGCCGGCGCGACCAAACATCCTCTGGCTCATCGCGGAAGATTTTGGCCAGCACCTCGGTTGTTACGGCACGAAGGAAGTTTGGACGCCAAATCTCGACCAACTCGCGCGCGAGGGCGTGCGCTACACACGTTTCTTCACGACGGCGCCGGTCTGTTCGCCGAGCCGCTCGGCGTTCATGACCGGGATGTATCAAACGACCATCGGCGCGCACAATCATCGCTCGCATCGTGACGACGGTTGCGAACTCCCGAAGGGCGTGCGTGTGCTGACGGATTGGTTGCGCGACGCGGGCTACTTCACGGCGAACTTGCGCGAGTTGCCGGCGGAGTTTGGTTTCAAAGGCACGGCCAAGGTGGATTGGAATTTCACTTACCAAGGCAAACCGTTTGATTCAGACCAGTGGGCGGATTTGAAATCGCATCAGCCGTTTTATGCGCAAATCAACTTCCACGAAACGCATCGCGGATACAACGGGCCGAAGCGCGCCGACCCGGATAGGGTCGAGCTGCCGCCGTGGGAGCCGGACCATCCGGTCGCGCGGAAGGATTGGGCGCGGTATCTCGACGCCGCGAGCGAACTGGACCGCAAAGTCGGCCTCGTGCTCAAGCAACTTGAAGCCGACGGACTGGCGGACAACACCATCATCGTGTTCTTCGGCGACAACGGCCAGTCGCACGTGCGCGGCAAACAGTTTTGTTACGACGAGGGTTTCCTCGTGCCGCTCATCATCCGCTGGCCAAAGAATTGTCCCGCGCCGAAAAATTTCCAGCCGGGCACGGTGAGCGACCGTTTGATCGCGGCGATTGATCTCGCGCCCACGATGCTCGACCTCGCCGGCGCGCAGAAGCCCGCGAAGATGGAAGGGGAAATTTTTCTCGGCCAGCACGCAGCGAAGCCGCGCCGGTATATTTTTGGCGCGCGCGACCGTTGCGATGAGACGGTGTTCCGCTTTCGCACCGTGCGCGATGAACGCTACCGCTACATCCGCAACTTCACGCCGGAGCGGCCGTTCCTCCAGCCGAACGAATACAAGGCGCGGCAGTATCCCGTCTGGAACCTGCTGAAGAAACTCCACGCCGACGGCAAACTCACGCCGGCGCAGGAATTTCTTTGCGCGCCGACCATGCCCGAGGAGGAGCTTTACGACTGCGAAGCCGATCCGTTTGAGATCCACAATCTCGCGAACGCACCCGAACACCAGGCGGAGTTGAAGCGCTTGCGCCGGGTGTTGGAGAAATGGATTGCGGGCACCCACGACCAAGGCGCGACGCTCGAACTGCCGGAGCTTGCGGCGCGCAAAGGCGCGACGAAACCGGGAACGAATCCGCAGACGGGTTACGCGCCGGAAGAAACAAAACCGCCGCAGAAGAAAACCGCTAATCCGCGCTAATGGTCGCACATCCGTTTTCGATCAGCGCCAATGAGCGAAGATCAGCGGTTCCCGATTCAGAAGTCGAACCCGTCAATGTTCTCTTTGTTAAAGATGAACGGTTTGCCGAGGAGAATGTTGTCGCCGACGATTTCCATCGCGCCGAGTTTGCCGGCGGTGAAGGTTTTGTCGCCGGCTTTCAGTTTGCCGTCGGCGAGCGCCTTCGCGGCCTGAACGGTGAGATAGCCGAGGTCAACGGTCTTCCAAAGAATCACCGCCTGCGTCACGTCGCCTTTGACGTAGAGTTTGTTTTCGCTCGGCAAACCGAGGCCGATGACTTTCACCGTGCCGGTCTTGCCGGCTTGCTTCACGGCCTCGGCGGCGCCGGGAACGGCGGGCGAGCAGATGGCCATGATGAGTTTGAGATTCGGATGCGCGCTCAAGAGCGTCGTAGCTTCGGCTTGGGCCTTGTCCTTGAGATCGTCGCACGGACGCAGCGCGACCATTTTCATTTTCGGATGTTTCGTGACGCGGGAAGTTTCGATGTATTTCTGCCACTCGTTCATGTTCGCGGCGGTGAGGCTGGCGGTGATGATGGCGAACTCGCCTTCCTCGCCGCACAACCGCGCGGCTTCGTCCATGAGCGCGGTGCCGATGCCTTCGGGCGTGGCCTGGTTCACGAAGAATTCGCGCGCGTCCGCGGCGGCGTCGGAATCGTAGGTGAGAACTTTGATGCCCTTCTCCTTCGCCTTGCGGAGCGCGGTGGAGATGCCGTCCTTGTTTTCGCAGGCGGCGGCGATCACGTCCACGCCGAGCGTGATCCAGTTCTCGATGATTTCGTTCTGCTTGGCCGGATCGGGCGTGGTCGGCCCGTCGAAGATGAGTTCGACGCCGAGTTCCTTCGCCGCCTCGTCCGCGCCTTTCTTGCAGGAAACAAAGTAGGCGTTGCCTTTGCTCTTGGGCATGAGCGCCACGGTGGTTTTTTTGCCGGCAGCGGGTTTGTCGGCTTGGTTGCAACCCGTCGCGAGGACGAGTCCCAAGGCGGCTGTCAAAGTGATAAAGTTGCGCATAATCGTAAGCTAGATTGGCCGAGGATTTACCCGGTTGACCGGGGAAACGCAAAACAATATCTGGCTACGGCCCGGTGGGTTTGCCGGCGGCGGAAAAGTTCTTCACAATTTCGACTTTTACGTTGCAGCCGGGACGGGGATGGGCCTAGAGTCGGCCAGCGAGCGCCAACCAAATTACGACTATGTATTTCGGCGTTGATTACTATCCCGAGCAATGGGTCTTCCCATACGGCGGCACGGATGAGAATCCCGAGGGCCAGTGGGAAACCGACGCGCAGTTGATGGTCAAGGCCGGCATCAACGTGGTGCGCATCGGCGAATTCTCCTGGGGCCTCTGCGAACGCGAGGAAGGCAAATTCAAGTTCGACTGGCTCAAGCGCGTCATGGATGTCATGGCGAAGCACGGCATCAAGGTCGTGCTCGGCACGCCCACCGCCGCGCCGCCCATCTGGCTCGCCAAAAAACATCCCGAGATTCTGCCCGTGGACGAAAAGGGCCGCGTCAAACACGAGGGCACGCGCCGCGCCGCCTGCCTGGCCAGCGATGTGTATTGGGACTACGCGAAAAAAATCGTCACGGCGATGGCGACGGCTCTGGGCAAGCATCCGTCGGTCGTGGCCTGGCAGATTGACAGCGGCATCGGCGGGCATCAGACGGAATTTTCCTTCAACGCCGCGACGCGCGAGGAGTGGCATCTCTGGCTCAAACAAAAATACACCACCATTGAGCGGTTGAATGAGCAGCTTGGCCTGCGCTACTGGGGGCAGGTCGTTTCCGATTGGGATCAAGTCCCGATGCCGCAATTCGCGCCGACGACGCACAACCCGGCGCTGTTGCTGGATTGGAACCGTTTTTCGAGCGACGTGATCGTGCAGTTCGTGCGGATGCAGGCGGATTTGCTCCGCGAACTTTGCCCGGACACGCCGGTCACGACCAACTTGCGCGCGCTTCAGCGTAAGTTCGATCACTTCGACATGGCGGAAGTTGTGGACTTCGTTTCGGTCGAGAGCAACGCGACCATCAAGGCGAAGTCCGCCGAACTCGCCTGCGAAATTGACATGCTCCGCTCGCTCAAGAAGGAGAACATCAAAACGCCCGACGGCGACAACGGCTTCTGGATCATGGAGCAAAAAGCCGGGCAGGTGAACTGGCAGGACGTGAACTCACTCGTGCGGCCCGGCATCGTGCGGTTGTTCACGTATCAACTCATCTCCCGCGGCGCGAGCGGCGTGCTGTTTTATCACTGGCGACAACCGCGCATCGGCAGCGAAAAATTTTACGGCGCCATCCTGCCGCATCACATCCATGGCAACGACCGGGTCTTCAAGGAAATCTGCCAGATCGGCGACGAGTTGAAAATGCTCGCCCCGGCCTTGTCCGGCACGAGCGTGAAGTCCGAGGTCTGCATCCTTTACAGCCACGACAACGATTGGGCGCTGCAGCAGCCGATGCAGCCCAATAAATTTTTCAGCCTGCGCGAACACATCCAACTCATTTACACCGCGCTGCACGACCGCAACATCCCAGTGGATTTCGCGCGCCCGTCCGAGGACCTGTCGAAATATCGGCTCGTGTTCGCGCCGTCGCTGCACCTGCTCTCCTCGGGCGAGGCGGATCGGTTGAAGCTTTACGTTCAGGAAGGCGGCACGCTCGTCGGCACCTTCAACACCGGCCTCGTGGACGAACACCACATCGCGCCGGACACCGGCTACCCGCACGACCTGACGGATTTGTTCGGCCTCGAAGTGCTGGAATTCGATCCGCTGCCGCCGGGCGAGGAAAACCATCTCACGTTCAAGGGTGCATTCCCGACCAGCCACATGCATCCGGCGAAAATCTGGTGCGATATCATTGAACCGAAGGGCTGCCAGGCACTCGCCACCTACGCGAAGGATTTTTACGCCGGCCGGCCCGCGATGACGATGAACACGTTCGGCCTCGGCAAGGCGATTTACCTCGGCACGATGAGCCACCAGCATTTTTATTACGACCTCGTCACGTGGCTGCGCCAGATGTGCAACCTGCACCCGCTGCTCAAAGTGCCCGACACGGTCGAAGTCTCCATGCGGCAGAAAGAGGGCACGAAGATTTTCTTCCTGCTCAATCACCAGAATTCGCCGGTGCGTATCCAGTTCTACAAGCCGATGCACGATTATCTCACGGGCAATACCTTCAGCGGCAGTTGCGATCTCCCGCCGCACGGCATCCTCGTGCTGGACGAACACCCGGAAGAGAAACACGAACCGGCGGCCGAACCCGCCTCGGAAACCGCTGCGGCTTGAGTCGCCTGCAGTTCTCAATCTTAATCTTAATCGGCTGCCGAGTTTTCCAAACGGAGATTAAGATTAAGATCAAAGCGTGAAACCTTTTCCGTCCAAACGAAACCCCCGCGTTGGCCCGCCCAAAGCCAGCGCCCGCCAGCGGATTCTCGCCCAATGGCGGCGCGTTGACCTCGTCCCAACCGAAATCGCCCATGCCGTTCGGGCACAGAAAGCCGCCGACGTGATGCCGCAATTGCTCAAGGACCTGCGCATTGACAGCCGCCGCGGCGAAGCCGAAGTCGTGAAGGTTTGGAACGATCTCCTCGATCCCACGATCACCGCCCACGCGCAACCCATCGGCGTGCGCAAAGGCACCCTCTTCGTCGTCGTGGACAGCAGCGTCTGGCTCAGCGAAATCGTCCGCTACCGTCGCAAGGAAATCCTCGACCGCCTCAAACACAGCTTCGGCCCGACGCTCATCCAGAAAATTTCCTACCGCGTCGGGTGAAGCCGCGCGATTCGCTTGAGTCGTTCCAGAAAATCCACCATTCTTCGCCTTGGCGGAAAGAGAGCGATGATGATGTCCACTACTCAAATTGAAAAAGCTTTGGCCGTTTGGCCGCAGGTCGAACCTGGCTTGCGAGTGCCGCACAACGACCGCGAATACCGCCAGCTTGTGAAGCAACTCGACCGCCTCGTGGACGAAGTGGGCGAAAATGAAAACCATCCGCTCGCCTCCATGATGGAAGTGATCGGCGTGCTCATTGAAAAATACGAGGACGAAAACGTTGCCGAACTGGCCTGACATGGAATACATGGAAATCAATCTGATGCCGCATCCCGAACGCGCCTGCGAACTGCTCCTCGGCAGCGACGACGGCAAATGGATTTTCGAAAGCATCTTCGCCGCGCTGAAGAACAAGGCCGTCGCGCAAGCAGCGTGATATTAAAAGTGCAAACCAGCCCAAGTCGATACACCACTTATTACCGAATTATGCATAGTTCGGAATATACTTTTCGGCTAAAGTTGGATAAAAAATGCCAAGCATGGCCTTGAAACTATGGATTTCTTAAATCGAGATGAAGTTTTGGCAGCCATTCAAGGATTCAATCCTTGGTGGCGTCAGCCTGTTCAAAACGTCGCGAAGTTTCGGCGCTTGGCTTTTGAATCTTGTCGGCGGCGACTCAGTGATCCCGGTTTGCGGCGGGCCATCTTGTTGTCTGGCCCGCGGCGCGTTGGTAAGACGACGGTGCTTCAACAACTTGTTGCACACTTGTTGGAGCAAGGAGATGCGCCGACGAGTGTCTTGTATTTGAGCTTGGATCATCCGCTCATCAAAATTTATTCGCTCGCGAATGTGTTGAAGCTTTATCACGAGTACATTCATCCAAAGGGCAAACCCGCCACGCTGCTGCTGGACGAAGTGCAGTATGCCAAGGAATGGGATTTGGAACTGAAGCAGTTGGTAGATCACCATCCCGAATACCGGATTGTTGCCACAGGTTCTTCAGCGTTGGCTCATCGCACTCACGTAGCCGAAAGCGGCGTAGGCCGCTGGCTCACCATTCCCGTCCCAACGCTTTCGTTCTATGAGTATTTGCAGATTCGCGGCGAATCACCGGCCAACATTCCCGAAGATTTAATTCCGAGAAATCTTTTTGACTGGGACGCAGCCCAACTCGGTGAACTCGCGCGGTCGTTCCGTCTGGTTCAGGATTCGTTCCAGCGCTACTTGCTGGTCGGCGGGTTTCCAGAAACAGCCAAACTCACTGACCTCTCTTTGTGCCAGCGGCTACTGCGCGAAGATGTCGTGGAAAGAGTCTTGAAGCGCGACATGACCGCATTGTTCCGCATCCGCAACGTCAACGATCTGGAAAGAATTTTCATTTACCTTTGCCTGCACACCGGCGGTTTATTTTCGACCCAAGGTTGTGCGGGCGATGTCGGCACGACGAGCGTGACCGTCGCCAACTACCTGCAAAATCTGGAGCAGGCCAATCTCATCTATCGTCTGCCGCCGACCGTAAAGGGTGGAAAAGCCATCTTGAAAGCACGCTACAAGGTTTATCTGGTGGACGCGGCGCTTCGGAATGCGGTCTTGTTGCGCGGTGAAGAAATCTTGTCCGACCCCACGCAAATGGGATTGGTCGTTGAAACCGCAGTGCTTCGCCATCTCTATGCCTATTCGTATTTGGACACCCCGCGCATCAGCTACTGGCGAGACGCCGCAACAGAACGGGAAGTTGATATCATCGTCCAAAGCCCCAACTACCATCTCGCCGTCGAAGTGAAGTATCAGGAAAAACCTGTGATCTCACCCAAAGACGGACTGGCGGTTTATTGCAAAAACGAAGCCTTGAAGACGGCGTATGTCGTTACCAAGCGGGACACAGATTTTGGTGTCCGTAAGATTGACGGCATGGAGACAAATGTTCTGCACGTTCCCGCCCACATTTTTTGCTTTCTGCTCGGACAAGCCGAACGATTGCTGTGGATAAAATAGTTTTCAAATGATTCCCATGACCGAACCCGCCATCACCCCAGAGTTGGTTGCCAAACACAACCTCACGCCGGAAGAATACGCCCACGCCAAGGAAATCCTCGGCCGCGTGCCGAGCTATACCGAGCTCGGCATCTTTTCCGTGATGTGGAGCGAGCATTGCAGCTACAAAAACACCAAGCCGCTGCTCAAGACCTTCCCCACCAAGTCGCCGAAAATCCTCGTCGGCGCGGGCGAGGAAAACGCCGGCATCATTGACATCGGCGACGGCATCGCCATCGCCTTCAAGATCGAATCGCACAACCATCCGAGCGCGGTCGAGCCGTTTCAGGGCGCGACCACCGGTGTTGGCGGCATCGTGCGCGACATCTTCACGATGGGCGCGCGGCCGGTCTGCGCGGTGAACTCGCTGCGGTTTGGGCCGATTGTGGAGGATTGTCCGCCCTCACCCCGGCCCTCTCCCCCAGGAGAGGGGGAAGCTGGCAGCAGCAACGGACAAGCGCGCACGATTTCAGCAACGGCGTCCACAACTCGTCTCCCTCTCCCCGGGGGAGAGGGCCGGGGTGAGGGCGAGCAAAACACTTCCGGCGAAGCCGCAAATCTAAAATCCCAAATCGCCAACAACCGCCGCCTGTTCGCCGGCGTCGTCAGCGGCATCGCGCATTACGGGAATTGCTTCGGCATCCCGACCGTCGCGGGCGAGGTTTATTTCGACAAGACGTATCAAGGCAATCCGCTCGTGAACGCATTCTGCCTCGGCGTGCTGCGCCACGAACAGATCACGCGCGGCGCGGCCAAGGGCATCGGCAATCCCGTGTTTTACGTCGGCCCGGCGACGGGTCGCGACGGTCTCGCGGGCGCGGCGTTTGCGTCGCAGGATTTGACCGAGGAATCCGCCGAGCAACAGCGCGGCGCGGTGCAGGTCGGCGATCCGTTCATGGAAAAACTCGTGTGCGAGGCGTGTCTTGAACTGCTCGCCACCGGTTGCGTCGCGGGCATGCAGGACATGGGCGCGGCGGGTTTGACCTGTTCCACTTGCGAAATGGCCGCGCGCGCCGGCACGGGCATCGAGATCGAACTCGACAAAGTTCCGCAACGCGCGCCGAACATGAGCAGCTACGAAATCATGCTCTCGGAATCGCAGGAGCGCATGCTCATCGTCGTCCACAAGGGCCGCGAAGAGGAAGTGAAACGCATTTTCGACAAGTGGGATTTGCCGTGGTCCGAGATCGGCATCATCACCGACACCGGCCACATGAAGGTGCGCCACGGCGGCAAACTCGTCGTGGATATTCCCGCGCGGAAAATCGCCGACGAATCGCCAGTCTATCAGCGCGAAGCCGTTGAGCCGGCGTATCTGAAAGATGTCCGCGCGTTCCGTCTCGACGGCATCGCCGATACCACAACGCCTGCCGAAGATTTGAAAAAGCTGCTCGCGTGGCCGAGCATCGCGTCGAAGAATTGGGTGTATCGCCAATACGATCAGCAAGTGCGCGACGGCTCGGTCGTGTTGCCCGGCAGCGACGCGGCGGTGATTCGCATCAAGACCGATTCTTTGCCCGTGATGAGCGCGGAACTCGCCGCGAAAGTTGGCGACCCGACCGTTTCCGAGAAGTTGATCGCCATGACGGTGGATTGCAACGGCGGTTATGTTTATCTCGATCCTTACGAAGGCGCGAAGGCCGCAGTAGCCGAAGCGTGCCGTAATCTTGCCTGCTCCGGAGCTTTGCCGCTCGGCGCGACGGACAATCTCAACATGCCCAGCCCGCTCAAGCCCGAGCTGTTCTGGCAGATCAAGGAATCCGTGCGTGGTCTGGCAGAAGGTTGCCGTGCATTCAACGTGCCCGTCACCGGCGGCAATTGCTCGCTCTACAATCAAAGCCCCGCCGGGCCGATTGACCCGACGCCCACGATTTCCGTCGTCGGCCTCATCGAGAAGCTGGAGCACGTCACCACGCAATGGTTCAAGGACGAAGGCGACGCCATCATCCTGCTCGGCGACGCGGTGGACGCAGCCGACCCGATTTTCGGCCTCGGCGGCAGCGCGTATCTGCAAGTCGTCCACGGCAAGAAGAACGGCTCGCCGCCGCGCTGCGACCTCGAAGTGGCGAAGACGCTGCACACCACGCTCATCGGCCTGATCCAATCCGGCCTCGTGAAAAGCGCGCACGATTGCAGCGAAGGCGGCTTGGCTGTTTGCCTGGCCGAAAGCTGCGTCAGCCAGCTCGTAGCTCGCGAAACCCCACGACTGATTGGAGCGACGATTGATCTTTCCGGCGTAGCGGCGTCTCGGCAGAGCGCCGCTGATGAGTCCGCCGAAAAGAATGCGGCGCTCTGCCGAGACGCCGCTACGTTGCGCCTGGACGCGCTCCTCTTCGGCGAAACGCAGTCGCGCATAGTCATCAGTTGCAATGCCCTTGACGCCGTGAAAGTGGTCGAACGCGCCAAGCTCATGGGCGTTCCTGCCGCGCGCATCGGCACGGTGGGCGGCGACAAATTGCAAATCAAAACTTCGGCCGGAGAATTTTGTTGCGCCTTGGGCGAGTTGCATGACCCTTGGTGGAATTCCATCGCGCGGGCGATGAGTTAAACGATGCAAGATCATCCCAAACATTATTGCGGTGTGTTCGGCATTTTCGGTCATCCGAATGCCGCCGAACTCACCTACTACGGCCTCTACGCGTTGCAACATCGCGGCCAGGAAAGCGCCGGCATCGTCACGTGCGACGGTCGCCAGTTCCGCGTGCATCGCGGCATGGGACTGGTCTCACAGGTTTTCAGCGGCGACGAGTTGCATGATCTCGTCGGTCACATGGCGGTGGGTCACACGCGGTACTCCACCACGGGCGCGTCGCACTTGCGCAACGCCCAACCGCTCACCGCCGATTGCGCGCGCGGCCAGATCGCCGTGGCGCACAACGGCAACCTGACGAACGCCTCCCAACTCCGCGACGAACTCGAAGCGCGCGGCTCGATTTTTCAGACCACGGTGGACAGCGAGATAATCGTCCATCTGCTCGCGCAACCGAGCATGGGCACGGGCAGCAATCATCTCATCAACGCCATGCGCCGGTTGGAAGGCGCGTATTCCATCGCCATCATGACCGAGCACGAACTGGTCGGCGTGCGCGACCCGCACGGTTTCCGGCCGCTCTCCATCGGCAAACTCGGTGATGCCTGGGTGCTCGCGAGCGAGACCTGCGCCTTCGATCTCATCCACGCGGAATTCGTCCGCGACGTCGAGCCGGGCGAAATCGTCATCATCAACAAGGATGGCCTCACGAGCCTGCGGGCGTTTCCGATTCAAACGAACCACGCGTTTTGCATTTTCGAATACGTTTATTTCGCGCGGCCCGACAGCACGATTGCGAATCGCAACGTTTACAAGGTTCGCGTCGAAATGGGTCGCCAGCTCGCGCGCGAACATCTCGTGGACGCGGACCTCGTCGTCCCCGTGCCCGACAGCGGCAACTGCGCCGCGCTCGGTTACTCGCTCGAATCCAACATCCCGTTCGAGATGGCGTTCATCCGCAATCATTACGTCGGGCGCAGTTTTCTCCAGCCGTCGCAACTCATCCGCGACTTCGACGTGCGCGTGAAGTTGAACCTCATCGGCGACCTCGTGAAAGGTAAGCGCGTGGTGGTGGTGGACGACTCGATCGTACGTGGCACGACGTGCAAGGCGCGCGTGAACAATCTCAAGGAAGCCGGCGCGAAGGAGGTTCACGTGATGGTGAGTTGTCCGCCCCACATGCACCCGTGCGTCTATGGCATTGATTTCCCCGACCGCAACAAGCTGATGGCCGCGAACCATTCGCTCGAAGAGATCCGCAAATATCTGAGCGCCGACTCGCTGCATTACCTCTCGGAGGACGGCATGATCAAGGCGACCGGTTTGCCGCGGGAAAATTTCTGCATGGCTTGCTACACCGGAAAATATCCCGTGCCCTACGATCCCGGTGTGGACAAGCAAATCATCGAACGCCGCAACGGCCGCGTGATGGGCTTGAGCGAAGCCGTGGCGAACGGACGCGCGCAGATCACGTTGCTGTAGGTGTGTTTCGAGTTGTTTTTCAAACTCGACGCCGATTCTGCCAACGAAAAAGGAACAGCATCGCACCACCCAATCCGGTCAAAAGTAGTGGCCCAGGCTCAGGTCCTTGTGGGATGTTAAAGCTGGTCCAACCTGTCATGTTGGGCGAAAGAAAAATATTTCCGGTCGAGTCAGTACCACCCAGCGGCAGCGAAAGAAACGTGCCGGACCGATTGGCCGAGCCATTGTTCTGATTCCAACTGGTAATCGAGCCACCGACATTGTCCCAGACACGAACCTCCAATTTCGCCTGTCCGCCAGCCGCGATGCCGGGCACTATAACATCAAACGCGTAGATCAGGCCCGCAGGCAAAACATTCGCCGTGGCCGTCCGGAACGTGGTGGCCGCCAGCAAGGTCAATTGATTCGGGTCCGTCACGGTTGTCGCGCCATAAAACACGGCAAAAGTAAAACCAGTGCCTTGCAGCAATTGTCCGGTGTAAGCTACCGAGCCAGAAGGGATCCCCAGCGAGGATTGTCCGCTAGCAATGCTCAGCGGATTTCCCGGAAAGTAATCATAAATCGGCGCGCGAAAGCCGCTGAAGCCGTTGCCGAGGCTGATCGTGCCTTGAGCGAAAGCCCCGCGCGTGGTTGCGAATGCCAACAAGGCGAGAAGGAGGATCGTTTTCATCCGGTGTCCTTTGGTTGAGTTCTGATCTAAGGGCACTACACCACCGAACCGGATTCGAGTCAAGCTCACGAACCGCGATTGAAGACCGGAACTAGCGTTGGGCGTAACAAGGTCACGTCCGGACACGCTGAAGCGTGAACTTCAACGAACCTCGCAAAACGTTCCCCTTCACGTTACCTTAAGGTTGCCGTGCTAGAGTGACGGCGAGACGATTGATGAAACACCAAGCACCAACTTCCAAACTCCAGAGAAGCACCAAGCACCAATCTTCAAGCTGCCAGGCGGACGCAGGGCCGAGGTTTGATGGCCGACTCGCGATTTATCGGAGTTGGAATTTGGTGTTTCTCTGGAGCTTGGTGCTTGGTGCTTTTCCGCCCGCGCCGCGCCGAAAAACATTCTGCTCATCATCGCTGACGACGTAGGCGCGGACGCGAGTTTCTTTTACAACTCCACCAACAATGGCGCAAAACTTCCGCCCACGCCGAACCTCGCGTCGCTCGCGAGCAGCGGTGTGGTGTTCGCGAACGCCTACGCGAATCCCGTCTGCTCGCCCACGCGCGCGTGCCTGATCACGGGGCGCTATTCCTTTCGCACCGGCGTGGGCGACGCCATCGCGGGCGCGGGCAGTCCGCAGTTGAGTTCGTCGGAGTTCACCCTGCCCGAGGCGATGAACGCCAGCGGTCTCGGCTATCACCTCGCGCAATTCGGCAAATGGCATCTCGCGCTCGCGCCGAACTCGCCGCTGAACGTCGGCGGCTGGACGAATTTTGCCGGCGTGACCGCGGGTGCCATCGCGAACTACACGAACTGGACGAAAACCGTGAACGGCTCGCAGACGGCGAACTACACGAACTACGCCACGACCGACGTGGTAAACGACGCGGTGAGTTGGATTCAAGCGCGCGGCACGAACCCGTGGCTCGCGTGGGTCGCCTTCAACGCCGGCCACACGCCGCTCCACAAACCGCCGACGAACCTCGCGCCGCATTACGCGTCCCTCTCCGGCACGCAGAACGACATCAACAACAATCCGGCGAATTATTTCGACGCGATGATCGAAGCGATGGACACGGAGATCGGACGACTGCTTGCCGCGGTGAACCTGACCAACACGCACGTCATTTTCCTCGGCGACAACGGCTCGACTTCCAGCACGTTGCAACCGCCCTATCCCAGCGGTCACGGCAAGAGCACGCTCTACGAAGGGGGCATCAAAGTGCCCATGATCATCGCCGGCCCCGAGGTCGTGAATCCAAATCGCACCAACACCACGCTCGTTCACGCCGTGGATTTGTTCGCCACGATCCTTGAACTCGCCGGCACCAGCGTCGGCGCCACCGTGCCCGCCGGCGTGACGATTGATTCGCACAGCGTCGTGAGCGCGCTCCAAGGCCAGACTGACACCAGCCGCCGCGTTTATGTGGATTTGTTCGGCGACAACATTCTCAACAGCCAGGACGGACGCAGCCTGCGCGACGCGCGCTACAAATTGATCCGCCTTAACACCGGCACGAATCAATTCTACGATCTGCAAACCGACCCTTACGAAAACACCAACCTCCTGAGCGGCGCGTTGACCGCGGAGCAAAAGCAGTACTACGACCGGCTCGAATTCTGGTTCTACGGCTACAGCACGAACACCGGCCCGCGCATCGCGTCGGCGGCGTGGACCAACGGCCAGTTCTCCTGCACGCTCACACAGGCCGCGAGCTATGCACTCTGGCGTTGCGACGACTTGAGCACGACGTTCTGGTCGCAGGTCACAAACGCCGTCGCGACAACGAACGGCTCGACCGTGACGTTGAAGGACATTTCGCCGCCAACCAGCCGCGCGTTTTACAGCGTGGTGAAATGAATTCTTTGCGCTTCACGCCCGCTTAAGGTTCATTCGTGTAAATTGACGACATGAAAATACAAATTCTCGCGGCCGCAATGTCGGTTGCCGCCTCGCTCGCTTCCGCTCAACCGCTCGACACCCGGCCCAGTTCCGCCACGACGACGCTGGGCGAAAGCAAAGTCACGATCACCGTCTCCGGCGGCGAACGACTTGTCGTCGCGAACGGCCTGCCGGACCACACGACCGGGCGATTTCCCGGTCGCGGCAATCCGAATCGCATCTCGGCGCAGAGTTACAACTTCCACCTCCCCACCGCGCCGAAAACCAACGCCGCGCCGCACGACGGTCGCGGCGCGTGGTTCGGCGTCGCGCTCAACGGCATTCCCTTCGAGCCGGGCACGGCGGAATTCTGGAACAACCGGCGCGAATGGAATTACGAGGCGAAGTCCGGCTTCATTGACCTCGGCCTCGACCAGAACAACGCGCACGTCCAGCCGACCGGCGCGTACCATTACCACGGCCTGCCGACCGGCTTGATGACGAAGCTCGGCGGCGACGGTAAAAAAATGCTGCTCGTCGGCTGGGCGGCAGATGGCTTCCCGATGTACACGAGCGACGCGCACACCGTCGCGAGGGACGCGAAGAGTCCGCTGAAAAAAATGCGTCCAAGCTGGCAGATAAAAAAAGGCGAACGCGAAGGCGGGCCGGGCGGGAAGTATGACGGCAAGTTCACCGCCGATCATGAATTTGTGAAAGGCAGCGGCGACCTCGACGAATGCAACGGACGTTTCGGCGTGACGCCGGAATTTCCGTCCGGCACTTACTACTACTGCATCACGGAAGAATTCCCGCAGCTTGGCCGCCAGTGGCGCGGAACGCCGGACCCGAGTTTTTCCAAACGCGGGTCGGGGCCGGGCGGTGGTGGCCCGGGCGGTCGTCGCGGGCCGCCTGGAGGTCCGGGCGGGCCGGGGCCGGGTGGAGATTTCAATCGTCCGCCGCGGCGGGACTAATAAATCAGCCGGTGCGAAGAACGATCCGCACTTCCAATCCGTTCGGCGCGCGATTGTGCGCCGTCACCGCGCCCCCGCACGCCTCGACGCACGTCTTCACAATCGCCAAGCCCAGCCCGACGCCGCCCGTCTCGCGGCTTCGCGATTCTTCGAGGCGAAAGAACGGATCGAAAATTTTCTGCAATGCCTCCTCCGGCACGCCCGGGCCGTCGTCGCAGACTGAAATTAAAATCTGCTCGCCCTCGCGCGACGCAGAGAGGCGCACGGGCCCGGCGTTGCCGGCGTAACGCAGCGCGTTGCGGACGAGATTCGCCAGTGCGCGCGACAGCAACTCCGGTTCGGCCAGCGCGCAAAGTTCCGGCGCGACGTTGACTTCAATCGCCCCGCCGTTCTTTCCTTCGCGCTCCGCGACACGATTCGCGATCTCGGCCACGACCACCGATTGCAACGCGACGGGTTGCTCGCGCATCCCGGCTTTCGAGAACGAGAGCAATTCATTCACCAGCGCCGAGATGTGCTGCAACTCCTCGCGCACGTCGTTGACGTAGGGTTTTTGTTTCTCGTCGGCGCGCTGTTCGAGAATGCCCAGCGCCATCTGCATCCGCGCGATGGGCGCGCAGAGTTCGTGCGCGGTGTCGCCGAGAAATCGTTTCTGCCCGCTGACAAATCCGCCGAGCCGCGCGGCCATCCGGTTGATGGCGCCGGCGAGCGCGCCGAGTTCGTCGCGGCGGCGCTCGCTCACGCGCGCGTCGAACCGTCCCTCCGCCATCTCGCCGGTCGCGCGGGTCATCTGCGAAATCGCGCGCGTGATGCCGCGCACGAGCGGCAGCCAGAACAAAACCGACAGCGCCACCACCGCGCCGCCGGCCAGCAGCCACGGCGTGAAATCAAAAAACAATCCGCCGCCGCGCAGCGAATCTGAAATCGCGAGCAACGTGACGCGCGGTTGCGGACGCTGCGGATCAAGCGACGGCAAAGGCACCCCAACCCAGTACCGTGGCGGTTCTCCCGCGCGCACCATGAAGCGCGGACGACTCAGCGGCGCGTTCGGCGGATTGCGCGGCGGATCGGGCCGCCCGTCGTTCGGAGCGCCGGCCTCCGGCCCGGCCCGTGGCCGCGGCGGCTCGAAATCATTTCCCGCGCCGTTGAACGGACGCCGTTCCGGCTGGCGGGGGAAATCATTTTCGGGACGAGCCGGGCCGGAGGCCGGCGCTCCCTCGCCCGGCGGGACAAATCCCGGATTGTTGCCTCGCTGCGGTGGAAGATTCGGCCGTTCGCGCAATCGCTCGTTCACTTCGCGGGGAAGTTCGATGTCCGCGCCCACCGCAAGCCCGCCGTCCGGGCGGAACAAGGCGAGCTGCACGCCGTAACCTTTGCCGAAGCGGTTCAGAATTTCATCCCATTCTTCGCGCGGACGCTCGGCGATCTCGGCGGCGATCACGTTTGCCAGTCCCTGAATGCGTTCGCCGCCCCGCCCGCTGATGAGCAGGTCCAGCCCGAACCGAAACTGCACGCGCAACACCAGAAACGAAACCGCCGCGAGCAGCAACAGGTTCAGAAAGAACCAGAGCAGGATCTTTGCGGCGAGGGGGAAGCGTGGTTTCATTTTGAGAAGCTCCAAATTCCAAGCACCAAGCACCAGAGAAATTCCAAATACCAAACTTCAAAACGATTCGAGACGCGTTCGCCTTTGGAATTTGTAATTTGGAGCTTCTCTGGAGCTTGGAGCTTGGAGCTTGGTGCTTTCATTCGTCCGGATTGATGAGCATGTAACCCGCCGAGCGCAAGGTGCGGATGTAGCGCGGAGTTTTCGGATCGTCGCCGAGTTTTTTGCGCAGGCCGGAAATGTGGACGTCAATGCTGCGGTCGAACACGTCGTAGTCGCGCTCGCGGATCTCTTCGAGCAATGATTCGCGCGTCTTCACGCGACCTCGCGCGCGGGCGAGACTGGCGAGCAGGTCAAATTCCACCGGCGTGAGCGTGAGGGCTTCGTCGCCGAGCACGGCGGTGCGGGTGTTCGGGTTCACGCGCAACTGACCGACGACCAGTTCGGCTTCACCCTCGGTGGACTCCGATTTGCGACGGCTGCCTCGACGCGTCACCGCGCGCAGGCGCGCGAGCAGTTCGCGCGTGGAAAAAGTTTTCGGCAGATAATCATCCGCGCCGATCTCCAGACCAACGATGCGGTCCGCCTCCTCGCCGCGTGCCGTGAGCATGAGCACGGGCACGTCGGATTTTGCGCGGATGCGCTTGAGCACTTCAAAGCCGTCGAGGCCCGGCAGCATCAGATCGAGAATCACCGCGTGCCACGGCTCGGTGGTCGCGCGTTCGACGCCGTCCGGCCCGGTGTATGCGACGGCGACTTCGTAGCCCATCGGCGCGAGATAATCGCCGATGAGCCGGCAAAGTTTTTTGTCGTCGTCAATAACGAGCACGCGCGTGCGGGCGGAGGGCGCGTTCGCGCTGGCGGCGGTTGACAACGGCTTGTTCATCGCGCCGGCAGTTTACCAAAAGCCGCGGGCGGAGTTCGAACTTTTACCATCCCTTTACAAATCTCCGGGCCGGCGCACACACGAGCTTTACGCGCGCGGAGTCTGTTGTTCGTGAAGCCCGCGCATGTCGCGCGGGCAACGAAGAAAGAGAACGAACATGAAAATAAATTCCGCCCCACTCCTGATGGCGCTGGCGCTCGCCCTGCCGGCCGCCAACCTCCCGGCGCAAGACGCCAATCAACCGCAACCGCCCCGCCGTCCGCGGCTCCAACAGAACGACAACGGCGGCCCCGCCGGCCCCCGTGACGGCGCTCCGCAAGACGGCCAGCGCCCGCGCGGCCAGCGACCCGACGGCCAGGGTCCGGACGGACAGAAGCCGCCCGTCCCGCCGCTCATCGGCGCGCTCGATGCGAATGGCGATGGCGTGATTGACGAAAAGGAAATCGCCAACGCGTCGGCGGCGCTGAAGAAGCTCGACAAGAACGGCGACGGCAAATTGACGATGGAGGAGTTGCGACCGCGCCCGATGAATCCGCCGCAAGGTGACAACACGGGCGACAACCAGAACGGCCCGCGCCCGCAACGCGGCCAGAACTTCCGCGGCGGCACCGACCGCCCCGATGGTCCGCCGCCCGGTGACGGTGCCGGCCCGCAACGTCGCGGCCCGCGCCCGCCGCAGGACGATAATCAGTAACCGATGGGCAAAACGAAAACGACCCTTCGCCTGCGGGCGGAGGGTCGTTTGCTTTCAAACGTGCGACTACTTGCCTTCGACTTTTTTCTTCAAATTGCCCAAGCCTTCCGCCAAATCGGGTCCGCCGAACTTGTCCATGAGCAGGCTGAAAAAGCGGTCGAGCGGATTGCGGCTCACGTTTCCGTCCATGGCCCACGTGATTTTGGTGTTGTCACCCGCCGGTTCGAAAGTGAACGTTCCCGTGAACGAAAATTTTCCATGCTCGATGGCCACGTCGAATTTCGCGCCTTTCGCCGGGTCGGACTCGATGACTTTCATCTGGCCCTGGCCCATTTTCTTCGCCTCCCATTTGCTGATGGCGCCGACGCCGGACTCCGGGCCGTCGTAGTTGTAAATCAGTGTCGGGTCCTTCGCCGCCGTCCACGCCGACCACTCGGGCCATTTCTTGAGCTCGTTGATCCACGGATGAATCGCCGCCGGCTTGGCCGCGATGACCACACTGCGTTCGATGTGATAGGTCGAAGGCAGGAATTGCGAGATAACGACGAGCGCCAGAACGATGACGCCGAGAACGAGCAGGATTTTTTTCAGGGTTTTCATGGTCTTGATCCCGAGGTCAATCTGCCGCCTCATCGGCTTTATGAAAATCGAAAAATGTCTGGATGTCAGCCCGATCAGCGAAACCCCGGTCGCGCTTCATCTGCTCCAACTCTTCGGTCAGGTTGTCCCGCCAGCCGCGCTTCGTCAGGAAGCCGTTGAAGGTGAAGATTTCCTCCTCGTTCGGTCTCTGCCCATGCGCGAAACACCACTCCAATACTTCATCGTCCGTGGCGCCGGCCAGGACTTGCCCGACAATGGCCGGATATTCGACGTGCAAAAATCTGCACACACGCAAATCGGTGCCGGCCCCATGTTTGTAATCCGGCGGCAGCCTGCCCTGGGCGTGCAAACGAATCTTGTCCAACATCCGTCCGAAAAAGACGAGGCCGCCCACCTGCTCGGCCGAGTGTCGGAGTCCGGGAATTTTCATGGCGGTTCTGGATTGAACTGTTTCACGAACGCGTCGTAAAGCAGTTTTCCCGTCAGCGCGAGCACGACGGTGATGAAGACGGGCCGGATGAATTTCGTGCCGCGCTTCACGACCATGCCCGACCCGAGCCGCGCGCCGAGCAACTGGCCCGCGCCCATCGTCAACCCGGCGGCGAGATGCACCTGCCCCGCCGCCAGAAAAAATCCGAGCGAGGTCAGGTTGCTCGCGAAGTTGACGACCTTCGTGTAGCCCGTCGCGCGCGTGAGGTTGAAACCCATCACCAGCACGAACGCCATCGTCCAGAAGGTGCCCGCGCCTGGACCGAAGAAGCCGTCGTAGATAGCGATGAACAAAACAAACGTGGCGTCGAACCAGGCGCGACTCATCCGCGGCTGACGATCCACCGCGCCGAGTTCGGGCCGCAGCAAAGAATAAACCGCCACCGCCACGAGCAAGACCGGCATCACGCGGCCGAGAAATGACGGATCGAGCTGCTGCACCGTCAACGTGCCGATGGCGGCGCCCACCGCCGAGAGCAGGAAGGCCCGTTGGCAATCTTTGAAATCCACCGTGCCCGCCCGCGCGTAATGCCACGCCGCGCTGCCGGAGCCGAATGACGACTGAAGTTTGCTCGTGCCCAGTGCGTGACGCGGATCCAGTCCGCAACTCAACAGCGCCGGCAACGCGATGAGTCCGCCGCCGCCCGCGATGGAGTCCACGAACCCCGCGATCGCGCCCACCACGAACAGTAGCGGCAATTGCCAGAGTTCAATCACGCCGCATCCGTCCCCTCCGTCCCATCGCGAGACCAGCGGCGCAGACCGCAAACGCCACTAGCGAAATCCCCGCGCCGATCTGAAACCCGCGCTCCACGTAAACCAGCCGCACGCGATGTTTTCCCGCGGGCACTTCCACCGCCTGAAACGCGTAGTTCGCCCGCAGCAACGGCACGGGTTGGTCATCCACGAACGCGCGCCAGCGGTGATAGTAAGTCTGCGCCACGACGACGAGCGACGCCGCTTCGGCCACCACCTCGAAGTCCACCCGCTCCGCAGCGAAGCGAGAACTCGTGACGCGGGCATTGGTTTGGTTCGTGACCGTGACGAGCGCCCGCGTTTCCGGCGGCAGGAAGACAAATTTGTTCCCGTCAAATTGCGGCGTCACCAGCGACCACAGCGCGTTCGCGTCGTCGAGGAAAACTGGCTTTTGGCCGGCGGTGATGAGCGGATGAAAATTGGCGCGCGCCTCCCACTCGATGAATTTTTCCGGTGCGGTGATTTGCGACACGCCGAGAAAATCCAGCACGCCGGAAAAACTCGCGTTCGTCGCGCGCGCCAGCATGAGATGCAGCTCGCCGCACTCGCGCGGGAGCAGTGAAAAAAATCCGCCCACCTTCGGCACGTCGTCCAGCACGTTGCAATCGGCGAAGAATCCGAGCCGCTTGACGATGAAATTTTCCTGCGGACTGCGCATCGAGAACTCCATGAACTTTTTATCGGCGAACGGCATGGCCATGACGCGCGATTCGCCAAGCACTGGTTGTGGTTGCAGGGCGAGTTTCGTGCGCGCCAGGCCCGGCGCGTAAATCCACGGCGCGACCGACGGATTCTGCGTCGGCTCATGCGTGAGGACATCGAGCCACGCGACGAGGAGCAACGCCAGCGGCGCGCAACACCGCCACGGCGCCTTGGTCGCGCGCGTCATTGCAAACAGCAACGCCGCACTGGCGATCAGAAATCCCGCGCGCGTCAGGCCGTTGACCAAAGTCGCGCTCACGTTGTCCGTCGGGAAGGGATACCGCCAGGCCCAGAGGAGTATAACCGCGATGAGCGCGAGCAGCACGCCACCGAGCGTGGCGATGGAGGCCTCCGACCTCTTATGAACCCTCGCCAGCGCGAACGCGGCGAGTAACGGCGCGACGAACGTCACCAGCAAAACGTATTTCACCGGGTAGGTCATCATCGTCAGTTGTGGAATCAGCCGGCGCAGTTCGCGCACCACGAAGGTTTGATCGCCAAACGCAAACGCGAGCGCAATCAAGCCCGCGGCGGCCAGCAGCCACACGCGCCGTTCGCGGCTCCTCCACGCCGCCAGCAACGCGAGCAACAGCGCGCCCGTACCGAGGTAATACGATGACGTCCAAGCCTGATCGTATTGGAAGAACACGCCCATGTTCCAAATCTTGCCGAACACCATCGGCACGAGATAATTCGCCCAACCCCACGCGGGCATGGCCCAGCGCGTGTCCGCAAAACCCGGCTCGCGTTGCGAATGCGCCGCGAGATCGAGGAACGGCAGCAGTTGCGCCGCCGCGAGCGCGGCGACGAGCAGCACGACGAGCGGGAAGCGGAGGAGCGCCGAGCACCGTCTCGGCTCGATACGATCCGATTGGTTGACCCACGAGCCGAGACGGTGCTCGGCGCTCCGGCCCGTTGCAGCCCCCGCCAAATCCATCACCCACAGCGCCGCGAGCAGCAGCCAGGTGAACAAAATCGTTTCCGGCCCACCGCCGAGCATCTGCATCGCGCCGGCCAGCGCGGCGAGGAAAATCATTTTGCCGCCTTCGCGCCACGCGCGTTCGACGAGCAACACGACCCACGGCATCCACGCAAACGTAGCGATGTGACTCGGCCACATGAGCAAGTTGAGCGTGAGGCCGTTGAACGCGAACGCCACGCCCGCGAACGCGGCAGCAAAATTATTTTGCGTGCAGCGTCGCGCGAGAAAATACATACCCAGCCCGGCAAACCATTGATGCGCGAGACAGAAAAAACTCAGCGACCAATTCAACGGCAGCAGCAAATAGATCAGCGCGGGTGGATAAAGCGGCATGGTGTTCCACTGCGCGAGGAACGGGATGCCGCAGTTGTTGTAGGGATTCCAGAGCGGGATTTCGCCGCGCCAAAACGCTTCGCGTTGAAAGTGCGCCAGCGGATAGGCGAAGAAACCGTAATCGCGCACCACAAAAGTTTTCAGCCCGAGCAAAACCTGCGGGTACGTCGCGAAGATAAGCAGCGCCAGCACCAACGCGAAACGTTTGGACGAAAACCAATCTGCGGAAAGTTTCCCACCCGACGACTGTTCGCCGGGTTCGCTCATGGATTCTGATTGCTGCACAGCGCGAACATTAGAATAGCCGCCGCCGTGCCGTCCATCGTTGGTTCATTGGACGAATAGTCGTGAACGTCGTTGTGATAGACCGCCGCGCCTTGGAACGCCGCGAACGGGTCCGGTTCGGTGATCGTCACGCCTTTGAGCGATTTGAAAATGCGGTCGTAAACCGGTCCGTCCACCAGACCGCCGCGCACCTTGCGCCCGGTCAGCTTCGTCGTCATCAGATGCACGTCGGTGGGGAACACGCTGCCGATCTCGGTGAACATCGTCGTGCCCCACGGGTTGCGGCCGAGCAGCCAGTCGCGTTGCTTCGCGCAGAACTCGCGATAGCGATGGTCGCCGGTCATGCGTTCATACATGAGGCATTGGGTGACGAGCGCGGCGACGAGGTTGTTCGAGCACCAGATGAATGGCACGCCGATGCGATACGGATTTTTTTCTCCCGCGCGCACGCAACGCTCGATGCCGTCGCGGTAATAGCCGGCGAGAAGTTTTTTGAAGTCGCGGTCCACGAGTTCGTAGAGCCGGAAGTGGCCGGCGTTCATGAACGGGTAGTATTGGTAGTGCCCGGTCTGCTCCTTGCCCATCCAGCCTTCGTCCGCGGCGAGCTGCGCGTAACGCTTGGCGTCCGTCAGAAAATCTTTTTCGCCCGTCGCGCGAAACAATTCCGCCGCGCCCCATTCCATGTCGTCGGCCCACGTCGTTTCCTCGTAGCGATACGGCGCTTTGTAGGAATTGCCCTGCTGCACGCCTTCCTTCGCGCGACCGAGCGCATAGACTTCCCGGCCCGCTTGCAGGCAGCGCTGCGCGAAATCTTTTTGCGCTGGATCGTTCTTCCAGATTTGAAACGCAAGCGCCATCGCGGCGGCGTAACGGCCCGCGAGATTTGCGACGCCGGTGGACGCGCTTTTGAATTGCCGCAATCCCTGCGGCTGGCCGTCGGCGAAATAAACCACGCGCGCGCCGCCCTTGCCCCACCCGTAATCCGCCTGCTCATCCTGCGGCAGCCGCCAGCCGTAATGATCGCGGTCGTCGGCGACTTGATGATACAGCGCGTCCGGCGCGGGGTGCAGTTTGAGCATCCAGTCGAGACCCCAGCGGGCTTCGTCGAGGAGGTCAGAAGTCAGAGGTCGGAGGTCAGAGGTCAGGCTCTGGCGGGCTGACTTCCGATTTCTGTCCTCCGACTTCTGCCCTCCGGCTTCATACGCCAACAACATCTGCGCCGTCGCGTTCGCACCGGTGATGAGATATTTCAACAAGTCGCCGGCGTCGTGCCAACCGCCGCGCGCGTCGAGCGGCGTGCCGTTGGTAAGCGGACCGAAAGCCGTGCGCCCATCGAGTTGGTGGCAATTCGTCCCGAGCCATGGATTGAAACCGCACCGTTGCTGGCGCATGAACTCGAGCAATTCAACGGACAGCTTTCCGAACGGATCATTTCCGATGGCGATGGGATGCGATTTCGCGTTGCCGATTTTCAAAACGTATCGGCCCGGCGTGCGGACAGACGAGAGGTTCAACTCCGCGTGGTACTCGAACCGCCCCCACGGGGCATTGGTGATCGGTCTGGTTTTTCCGTGAAAGAAGACGATGCGGTCGTCGCTCTCCGAAACCAACGTGAATTCAAGCGGCAACGGCGACTTTGAAAAAGCGATGGCCCCGCCGGCGGCGTTCAGGTTGTAGCCGACCTGGCTTGCGCGGATGAAAATGTCTTCGGCGCAGGCCGTGGACAGTACGAATAACATGAGCGCGAACGAGACGAGCCAAGTCGCCAGCGCGAGCGTGAAGCGCTCATCCGCAGCCCGCCAGGGCGACAGACAATAGCCCCGCGCTTTAGCGTGGGGTGTCCGGCAAGCAGGCCGTCGAGTCCCGCAGGGACGGCAGAAATCAACCTCGATTAATTTGTTCATATTGGATTGGTTCTCGTTCAATCCATTCCTTGATGCCGTAAATGGCTTTCTTTCGTCCCTGACGGGACTCGGCTTGTTCTTTGTCTCGGACCCACCGATAAATCGGTGGGCTATTGCCTTTCGCCCTGACGGGCTGCCGACCGTGTGGCGGGCTGCCTGGTTTCAATTACGCGGCCCGAATCCTTGCGGACCAAACCCTTGCGAACCGAAACCCTGCGGCCCGAGCAACTGGTCCACGCGCACGAATTCGTAACCCTTGCCCGCGAGCAAGTCGAGCAGTTCGCCGAAGCGCGCGGGGAACTTGTCCGCGCGGCCTGGGCCGCTCCCGATGTGCAACAAGAGAATAAAACCGTTCAAGCCGTGCGGGTCTTCGCGCTCCCGCTTCACGATGCTGTCGAAGATGATTTGCGATGAAACGAAATTTTTGTCCGCCTCGCCGGTGTAGTCCGCGTTCGAGCGCGTGCCGGGGGTGTAGTTGACGAGCGTCCAGCGCTGTTTGCGGGTCCAGTCGAAGATTTCGCGGTTGTAATGTTCGAATGCGGGGAGGAAGTAGCGGTTGAAACGGCGTTCCTCGCCCGGGCGGACGGGAAGTTTCGCGGCGTTGGCTTGCAGGTCGGCGGTGAATTCGTCCTCGCTCACCAGCGTGCGGCGGTCTTCCCACGCGCAGTAGAGCAAATGCTGATCGGAGTGCGGACCGAGGTAATGTCGCTCATCGGCGATGCGTTGAATGAGCGGCGCGTGATTCGAGTTCGACAAAAAAACTCCCGTGAAGAAGAACGAGGCGCGACCTTCGTGCCGGGCGAGTTCCTTCAAGATCGTTTCGCCGCCCTCGGCGAATTCGTGGCCGGTGAAAACGAACGCGATGCGTTTTTCAGATTTCGGGCCGCGAATGATGCCGCCGTCGCGCAACTCACATTGCAGCCGCACGACGGCGCGCGGGATGGCGCGACCGACGAACTCATCCGGATCGCGCGGCAGTTCGCGCAGGACCGGCAGCGCGGCTTCCGCCTGCGAGCCGAACGCGGCCAGGCTCATCGCCGCCGCCGCGCGCAGGAACGAGTTGGTATCCTTCAGCGCGCGGGTCAGCGCCGGGATGGTGAGCGTCGGCTGCAAACCAATATCGCCGAGCGCGCGCGCGGCGATGGTGCGCAGCGAGGAATCGGAATCTTCGAGCGCGGCCACCAGCGCGGGCACGGCGGCCACGCCCCGGCTGCGCAGCGCTCCGATGGCACCGGCGGCCTGCGGGCGCACGAAGGAATTGCCGTTGGAAAGCACCGTGAGCAACGTGGGCAGGATTTGCGGCCCGCCGATTTCGCCGAGGACGGCGAGCGCCTGGGAACTGATGCGATTGTCCGCGCTGACCGCGAGCGTCTCTAGTCTCGGAATCGCCGGAGCGGCCTCACGCGCGAGCAAACGAAAGCCCAGCGCCGCGCGACGGCCGTGAACATTTGCCAGCGTCTCCGTCAGGTCCACGTCCACCGTATCTTGAATCCAGTCCACGGCGTGCAGTTTCCATTTCGAGTCGCCCGCCTCCAGCATCCGCAACAGCGACGGGATGGCGTTCGTTCCCATCTGGCGCACGGCGAGCACGGCGTGGCGGCGGTTTGCGGAATTGTCCACCGGCATCGCTTCCAAATTGCGCAGCCACGCGCTCAGCCGCCGGCCCTCGAATTCCGGCTCGTCCGAACGCAACAGCGCCCAGCCGCCGAGGCCCAGCGCCGCCAGAAGCAAAACGAGCAACGCGATGCGGAAACGCAATTTCACGGTGAATGAATTCTCGCCCAACTTCGGCGGGTCGCGAGAAAAAACTCGCGCCCGGGGTGCGCCCGTCCCCGGGCGCAGCGAGCCACCTGCGCGGGGAGGTTGGGGAAGTTCGTGAGGCTTTCGCGCGCTCGGTCTTGCTGCGGCCGGGACGGCCGCACCCCGCAGCAATGCAAAAACCTTGCCGCCGCCAGCCTGGCGAAACATGCTGCGCGGCATGAAGCGGCTGTCCCGAATGGCGCTTAGTTAAGGGCATGTGTCGTTGATTTTTTCTGGGTGGCTTCGGCAATGATTTCCTGCCGGGGGCGCATCAACAAGGGAAAGTTTTTCGGCCTCCGTTTCCTCATGCGCGGTTCGGATCGCTCAGGGCGTTCC
>SIBJ01000042.1 GCA_009695195.1 Pedosphaera sp.
GCTGAGTCATCCGGCGGGCAAGACCACTATCAAACTGGCCGTGCCCGAACGCGAACGCGACTGGTGGCGGCGCTTATGGGAAAAGATTTTAAGCCCGATTCCCAACTGCAATGCGGTGGAAAACCATCCCGCTTTCACCCGCCAATCCGTATGAAAAATCAATTCCTACTGCATGGATTCGGCTAATCTGCGCTCATCTTCGCTAATCCATCAGCGCAGATTAGCGGTTCAAATCTCCTCCGACTCCGTGGTCACCGGTTTCTGGTCGCCCTTGAGCGCGGCCATGGCGGCGTGCCAGGCGAGCATGGCGCACTTCACGCGCGCCGGATATTTGTGAACGCCCGCGAACACCGCCAGCTTGCCCACGTCGTCCGCGACCTTGCCGGTGGTGATCATCTCGCGCACGTGGCCGAACATGTTCTCGAGGTCGCCGCGGGTCTTTCCTTTGGCGAAATCCGTGAGCAACGACGCTGAGGCTTTCGAGATGCAGCAGCCCGAGCCGGTGAAGCTGATGTCGTTGATTTTATCTCCGTCGAGAGCGAGGAAAAGTTTGAGTTGATCACCGCAAAGCGGGTTGTGGCCCTGTGCGGAACAGGTCGCCGCCGGCAGCTCGTGGAAATTCCGCGGCTTCTTACAGTGGTCAAGAATGACCTGCTGATAGAGATCGTTCAGGTCGTCGAACATTTTTCAAAGCTCCAAATTCCACGCTCCAACATCCAGAGAAGCTCCAAACTTCAAGCTCCAACTCGGGCGCGCAACCCATGGATTGGTGTTTGGCGCTTGGTGTTTCTCTGGAGCTTGGATGTTGGTGCTTGGAGCTTTCATTTGCGTTCCGCCAGATGCGGATTCGCTTCCAGCCGTTCCCACACGAGTTTGTCCAACTCCTCTCGCGCGGGCTCGTGCTGGATGCGCTCGATGATTTCGCCGGCGAAGGCGTGGATCAACATCCGCCGCGCCGTCTCCGGTCCGATCCCGCGCGTGCGTAAATAAAAAATGGACTCCTCGTTCAACTGCCCGATGGTCGCGCCGTGGGTGCATTTCACGTCGTCGGCGTAAATTTCCAGTTGCGGCTTGGTGTCGGCGGTGGCGTCGTCGGAGAGCAGGAGATTTTTGTTCGTCTGCTTGGCGTCGGTCTTTTGCGCGATGGGGCGGACGAGGATGCGGCCGTGGAAGACACCCTTGGATTTGTCGTCGAGGATGCCGTTGAAATATTCGTGGCTGGCGCAATGCGGCTGCGCGTGCTCGACGATCATGTGATGATCGGCCAGTTGCTCACCGCGCGTCAGGTAAAGACCGTTGAGGATGCATTCCAACCCTTCGCCCGCGAGTTTGGTGCGGATGTTGTTGCGCGAAAGTTTTGCGCCGAGCGCGAACGAATGGACGTTCACGTGGCTGGCGCGACCGAACTCGCCATGAAACGCCGCCATGTGAAACGCGTCCGCCGCCTCGTCCTGAAATTTCACAAACTCCAGCGTCGCGTTGTCGCCAGCGAAAAGTTCGGTGACGGCGTTGGTGAAATAGCCCGAGCCGCCGAGCGAAACGTAGCTTTCGAGGATCGTCACTTTGCTGTTGGCGTCGGCGATGACGAGGTTGCGCGGATGGAACGTCGCGCCGTTTTGTTGGGCGGTGGAGACATAGACGAATTGAATCGGCTCCTCCACGACCGTGCCCGCCGGGACGTGGACGAATCCGCCGTCGAGGAAGAATGCCTGATTGAGCGCGCCGAAACCGTTGTCCGCAAGCTGCGCGTACCGGCCAAGATGTTTTTCAAGAAACGCGCCGTCGGACACCAGTGCGGCGGCGAGACTGCCGGCCTTCACGCCGGGCGGAAGTTTTTTCACCGACGAGAGCTTCGGCGCGAAGTGGCCGTTTACAAAAACGAGTTTTGCGCCCGGCAATTTGGCGAAGGCAAAATCATTCAACGAACCGGCGGTGGCGCCGTCGGTCGGCGTCAGCGCGGGAAGGAACGGCAGGCGCGCGATGGCGGCGATGTTGGTGAAGCGCCAGTCTTCGTGGTGTAACGCCGGCAGCCCGAGATCCGTGAAGCGCGCGAGGCCGGCCCGGCGGATGGGCGCGAGCCAGGCGGGTTGCTTCACGTCGCGTTCGAGCGCGCTGAATTTTTCCGCGTAAACCGCCGCCGGGTTCACGATGGGTTGTTCTTTTGTTTGAACCATGTTGCTTGCTCCAAAGGATTCGGAATTGAGGGGTCATTCTGCCATGAAAGCCCGCTGGCGCAAGTCCGCGCCGTGGGGTTGTTTCAACCGCCAATACAACTCATCGAGCGCGGCGGTGGGACGAACTCCGGCTCGCCGATGTGATGCCGCGCTTCCTTCAGCCACGCGACTTCGCGCAGCCAGCCGGTGAGGTCGGCATCGGACGCGCCGTTGCGCAGCCGGGAACGAAGATCGTGCTCGGCGACGCTGAACAAACAGGTGCGGATTTTTCCGTCGGCGGTGAGGCGGAGGCGATTGCAATGGCCGCAAAACGGTTCGCTCACGGGCGCGATGACGCCGATCTCGCCGCGACCGTCGGCGAAGCCCCACCGCTTGGAGGTGGACGACGGATTGTCCGGCGCGATGGGCCGTAGCTCGAAGCGGGCGCGGATGCGTCGGAGTATTTCCGCGCCGGTCATCACCATCTCCTTCTGCCAGGCGCGCGCGGAATCCAGCGGCATGAACTCGATGAAACGAAAACTCAGATTGTGTTCGCGCGCGAACTCGACGAGCGACTCGATTTCGTGGTCGTTGATCTCGCGGATGATGACGGCGTTGACCTTGACCGGGCTGAAACCGAGTTCCTGCGCGAGCCGGATGCTTTCCAAAAGTTCATTCAACCCATCGCGGCCAGTGATTTTCTTGAAGTTGTCGCGGTCGAGTGAATCGAGGCTGAAGCTGACGCGACGCAAGCCGGCTTCGCGCAGGGCGCGGGCTTTTTGCGCGAAGAGAAAACCATTCGTCGTCATCGCGAGGTCCTCGACGCCGGGAATTTTCGCGATGCGGGCGACGAGGTCTTCGAGGCCGTGGCGCAGGAGCGGTTCGCCGCCGGTCAGCCGGATTTTTTGGATGCCCAGCCCGACGGCGAGACGGACGACGCGCTCAAGTTCTTCAAACGTGAGGATGAGCGATTTTTCGACCCACTGCTGGACGATGGGCGTGGAGTTGGGCAGGTGCGCCCAATGACCGCGGTAAAAATTCTGCGCGGCCTCGGTTTCCGGGAGGCAGTAGAGGCAGCGGAAATTGCAGCGGTCGGTCAGGCTGATGCGCAAGTCGCGCAACGTGCGGCCGTGCGAATCAACGAGCGCGCCGGCATTGGTCATTTCGGAGCGGCGGGGGCGTTCGTCAACGGCGGGATGACGCGCACGGAGCCGTCGGCGTTCACTTCGACGTTGAGATCGTAATGGTTGGTGGAGGGCGGCGATGTGAGCGGGCCTTTTTGCATGAGCTTTTGCGCGCCCTTTTGTTCGTCGCTGGCGAAAAGACCTTTGCGGATCCATTCCAGCCGGCGGGAGACATTGAGTTCCTCGCGCAACTTGGCGACCTGCGCGCGCACCACGACGAGGTCGTTGAACTGGCGTTCCAGTTCCGCCTTCTCCGCCATCAGGCGCTTGAGTTCTTTTTCGAGGAACGCCTTGTCCCCTTCCGAAGCCGTGAGCTTGCGTTTGGTTTCCGTGATCAAGCCGGTAAGGTTGGTGAGCGCCGTGCTCAGGTCGGCGGCGCGCAGGTCGAGTTCGTGATTCTGTTTTTCGAGGTCGGCGATTTTCGCATCGCGCTTGGCCAAGTCTTCCTTGCTCGCTTTCAGGAAATCCTCGGTCTTGACGAGCGCGGTCGCGACGTCGGTGTATTTGTTGGTGAGCGTGCCGAGGTCGGCGCGGACGACCGTGAGGTCGTTCGAGAGCAGGACGTTGACCTGCTGCTGTTCACCGAGGTCCCGGGTGGTCTTCACCACCTGGTTGGAGAAAGTGACGACGGTTTCCGTGTCCTTTTTCTTCTCGTCCGCGGCTTGTTTCTTCGTCGTGACCAAGGCGACCAGCAGGCCGAGTGACAATACGGCCAAAATTATTACACCAATCATGGTTTTCATAACGACACCATGATGCCGGTCAATCGGAGGTTTGGCAAGCGTGTGATTTCGTCAGCGCAACCGGAATCCGCCCTGGAACACAACCTCCGCCGCCGTCACGGCGAGAAAGACCGTGCTCACCACGGCGTTGAGGCGGAAGAACGCCACGTTGATCCAGTTCAATCCACGCCGCCGCGCGATCCAATGCTCCGTGACCAGACAGACGACGATGATCAGCCAGCCGATGAGATATGCGATCCGAAACCGGCACAGCAACCCGAACGCGAACAGCAGCCCGCACATCACCAGGTGCGCGAGGAAGGCCGCCTGCAACGCGTTCTTCGGCCCCCACGCCACCACGAGCGAGCGCAAGCCGTGCGACTTGTCGAACTCGTAATCCTGCAACGCGTAGATGATGTCGAACCCCACCAGCCACAGCACGACCGTGACGGCGAGGACGAGCATCTGAATCGTTTCCAGCGCCGAAACCTCCGCGCCCTTCACAGCCAGCCACGCCCCGACCGGTGCCAGCGCGAGCGCGGCCCCGAGAAATACATGGGTGTAATCCGTGAACCGTTTCGTCAGCGAATAAAAACAAATCACCACGAGCGCCACCGGTGAAAGGTAAAAGCAGAGCGGGTTCAGAAAAAAACTGGCGGTCACCAACCCGGCGCCAGCGAGAACGCACAGCGCAACCGCCCCGCTAAGACTGATCGCGCCCGCCGGCAAATGCCGGCTGGCCGTGCGCGGGTTCAGCGCGTCAAATTTCCGGTCCGCGATCCGGTTGAACGCCATCGCACAGGTGCGGGCGGAAACCATCGCGGCGAGGATGAGCAGAAAAGTTTTCCAGCCGGGCCAGCCGCGATTGGCCCGCGCCGCGACGAGCATCGCCGCCAGCGCGAACGGCAGCGCAAAGATCGTGTGCGAGAAGCGCACGAACGAGAGCCATTTTTTTATTGAGGAAAACATCCAACATCCAACATCGAACAACCAACATCCAATGGTTAGCCGGCTTCGCCGGAGGGGTAATGGGCGGAGGTTGGTGGTTTTCGCCGCTCGGTCAAAGCATTTCGTTTTGCGGTTTGAATGCTCGAAAAGAAAATGCGGATCAACTCCTCGGATTCACTCATAACGAACGCCAGATTGGGATCATTTGTCGCCCAACCCTTCCGCTGGATGAGCCTCGCCCATCGTCGCGTTTCGCGAAGTTCTTTGAGGCAGACTTTGAGCTTGTGGATAAAATCATCGCGCGACTCGGCATCTTCGGCCTCGCCGTGATTGGGATAGGGCGAAGTGCCGGAGCGGAGAATTTGTCCGGCCACATGATTACCCGCCCGCGTGTTCGGCAACTGTTCCGACAAATCAATCACCGCCAAGGCGAACTCCAGCAGTCGTTCTTCAAGGTCGTATTTGCGGTCTGGCTTTGCTCCGTCGTGAAACTCCCAGGCCTCGGACGCCACCTCCTTGGATGTTGGATGTTGGATGTTGGATGTTGGATGTTTGTCCTTTTTCATTTCATTCCCTCTCCTCCGCCCAACGGGCCACCAAATTATTCGCCACGCCCAGGTGATCGAGCACGCGCGCCACGACGGTGTCCGCCACCTGCTCGATGGTTTGCGGCCGCATGTAGAACGACGGGTTCGCCGGCAGAATGATCGCGCCGGCGAGCAGGAGCAGTTCAAAATTCTTCACGTGAATGAGACTCAGCGGCGTTTCGCGCGGGACGAGGATCAATTTCTTTTTCTCTTTCAACACCACGTCCGCCGCGCGCAGCAGCACGTCCTCGCTGTAACCGTGCGCGATGCGACCCAGCGTGCCCATCGTGCAAGGGATCACGACCATCGCGTCCGGAGGGTTCGAGCCGCTGGCGAACGGGGCGTTCATGCTTTTGACGTTGTGCGTCTTGACGCCGGCGGGGAGGCGCAAGCCGCCGGGCAGTTCCTCGGCGATGACCTGTTGCGCATAGTTGCTCATCACGACGTGGATTTCGTGCGCGGCGGGATCGAGAGTGTCGAGCAACCGCTGCGCGTAAATCACGCCGCTGGCGCCAGTGAGGGCTACAAGAATTTTCACAAGTAAGCTGCGTTAGCGGAGAAAACTATGACGCCACCGCGCGACGGGAGCAAGTGCGCTCAACGGTTCGTGCTGGCGGGCGCGTTGGTCGCAGCTCCCGGCACTACGAGCTGAGCGGAGGCCGCATTGGTGGAAGCCGTCGCCGTCTCGGGCCCGAGGTTGAGCAGGCCGCGCAACGTCGCGCGCATTTGCGGGGGCAGGCCCAGAGTTTCGTCTTTCGGATCCAGCATCCGATTCACCATCTCCTTTTGAGTGTCTTCGAGCGGCTTGAGGGCAATGGCCATTTCGCGGCCCTTGATTTGATCCATGAACTTTTTCCAGATGATATTCGCGGTCAATGCCTGGCCGCGGGAAAGTTCGCTCTCGCCGATGACCAGGTTCGCGTAGCTCTGATACATCAGGCCTTCGATCGCGGCCTGGATGCGGTCGGCATCCGTCTCATTGAAGTCGCCCACGATCCGCCCCATGCAGTACTCATCCAGCGTGACGTTGCGCGGGAGGGAATTCGGCTGATTGTCGAGGATGGTTTTGTCCGGATATTTTTCGCCGAGGTATTGATACCACTTCGCCGCTTCGCCGATGCGGTTGTATTGGTAGAGAAAATAAACGGCGTCCTTCAAAAAATTCCGGTGCCCAGTCGCGATGTGCGACCGACTGCGTTCGTCCTCCCGCATGGCCTCCTCGTAGGCGAAATTCGTCTTGGGAATGATCTCGAGGTTCGGCCCGAAACCAAACCCGCCCTTCATGAGCCGGCCGCGGCGGAAACTCACCTGCATGGACTGGAAAATCAGCCGGCGCAACTGGATCAAATCCTCCGCCTTCACGTGCGTCGGATTTTTCTTCGCCATGTCCAGCCCCTTCACGCCCCAATACACCGCCTGCGACTCGGGCAGCCGCCATTCGAGCGGGCCGTAAAGTTCGTCCACCTGTTTCATGAACACCGGGTCCATTTTGTATTTGTTGGTCAGCACTTGTTGACGCGCGCGGGCCTCGTCGGTGGGCGGATGGATCAACTCGTCGAGGTTCGCCGCCTTGTTGCCGAAGACCGCGGACATGTCCTTCAACCACTCGCGTTTGTAATAGAGGTTCGCGTCGTCGAGGTTCGCGCCCATCTTGTGCTGGAACTGCCAGCCGAGTTCGCGGTGGATCAGGACGTCGTCGGGATTGTACTTGAGGCCCTCGTCGCGCAGGAGCGCGATGCCCGCCTGCACCCAGCGCCAGCGGTCCGCGTAATTGCCCGGCGCGTTCTCCTTGAACTTCACCGAGATGTTGTAGGACATGTTCCACGCGGCGTTGACCCAGACCTGCGGGAAGTGCGGCTCGAGCTTCGTGATCCAGTCGGCGAGCTGCTGGATCTCAAAAAATTTGTCGTCGTCCTGCAATTCCGTGAGCCGGATCCACAGCGCGTTGGCGATCAAGCCGCGAAACCCGCCCAGCGCCACCGTCGTGAACGCCAGCACCGGCGGCGCGTTGTCCAGCACCGCCATGTGCGTCAAGCCGAGCCGCTCGCGATCGCGATTCAACGCGCGTTGCACCCGCGACGAACCGGTGAGCAGCACCGCGGCCAGCACGAGCAGGATGATTTTTTTAAGACGGCCGCTCATGCCTGTTTAACGAAGCTCCAAGCTCCAGAGAAACTCCAACCTCCAAACACCAAGGTGCAACTGCACGAAGCTGCCATTGAAGCTTGGTGCTTGATGCTTCGCTGGAGCTTGGAGGTTGGTGCTTGGTGCTTTCATTGGTTTCCCTGCGCCGTGGCCAGTTCACGACGATTGAACCGCCAGATCCCAAACAGCGCAAAAATACCGCCGAGCACCACCACGATCTGTCCGACCGCCGCGCCAAGTGCGTTCCACGTGATGCTGCGGCCCGTGCTCAACGAATCAATCGGCGAAAAATCCTTCGCGAAGTTGATCAGCTTCAACATCACCTTGAAGAACGGAATCACCACGACATCCACCACCGAATGTCCGCTCGTGCCCGCCTCCGAATCGTGGCCCATGATCGTGCCGGCTTCGACAGCGCTGGACATCGTGCCCGTGGAAAAAGCCATCAGCAGCACGGCCAGCGACGCGAACGACGCGACCGGAAACGACAGGAAACTCGCCGCCGCCAGCCCGAGCGCCGCCAGCACTGCCATCCAGCAAAAAATGATTCCCAGCCCGCGCGCGAAGTTCAACCCGAACCCGCTTTCGCGATACAAAACCTCCATGCCTTCATCGAGCGGAAAGAGCAGCGTGGTGCCGTTGACGTTGCGAAACAGGATCGTCAAAACGCCGCTCTCATCGAACAGGTCCGGGGGGATTTCAAATTCGTGGAAGGTGTCCGGCGCCAGGCTCATCGGCTCGGGCGTCTGCCAGTAATTTTTTGTTTTGCCCGGCGAGCCAGCCTGCCAGAGCGCGTAGAAAGTTCCGGACGGACTTTTTTCCGCCGCGTTGAATTTCACACGCAGGTAAAGCGGCTGGCCGTGAAGGTAATTTTTCGCGAGGCCGAGGTTGATCTGCCACGGACGGATCGCGCCGGGCGGCACGACCTGCGCGCCGGCTTTGAATTGTTCCTTGATCTGCTGGCGCACCAGTTTGATTTCCTCCGGACCGATCTGCCCTTTCGCCAACACCTCTTTCAGTCGCTCGTCGGTCGCCTGTTCGATTTCCTTTTCGAAGGTCGCCTCGCGCGCTGAGCCGCGCGCCACAAAAATTTCATTGCGCAGGATGCGCTGTTCTTCCGCCGGCAGCTTCGTCGCGCGCCATTGGAGCAACGCGTAAACGCTGCCGCCGGAAATCGCCAGCAGCGCGGCGTTGAGCGACATGAGGCCGAGCCATTTGCCGAGCCAGATCTGCCAGCGCGCGATGGGTTTCACCACCACCATCTGCATCTGGCACTCCTCGATATCGCGCGCCAGCGTGCCGCACGAAAGCCACAGCGTCGAAATCCCGAGCAACGCCGTGATGACGGTCAATGTGTAAGTCAGCAAAATCTGCGTGAACCCGCGCGCCGTTCCGTCGTCCTTGATCAAGATCGGCAGCCCCACCACCGCCGCCAGCAACAGCACCGCGATGACGATGAACAGCCGGTACCGGAACGCGGCTTTCCAGGTCAACCCAGCGATCGCAAAGACGCGTTGAAACCAGCCTGGCAAATGCAAAAACCCCATTGTTGACTTAGCCTTGGCTGATTCTGTTTCCTTTCCGCGCAAAAATGCGCCGACAGATTCGCTCGGAGATTTGGCGGTCATAATTCCTGCAGAGGAATAGCCGTAGCGCTCAATTTTCACGGCGCGCCAAGAATTACCTTTCCGCCCAATCAAAAATTGCAAAGCCAAAGACAGGGTTGTCGAAACGAAATGATACCCACCAAAAAGGGTCATTTCACCAACAGCGAAAACGAAGAGGCCTAAGAAAACTGCAAGAAGGACAGAGCCGTGCAACCAAAGGCCACGCGAAAATGCCCAAATCCAAGTGAAGAAAAAGCCCGGCCAACTGAAGCCGCGTTTTACCGCGACTGGGGAAGCGGAAGGTTTTGTAAAGATCTCGAACTCGCGCAACATGAGTTTCTAGCCCTCCATCACTTCGGTTTGCCGAGTAGCGAAGAAAGCTTCTCATTCGCCTTTGCCAAATCTTCCGGTTTCGTTTCGGTGAGTGCCGGTTGGGCTGACGGCGTCACCGGCTCGGCTTTGGTCAACGCCTCCAGCTTTTTCTCGTTCACAGCGGGCTTTGCCTCGCCCGCCGGTGCGACCGCAGCGGGCGCGGCCTGCGGCAGCGTCAACTTCTCCAAAACTTTTTCCGTGGCGGGCTTTGCTTCCGCATCGCCGCGAAGATAAGCCGCCACGCGCGCGCCGGATTGCGCGCCGCTGGTTTGCTGGGCGGCCTGCTTCGCCTTCTCGACCACTTCGAGAAAGTAGCTCTCGAGATTTTGCGTCGGATTGTCCACGCGCACTTCGCCGGTCGAAACATCCTTGCGGATGATTTCCAGCACGCGCTCCATCGTCTCGCGCGACAGCACCGGCGTCGTGATGCGCAGCGTGTCCGGTTTGGCGAGCAATTCCTTCAGCGTCCCCATCGCCTGCACCTTGCCGCCGTAATAGATCACCACGCGGTCGCAAACGTCTTCCACGTCCGACAACAAGTGACTGCTGAGAATCACCGTCTTGCCGCGCCGCGCCAGTGCGCGAATCAAATCCTTGATCTCGCGACAACCGATGGGGTCCAAACCGGAAGTCGGTTCATCGAGAATGACGAGATCGGGATCGTTGATGAGCGCCTGCGCCAGACCGATGCGGCGTTGCATGCCTTTGGAAAATTCTCCGACCGCGCGCGTGCGCGTCTGGCTCAGGCCGACCATTTCCAGCAATTGCTCCGCACGATTGTTACGGTCGCCCTTGTCGAGCTGGAACAGGTTGCCGAAGAAATCCAGCGTCTCGCGCGAGTTGAGGTAGCGGTAGAGATACGATTCCTCCGGCAGATAGCCGATGCGCGACTTCGTCTGCACGTGCCGCGGCGAATGGCCGAAGACCTCGATGTGCCCCTTGGTCGGGTAAAGCAGACCGAGCAGCAACTTCACCGTGGTGGACTTGCCCGAGCCGTTCGGGCCGAGCAAACCGAACACCTCGCCGCGCCGCACCTCGAAATCCACGTCGTCCACCGCGCGCGCCTTGGGGCGGTGCCAGAAATCTTTGAAGACCTTGGTCAGCCCGCGCACGGAGACGACGACTTCGGCGTCGGATTGCGGATTGCGGATTGCGGATTGCGGATTGGGTTCAACGGCGGTCATGTGAAAGTTTTATTCGTTGGCACGTTTGCGAAACATGGCGGCAAGGTCGGCTCTTGTCATCCGTTTTTCAGCGATGGCGATCATGGCGTTGTAGATTTCCGACTCATCAATCGGCAGCTTCACATCATTGCCTTTCAAAAACGTCAGTGCCGCCGCCACCGCCGTGCGCTTGTTTCCGTCAAGGTAGGCTTGTGCTTCGGCAATGTGAAACGCATAACTCGCCGCCATGTCGAACACGTCTCCGCGCCCATAGAGGTAAGTGTTCCGTGCCGAAGCAATCGCCGATTCAACTAATCCCCGATCCCGAACACCCGAACTGCCGCCGAACAAAGCCAGCGAATCAGCATGAAGTTGCTCGATGATCGCCGGGGTCAGGAATTCCGGTTCGCGCACAAGTCAACTCGCGAGCTTGCGAAACAACCCGGCGTGCTCCGAAAAAATCTCCGCGCTCACGGCCTTGGCCTTGCGCGCATCCATGTAACGCACGCCCGGCTCGTCGCGCAAGGTGTCGTCGCTTCCCAGGCTCTTCAGAAAAGCAAACACGCGCTCCTGCTCATCGCGTGGCAACAGCTTGATTTGTTCAATGATTTCTAATGCGCTCATGGTTTCAAGCTATCAGCTTTCTCCGTCGGCAACAAGGTTCTTGGTTACGCCGGCTTCGGCACGAGTTGCCCGGGTTGCGCACCGCTGTCGCCCTTCGGCGCGGCGGGTTCGGGATGGAAATGTTCCAGTTCCTCGCCCTTGCGCACGAGACGGGCGCTGTTGAAAATCACGATGAACGTCCCGGTCACGTGCAGCATCGAAGCCGTGATCGGCGTCAGCCAGCCGAACGCCGCCGCGCTCAGGCCGCCGAGAATGAAGAACACGCCGAAGAGAAAATTCTGGTTGATGACCGCGCGCGTGCTGCGCGAGAGCTTCACCAGGAACGGCAACCGGCGAAGGTCGTTGTTCATCAGCGCAATCGTCGCGCTGTGGATGGCCACTTCGCTGCCCGCCGCGCCCATCGCGATGCCGATGTCGCCCGCCGCGAGCGCCGGCGCGTCGTTCACGCCGTCGCCGATGACCGCGACCTTGTAGCCCTTCGCTTTCATGGCGCGGACGAACTCGACTTTATTCTGCGGCAGGCACTCGCCCTGCGCTTCTTCGCAACCGATCTCCGCCGCGACGCGCGTAGCCACGGCTTGTCGGTCGCCCGAGATCATCGCGATACGGCGCACGCCGGCTTCCTTCAACTCGGCGAGCGATTCCTTCGCCTCGGCGCGCGTCTGATCCTGCAAGCCGACCCAGCCGATGCACTTCCCGTCGCGCGCGACGAAAATCAAACTCCAGCCTTCCGTCTCGTTCAGGTCAACGGACTTCTCAAAATTCTCCGCGACGCCGTTGTCTTTGAGCCACTGCGCGCGACCCACAAAAATCTTCGCACCGCCCACGTCCGCCTTCACGCCGCGTCCGGCGGTCTCGGCGAAATCCTTCGGCTCGGTGAGCGGCACGCCGGCTTCGGTCGCGATCTGCGCGAGGGCTTTCGCCGTCGGATGATTGCTGTATTTCTCCGCGCTGGCGGCGATGCGCAAAAGTTCGGCGGGTTTCACGTCGCCGATCGGCGCGAGGCGGCTCACGGCGAGTTCGCCGGTGGTGAGCGTGCCGGTTTTGTCGAAGACGAACGCGTTGATCTTCGCCGCCAGTTCGATGTCGGCGACATTCTTGATCAAAATCCCCAAACGTGCGGCGGCGGAAAGCGCAGCGACCATCGCGGTGGGCGTGGCGAGAATGAAAGCGCACGGGCACGACACGACGAACACCGAGATCACGCGGTTGAGATCGCGCGTGAACGCCCACACCAGCGCGCCGATGACGAGCACGAGCGGCGTGTAAAAGTTCATGTATTGGTCCACGATCTTCATGATCGGGAGCTTCGTCTTCTCGGCGGCGAGAATCAGTTCGCGCACGCGGCCCAGCGTCGTGTCCGTACCGGCGCGGGTGACTTTGATTTCCAAAACGCCGGTCAAATTCTGCGTGCCGGCAAAGACTTCGTCGCCCGGCTTCTTATCCACGGGCAATGATTCGCCGGTGATGGTGGCCTGATTGAACGAACCCTGGCCGTTCACGATCACGCCGTCCGCCGCGACGTTGTCGCCGGGCCGGATGCGGATCACGTCGCCGATGGCGAGCTGGCTGGCGGGGATTTCTTCTTCGGACTTGTCGGCCTTGATGCGCCGCGCTTTCGTGGGCGTGAGTTTGATGAGCGATTCAATCGAAGCCCGTGCGCCTTCCGCCGTGCGCGTCTCGATGATTTCGCCGAGCAACATGAAGAACGCCACCACGCCGGCGGTCTTGTAGTCGCCCGACGCGAACGCCGCGAGCACGGCGATGGCGACAAGTTCGTTGATGCTGAGCCGACCGACTTTCAAATCTCTTACCGCCGTGACGATGATGGGCCAGCCGAGGATGATCGAGCCGATGAACGCGCTCGCGCTCGCGACGGTGTGCGAACTTTCAAACACCCAGTCCACGATGAAGGCGTTGAGAACGAAGACGACGCCGACGAGTGTCTGCCACAGGCGCACGGGCGCGTGTTCGTGGTCGTGGCCGCACGCGGCGCAGGATTCGTCGTGCTCGTGGCTGAGGAGAGAAGTGACCTGCATAAAATCAAAATTAAATTTACCTGATGCCCAAAACGTCAATTATTTTTTCTTTGGAAAGAATTCCAGTTACAAGAAATAGCTGTTCTAGGCGGCTGTGGTCTAGTTCAACATCCTTGAGTTTTTCTTCGATTAAAAATAGAAGGTTCGAAGCTGAAACCATTACGATTGGAATGCGAGTTCTCCTGTAAACATCCAAAATAAGGTTAATGTTTGTCGGGCTTTCATCAAATTGAGATGACACAATCAAAAAAGACGCGCGATTCACACGAAGCTTTTTTAATTCATCAGTTTTGGATTTAATGTATTCGTAAATTTGCCTGTCGTTTGTGCCGACGCGAAATTTATCTCCTGTGGCTTTTGCATCGTAGATGATCGCGTAGTCACCATCTGCAACATTTAACGAGATTGCAAAACCATCGGGCTCGCGTCCCTTTCCTTGTCCCAATTCCGTCGCTTCGAAGCCAAGCAAGGTGAAGGCAATCCGAATTTTTGATTCAAATGCTTTTTCCGGCTTCAAATTATTTTGTTTCGACCATTCTGTTTCTTTGTTGAGGGCGAGGTCGCAAAGGTCTGCTACAATGGGCGGTAGCCATTCATTAACGACTTGATTATACGATTTCGGTCTTTGAGTCTTGGACGCAACCTTTGTCGAATCTTGATTGTCGTTAGTTTCGGCAGCGGGGTTTGAATCGGACTTCAAAAACTGTTTCCACAACACATGTTCAACAAACCAAAATGGATTTTGAACAGGAAAGCTGACATTCTTTTTATACAGACTTGCCAGTTCGTTCATCACCCCGACAAACCAAATGTAATTCTGTCCCGCAGTTTCTTGCTTGCCAGCCACAAGACCAAGCGCATCAAGAACTCTTTTTGAAGAGTTGTAAGAAACTGGCCACAGGGTTTTGTTTTGAAGCTCCCAAAAATATGAAAGTACAAACGCCACCGAAGCGACTCTTGGCATTGACAAGACATTGGTTTCAGCAGAGCGAGCAGAGCGCTTTTCCAAAATATATGCTGTGAACGAATCAATTTTTTCTGTTGCTTCTTTTTCCGTCTTTGGAACAAGCAGGGCTTTTCTAAAGACTAACTCCTTGTCATCTCCCACTACATTTTTGACAAGTTGGTTTAATTGCATTTGTCCGCTCGTTCCTTTGAACCCCCAAAATGGAAACTCCCGACATTTTACGTCGTGTTTTTCTTTGAAGTCATTAAGATTGATTTTTTCGGAGAGAAAATCGGTGACGAGACTATTCAGTTCAGGGATTGCGGAAATCCGTTTTTTGTGAAATTCCTCAAACGGTTCTTCGCGGCCTTCGCTATTGATAAAAGGATGAGCCAGAAATTCCTTGAGATATTCAAGGAGACGTTCTTTCTGGGCAGAATTCATGAGGTGTTAAATTCTTTTACGGCTTCGCTTCTTCGGTTTTCTGTTTCGGCGGTTCCGGGCTTAACAGCAGGCGCAGTTCCGCGGGTTTGCCATCGGGTGTCGTCGGCAGAAACATTTTCTTGTCCGCGCTGGCGAACACGCGGCCCATCGTTTCGACCAGCCGCTGATGCCGGAACAATTCCGGGTTGGCTGAATATTTCGGCAGCACCTTGCCGTAGGTGGCGGCAAACGCCGTGAGGTCATCAATCAACTTCTTCCGCTCCACCTGCGCGAGGTTGATGCGATTGGTGGCATCCGAACTTGCGCGGTTCAGGCGCTCGTTTTCATACGCGCGCGCGCCGGAGATCACCGTCGTGCTCTTCTGCCCGGCGATGGTGACGTTGGCAAAGGCCTGTTTCAACTGCCGCGGCTCGCGGCTTTGCACCACACACTGGTCCACCACCACGCCGAGCTTCTGATCTTCGATCAACTTCGTGACGCGGCGGCGCACGGCATCCTGAAAACCGGATGCGTCCTTGAGCAACAGGTCGTCCATCTTGAAACGCGCCGCCGTGGACACGAGCGAGTTGTTCAACGCGTTCACCACCGCGTTTGACACGCCGGCGAGCGTGAAACTCTGGTTCGTGTCGCTCGCAAAATCGAACACGCAGCGCACCGGATCATCAATGCGATAACTCAACGTCGCCTTCGTGTGAACGATGTTGCCGTCGGCGGTGAGGGCGTAGCCGTCAATGGCGGGATTCAACGTGGGCCCGGGGGGCGGTTCTTGACCCAGCGCTTCCTGATCCGTCGTCTGCGCAAACCAACAGCCGCGCGCCGTGACCTTTTGGATTTCGGTGATGGGAATCTTGATGACCTCGTCAATCGGATACGGAAACGCCCAGTGCAGACCCGGGCCCAACAAAACTTTGTCGCCGGCGCCGGATGGTTTTCCGAAATGCAGAATGATCGCCTGCTGCTGCGGCTTGACCTGGAAGCAACCCGAGATGAGGAACAGCACGAACAAACCGGCCATCACGTATTTGACGACGGCAAAGCTGCTCGCCAGCGCCTCGGCCAGCGCCTGCGACCCGCTGTCCATCCCGGCGTGGCGGGACGGATCGGAAGGAAGATTTTTTTGTTCGTTGCTCATGCCGGTCACTTCGCGGGCTTGTTGGTCAACGCGCCGCTGAACAAATTAAACGGCACCGTCCGCGAGTCGAAAACCAACGTGGAGCGTTCCTTCAGCGAAATCTCAATCGCGTCCAGACTCAGGAGGAACGTGGCCAGCTCCGGATTCTGTTGGAACACGGGTAGGATGTCGGCAGCCACGGCTTCGCCCTGACCTCTGATCCGGCGCGCTTCACCATCCGCCGCCGAGAGCATCTCCGCCGCCTTGCGGTCGGCCGCCGATTTGATCTTCGCCGCCGCCGCTATGCCTTCGTTCTCAAACCCGCTGGCCAGCCTTCCGCGCTCGCCGGTCATCTGATCGAACACCGTCTGCGTGACACTTTCGGGCAAGCCAAGCCGCTTGATGCCGAGATATTCGATGCGGATGCCGTAGTTGTTGGTGGCAAGCTGGGCCTGCGCGAGCGCCTTGATCTCGCCTTCGATGGCGTCAAACTTCAACTGCTTCTCGTCCGCATTCGCGAAATCCCCGAGCACATGTTTGCCCACAACAGCGTTCTTGGCCTGGCTCACGATGTCCTCCAGCGTCCGCTCGGCCACCGAGATGGAACCGCCGGCGAAGCGCGGGAAAAATGTTTTCGCGTCCGTGATGCGCCAGCCGACGTAAACGTTGATCAGAATAATATTGTTATCGGCGGTCTGCGGTTCGTGGAGCTTGTCCTCGAAGTTCTGGATGCGTTGATCGAGTTTGTAAACATTCTCGATGGGCCACGGCAGGCGGAAGTACGGCCCCGGCTCGGACTGCTCGCGGCTCGTCGCACCGAAGCGGGTGACGACGGCGATCTCGGATTTGCGCACCTGAAAGACAAACAGCACCAGCACGAAGATCACGGCCAGCACGGCGCTGATGACGATGGTCAATGGATTCCGTTTCATAAGATCAAGGTTTCTTGGGCGCGGTCGCCGTGTCGAAAAGTTTTTGCATATTCTCGTAGTCAAACCGCCGCTCAAGATTGAACTGAAACACGTTGTCGGTGTTGGTGGTGAGGACGAGATATTTCGTCGCCTTCGCCGTGGCCTGCGCGAAGGTCTGCAAATACGCGCGCTGCATGTAAACGGACGGCGCGGCGTTGAAGGCGGGGATCTGATTCGTGAACGCGGCGGCGCGGGCGAGCGCGATCACTTCGAGGTTGAGCCGGTCCGCTTCGGCGGTGTTGGTGACGGTGAACGCCTGGGCGGAGGCCAGCGCGTAGATGCCGATGGCCGCAGCTTCGGCGACGAGGATGGTGGCTTGTTGCTTGTGCGCGGCGCCGACCACCTTTTCGTAATCGGGCGCGACCTTCACCGGCGGATGAATGTCCTGCAACCCGACGAACAGGATTTTTGCGCCGAGTTCCCGGTCGTTGGCGGCCTTCTGAATCCGGTCGCGAAGTATTTGCGAGGCTTCCAGCCGGCTGCGCGACATGAGTTCGCCGATGTCCACGCTGACAAGGTAGCGGATGACTTCGCGCGTGGCGAGTTGCTGGAGCAAATTGGGACTGTCCTCGTTGATGTATGCCCACTGCATCAGGTTCTCGATTTGAAACTGCACCGGGATGCTGACGGTGAGCAGACTGACGGGCGGGGCTTTTTTTCCGCTGGTGGTCTCGCTGGTTTCGCCCGTGCGCTCGCGGTTGGCGACGAGGAAATTGTCCTCTTTGCCGTGAGCGATCGCCCAGACGACGATCTTTTCATTGCGCTCGCTCTCCGGCGTGAACCCTACGTCGAGCGTTTGAATCTGTTCGGTGCGGAAGCGATAAACCTTGTCCACCGGCCACGGCCATTTGAAATGCCCGCCCGGTTCGAGCACGGCGTGGCCCTCGACCGGTTTGCCGAAGTGCTCGAGCAACGCGCGCTCGCCCGGCTCGATGAACACCACGCAGGTCGAGAGCAGCAGCGCCGCGAGTTGCAGCAGGAGCAGCCAGCGCACGGCGTTCTTGAGCATCTGATAAAACCACGTCTCGGACACTTTGAACCCGAACTGGTAATCGAGCGTCTGCGCCGCCGTGACCACGAGGCCTTCGGGCTGCGCGAGCAATCCGACGAGCCGCGAATCGTACAGCGCGCGGCCGACCTTGCCCTTCATGCGCGGGCGGTAGATTTCGAGGATCAACGTGATGAGCGTTTCCGCCGCGACGAGCCAGAGCACGACGCAGAGCACGCGCGCGACGATGAGGTCGGTCTTGGGAAACTCAGCCTTCGCGCCCGCGATGGCGAGCGCGCTGACGGCGCAAAGATACGCGCCCAGCAACAGATAACTCGCGCTCGGTCGGAGCAACCGGTGGTTTTCGATCCGCGCGATCGTCGAAGAAAATCTACCGATCAAAAACAGGATCAGCGCCAGCAGTGCCAGCAGCGACATCGCAACCATCTCCTCTTTGAAAGCGACGACGGTGTCCGTTTTTCCCAACCAGCGCCATATAACCAGCGCCGCGGCGATCTGAAGCACCAACAGCACGACGGCGAAAGCGGGGACGAAGAATTTTTCAAACTGTTCGCGCGAGCGTTGCGCCGGGAAGGTTTCCGCCTCCTTGCCCTCGAACAACGTCGCGCTGCCGCGCGAGCGGGCGAGTTCGTCCAGTTCCAGTTTTTCCAGCCGCTCGCGATCTTCGAGCCGCATTTGAAACCAGCTCACGAACGCAACCAACACGCCCAGCCCGAGGAAAACCGACGCGACCTGGCCGGACAACGAATTCGCAAAGTGCGCGACGCCGTAGCCCGCCGCGCCCACCGCCAGCAACACGAGCAGGTTCACCAGACCGTTTCTTTGAATGTTTCGTTCCATGCAGATCAAAAGCCGAAAGCTGAAAGCTGAAAGCTGAAATCGCCCGGCCAACCAACCCGGCTTTCTACTTTCTGTTTTCTGTTTTCTGTTTTCAACTTAATTCCCGATCTTCAAACAACGCCACCGCCAACGCCAGCACCGCGCCGACGTAACACACCAGATAGCCGAACGCCTTGCCGACGTAGCCCCAGTGAAACGTGCTTTTCCCGGTCTCAAGCGCGTCCGCAAGCCAGAAAACCTGCCAGTTCGGTATCACGGTGTAAAGAACCGACGCCAACCACGAGCCGTGCGACGCCGGCCGGCCGAACAAATAATCGGACATCAACCCGACCAGAAAAAACGCCGAGCAGATCGCGAGGGTCGGGATCATGTCGAACCGCGTCGAGCACGCCAGCGCCAGCGCGGCCAGGATCCACAGCGCGAACAGAACCAAAATCGCGCACGGCACCAACCGCCAGTCCACCGCGGCAATCTCGCCCATGCTCTGCATCTGCTTCGTGAATTGAAATATAATGAACGCCGCCACGGTGATGGTGAACACCAGCGCAAACGCCGCGTCGCTCACGAACGGGCGGCGTAGAAAGAAATTACTGAAGCCGCCGAGCGCATACGCCGCCACCACGCCGCCGGCAACAATCCCGACCGCCGCCAGATCGGTGCTGCCGTAGGCGTCGAAGGTCATCCGGCTGGCGATCAGCGCGGCGACGAGATTGACGTAGGTGAGTACCGACAGCGCCGCGATGAGTCCGGCGTATTTGGCGAGGAGAAATTGCGCGCGCCCGATGGGTTTGGAAAGGACCGCCAGCGCCGTGCCTGCGCGAATTTCACGCGCAAGTGAGGCAGAAGCACTCATTACCGCCCCGAACAGTCCGGCCAGCAGCATCACCGCCAGCACGCTGTTCTTGACCAGTTTCGGCTCGTCGCCAAACGCGAAGTAGAGGGGCGTGGCCAGAAAGATTTCAAAAGCCGCCGACCCCGTCATCAACAGCAAAAACACGGGCTGGCGCACCAGTTCCATGAACGCATTGGCGGCGATGGTTACGAATTGTCGCATCTAAACATTCTCAATTCCCATTTGTATCCGTCAGCTTAAGAACCGTGGGTTCGATTGTAAACCGCTATTCGGTTCAGTGCTGGAATCGTGCCAGCGCGCGCGAACCGGAGGTGGCGTTCGAGCGCACACCTCTGGTCCGCCGAGGTTTGGCACCCGGAGATTGGATTTTTTCCTGGAAGCAGCTAGACTTCGCGCATGAAAACTTTGCTCTCCATCGCCCTCGCATCGCTCTGCGCGAACGTGCTCCAAGCCGCGATCAAAACCGAAACCGTCGAATACAAACAAGGTGACACCACCCTCGCCGGCGAATTGGTTTATGACGACGCAATCAAAGGCGCGCGCCCCGGCGTGCTGGTCGTGCATCAGTGGAAAGGTTTGACCGGTTACGAAAAGAAACGGGCCGCGATGCTCGCCGAACTCGGCTACGTGGCGTTCTGCGCCGACATCTACGGCAAAGGCGTGCGCCCGACCTCGCCGCAGGACGCCGGCGCGGAAGCTGGCAAATACAAGAAGAACCGCCCGCTCCTCCGCGAACGCGTGAACGCCGGCTTGGAAACTTTCCGCAAACAAAAAGTTGTTGATCCGAAACACATCGCGGCCATTGGTTATTGTTTCGGCGGCACGACGGTGATTGAACTCGCCCGCAGCGGCGCGGACGTGGCGGGCGTCGTCAGTTTTCACGGCGGACTTGATTCGCCAACGCCCGCCGACGGGAAGAACATCAAGTGCAAGGTGCTCGCGTGTCACGGCGCGGACGATCCGTTCGTGCCGGCGAAAGACCTCGAAGCCTTCGAGAGTGAGCTGCGCGATGCCGGCGTGGACTGGCGGCTCGTCAAATACGGCGGCGCCGTCCACAGCTTCACTGATTGGGGCATGGACGGCAGCATGAAGGGCGCGAAGTACGACGAGAAAGCGGACAAGCGCTCGTGGGTGGAGATGAAGGCGTTTCTCACGGAATGTTTCAGATAAACCGGCGACGAATTGAGATTGATGAAAACTCGCCCTCACCCTGACCCTCTCCCCCGGGGAGAGGGAACAGCGATCGCTCTGCTCGTGATTTGTGGACGCGCGCTCGACCAACTCAGACGCACGACATTTCAAACATCGGCGAAAGATTCTCCCTCTCCCCGGGGGAGAGGGCCGGGGTGAGGGCGAGCGTCTCAACCATTATTCCAAATGCGCATCACCGGCGGACAAGCGGGCGGTCGGATTCTTCGCGTGCCGAAAGGTTTCGCGGTGCGGCCCACGCCCGATCTCGTCAAACAGGCCGTCTTCAACAGCCTCGGCGAACGCGTCATCGGCGCGCGGGTGCTCGAACTTTTCGCCGGCTCGGGCGCGTTGAGCCTTGAATGCCTCAGCCGCGGCGCGAAGTCCGCGGTCTGTGTGGAACTGGCGCCCAAGCACGCCGAGTTCATCCGGCGCAACGTGGCGATTTCCAAGTTTCCCCCGGGCGCGCTCGAAGTGCGCACGCAAGATGTCTTCGCCGTGCTACCGCAACTCGCCGCCGCTGGCACGACGTTTGACCTGATTCTCGCCGACCCGCCGTACGGCGAAAAAAATGTGGGCCGGCGTTCGCAATCGCTCGCGCAACAACTGCTCGACGAACCGAACCTGCCCAAGCTCCTCGCGCCCGGCGGACGCTTCGTCCTCGGCCACGCGCGCCGCGACACACTGACCGTCCCCGCGCCGTGGACCGAGCGCAAAGTGATGAAGCACGGCGACAACATGATGCGGTTTATGGACTGCGCCGGCAGAGCGTAGCGGCGACGGCGCTTTCGCAGTGCGGGGGCGTCCAGATTCTTTCCTCGCTTCCCAAAGCGGTGTCGCGCTTCGCTTGCCACCGCAGTCCAAAAAAGTCGTGGGGCGTTCCGAGGAATTTCTGTTTTCCAAACGCGCCGGTTCTGCTTTCATGCGCCGCAATATGGCTGAGCCAACTGACCCGCCCGCCGGTCTCAAACGCTTTCTCCCCCGCATCGGCTCGCCTGGTTATCATCTGCTGCTCGCCGCCGTCGCCATTTTCATCCTCGGTCCGCTCGGCGGCATCTCGGCGGCGTTCATGAATTTCTCCATCGGCTTCTTCATCGGCGGCCAGGTGCTCGCCGGAATTCTTGGCAGCGCCGTCACGTTGCCGTACGGACCGGAAGGCAAACACGGCGCGAATTACATCCAGACGATGGCCGCCAGCGTCGCCGGCATGTGCGGCCTGGGCGTGTTGATCCAGGCGATGGTCTGGCTCGGCCTGCCCGAGCCGGCGTGGTGGAAACTCGTCTTGTTTTACCTTTGCATCGGCATGTACGGCGTCGGGCTTGGAATGCTCTACACGCCAATTCTCGTGGACAAGATGCAACTGACGTATCCGTCGGGCTTCGCCGTCGCAAACATTCTGCGCGCGCTCACGGACAAAAATTTATTGAAGCGTTCCATCGCCAAACTCGGCGGCGGCATCTTCGCGGGTTACAGCGTCGGCTGGTTCGGTTTGAAATATGAAGTGCTCGGTTTCTCCAAGACGGTCACCACCCTCATCGGCGGTTGGAACATTTCCATCTCGACGTTCGGCGCGGGCGCGATCTGCGGCGCGCGCATCGCCATTCCCGCGTTGGTCGTGGGCTTGATCGGCATCTGGCAAACGCCCCATCTCGTCGAAATGGGCTGGCTGGAGAAGGGCCAGCCGTTCCGCAAGATCGGCTTCATCATTTCGCTCGGCACGATTCTCGGCGCGGCGATCGTGGACATCCTGCTCATCATGATCCAGGCGGTGAAACGTTATCGCGAAAAATCCGGCGCGGCCGCGCCGCCCGCCGAGGACTGGAAACGCGTGAACATGCGGAATCTCGTGCTGTGGATTCTGTTTTGGGGCGCGGGCACGGTGATGGTCGGCAGCAATGTGATGAAACAACCGGTCTTGTTCCTCGTTGTGGCGGTGCTGCTGTGTTTTTTGTTCGTGCTGGTCAACGGCATCTCGCTGGGCATTTCGGATTGGAATCCCATCTCCAGCGCGTTCGTCGTGACGGTGTTCATCCTTTCGGCCATCGGTTTGAAGGACCCGACGGTGGGTTTGATGTGCGCGTCCATCGTGCTCATCGCGTGCAGCGAAGGCGGCGACATGCAGCAGGACCGCTCGACCGGCTGGCGGCTCGGCACGAACCGCCTCGTGCAATTCCGCTATCAAGTCATCGGCATCACGATGGGCGCGTTGCTCGCCGTGGCGCTGGCGAAAGTTTTCATGAACGCCTATCCCGTGCTCAAGATTGATCAGTTCGGCCACAAAGTCCCCGGCGCTGAGCAATGGCAGTCCACGATGACCTTCAAATTCGTCGGCGCGCTCAAGGGCATCACCGAGGCGAAACCGTACGTGATGAAAGCGATGTGGATGGGCATCGGCCTCGGCGTGATCATCGAAGTCTTGCGCAAGTCCATCAAGGCCAGCGCGCGCTACAAGGAGTTCGCCAAGAATTCCCGCCGCGGCAAAGTGACTGACTTCACACTCGACGCGGTGTTGTTGTCCAGTCCGTACGCGTCCAGCTTCGGCGGCTTTGTCGAGATGCCGACGATCTGGTGGTGGACGGCCGGCGGCGTGGCCGGGTCGTTGTATGGCGCACTCGAAGAGAAACTCCGGGCCGCCCGCGCCAAACCCGGCGACGCGGAACTGCCTGCGGACATGAGCACAGTCTCATTGGTCGGCGGCGGATTGATCGCCGGCGAATCGCTCGCCGCGTTGACGGTGGGGATTTACGGCCTGATCGCGTCCGGCGCGCTGCAGAAACTCTTCGGCGGTTGACGGCGCGCTCAAGTTTTGCCGCGCCGCCGAAGCGCCAGCAAAGTGCCGAGCAACAACAACGCGAGTACGCCGACAAGCCACCAGATGCCGCCGGGGTTTGAAGCCGGAGTTTGAGCAGTCGCAATTTCGACAGGCGGCGTGGAGGTTTCCACTTTCGCTTCGGGCATTGGTGACGGAATTGGTTTCAGTTGAACTGCGAGCGGTTTGTTTCCCGTTGCTGGCGTAATCGTCGCCTGCTCTTCGAGTTTCATCCGCTCTTCTCGTTTGCGCGCTTCCTCGGCCACGATGCGCTTCACCTCCGCGCGCATCGGCGCGAGGTTGACCGGTCGCGCGTTCCACTCGATGCCGTATTGGTGATAGCCCTTGTTCAAGTGTTCATAAACCTCCAGCCCATGGCGCTGGCTCAAGTCCGGCTCGGGGATCCCGCAATACTTCACGATGGCGTAGCGCCAGCTCTCGATGTCGCCCGTCGTCGTGCCGTCCGGTTTCGGATTCTCGTCGTAATGTTTTTTCAACAACGCCGCCCCGCCGCGCATGTTCGTCAGCGGATCCTTTTTCAAGTCCTCCGGGTCCTTGCCGATCAACTTCGCCGCGTCGGTCAGGCTGTGGCCAAAGAATTCATTGTCCCATAGCGACATGATGCCGAACGGACGCGGCATGCCGGTCTCGGGCGAACGCGTTTCGCCTAGCGGCCAGGTGAGATGTTCCCAACGCGTCTCGGCGAACGCGACGCCTTTGAGAATATCCGCCGGCACGCCGAACTCCGCCGCGGCCTGCTCGAAGAGCGCGGGATAATTCGCCGCCTTCATCTTCGCCGTGAACTCGGCGATGGCCTTTTCGCGCGCGAGGTCTTCGGCGGTTTTGGTTTGGTCGGCGGCGGGAGACTTCGCCGCCAGCGCCAGCACGACGGCCAACGCCAGCCCGGCGGAAAGTCGCGCGCGGCGGAAACAAGTTTTCATCTGCCAGTGATGTGGTTCGAGGACGCGACCATCAATACGCACGGTGCCGTCGCAGTTCAAGCCGATTCACCCCGGCGGCAACACCCGCGACGGCGGCGCTTTGACGAACGCCGTTTCGCGAAGATAAATCGGCTCGATCTTTTCTCCCGCGACAAAATCCGCGCGCGTCGCCGCCAGCCGCGTCAACATCGCCGCCCGTGGAAAAATGACGCGTCCGTTGGGAAACCACTTCGTCACTTCCGGCCCGATCAAGTTCCCGTCCGCACACGCCCGAACTTCGTCCGCCGACACAATCCGCAGCGGCGAAACTTCGCGCGCGCCGGTTTCGTTCAACTCGAATCCCGCCTGATAAAATTCCCCGCGCTGCGCATCAATCACCACATTTGCACTGCCGCGCAAACCCTCCGCCTGCGCCTGCGCCGCCACACATTCCGCGCTGCTGACGCCGATGAGTTTCACTTCGCGCCCAAGCAGCCAGCCCTGCGCCAGCGCAATCGCCGCGCGGATGCCCGTGTACGAACCCGGCCCCAGCCCGATGGCGATGCACTCGATCTGCTCCCGCTCAATTCCCGCTTGCCGCAACACTTCCTCCACCATGCCGAGCGGTTTCATCCCGTAACCCGGCGCGGAATCAATCGCCTCGCGCGCCGCGACCGCGCGCCCGTCCGCGTCGGCGTGCAACACCGCGACACTTCGCTGCGGCGAAGAAAATTCAAACGCCAGAATCTTCATACGTGATCCGCCGCTCGGTTTCGTTGAGAACTTCAATCTTCACTCGTCGCGTCATTCCGCACTCCGCGTTCCGCACTCCGCACTCCGTCCATCGCTCGGCCCACTCGATCACCGCCACGCCGTCCGGCCGCAAATAATCCTCCAGTCCCGCACCGCGGATTTGTTCGCGCGTTTCCAGCCGGTAGAGATCGAGATGAAACAACCGCAACCGTCCGCCACCGTATTCGTTCACGAGCGTGAACGTCGGCGAATGTACCCGCGACGTGACGCCCAGTCCGCGCGCGAGTCCCTTCACGAGTTGCGTCTTGCCCGCGCCGAGATCGCCGCTGAGCGCGATGACGAGTCCGCGTAGCGCCGCGCGCCCCCAGTTTTCGCCGAGCGCTTCGGTCTCCGCCGGACTGTGAGAAATGATTTCAGCCATGCGCCACCACCTCACGCCCAGATGGAATCCGTCGTCGCATACATGACGACCTGTCGCGGTTTGCCGTGCGACTGCTTGCCGTTGTGCGCGCTGTTGACGCCGGTGTAAAACAAATGCCAGCGCCCGCCATGCTGGACGAGCCGGCTGTTGCCGTAAATCCCGTAGCAATCGGCGGCGGGCGGTTCGCCGCGCGGCAACCACGCCTGACGCAGCGGGCGCTCCCACTTCACGCCGTCGCGCGAGAAGCACCACTCCAGATCCATCGTCTGCGCGTCGCAACGATAATTCCCGAGCATCCCGACGCGGCCCTTCGACGTGAGCGTCTGCGACAGATAATAAAACTGTTGATCCACCGGATCGCTGGCATCGCGCTCGATGATTCGCTGCCGCGTCTCGAAGTTCAGTCCGTCCGCCGACGCGTAACGATCAATCACGCGCAACAGTCCCGGCGCATTGTCGTGCGCCATGTAAGCGGGATCCGTTTTCGGAACTTGCACCAGCGCCACGGAAAACATCTCGAACGTGCCGTCGGGCAGTTGGTAAATGTTCGTGGCGTCGTTGGAAATCTGGCGCGACAGCGCCAGCGGTTCGTCCGCCGGCCTTTCCTTGTTCGGCTCTTTGTGAAGCAACAATCCGTCCGGCGACGCCAGGCCCCAGGCCGCGCGGTCGCTCGGATGATAAAGCACCGCGCGCAACGGATCGAGGATGCGATAACGCCGGCCATCGTCGCTCTCCGCCGCGAGATAGCGCGCCACGCGCGGGCCATGAACCCAGAAATATATGCGGTGTCGCCCGCCGCGCAGCGGGACGTGCGTCACCTGAACCGGCCGCCATTTCTCCGGCAGATTGCCGATGGCGAACGGCGCATCGGCTGGCTCACCCGGCGACAGTTGCGCCGGGATTTTCTTCCACAGCTTGCCCGGAGCGCCCTCGGCATACGCCAGCCCGTAGCCGGACTTTTTGCCCGACACCGAATACCAGATGCGCCACGTGTCGCCTTTCAGCGGTTCGGCGACCGTCGTGAAGTTCTGCACGTCCTCGCCTTCCCACGGCTCGGTCGCTTCGAGGATCACGCCGTGTTTTTTCCACGCCGACGGCCGGCACGGCTTCGGCAACGCGCGTTCCGGTTTTTGCGCGAAAGCGGTTGGAGCCAGCAGCGCGACCGCGCCGGCGGCCACGGAAGTCCGGAGAAAGTTGCGACGATGGATCGGTTGCATGTGAAATTTAGGTTCAGGAAAAGTGAGCGTAACCCTGCGCGCTCAACAGCCGCGTCCCCGCCTTCTCGCGGAGCGTGATGCCCTCGCGCGCGATGATCCTGCCGATGCAGCTCAACTTGAGCGCGGGAAACTTTTTCTTCCACGCGTCCAGCAACGGCACCGCATCCCGGCTCGCGACGGTGAAGAGCAATTCAAAATCCTCGCCGTCTGTCAGCGCGGCAACGAACGCCGGTTTTGCCGCGTCGCCGCGCTTTGCGTTTTGCTTCGCCGCGCGGCTGATCGGCACCGCGCTCTTCAACACCTCCGCGCCGACCTTGCTCGCAGCGAGAATGTGGCGCAGGTCGCCCGCCAATCCGTCGCTCACATCCATCAACGCGTGGATGGAAAAATTCTCCGCGAGCCAGCGTGCCTCCGCGAGCCGCGGCTCGAAGTCGAGATGCCTGCCGGCCAGTGAGCCGCCGAGTTCGCCCGTCACAAAAATCGCGTCGCCCACCTTTGCGCCCGAGCGGAGCAGCATTTTTTTCCGCGCCACGAAGCCCACCAGCGCCACGGAGATCAGCACGCGCTCGGGATTCGTCGTCGTCTCGCCGCCGACGATCGCGACGCCGTGCCGCTCGGCAAGCGCATTCAGCCCGGCGTAAATTTTCTCCACAAACTCCGGCTCGAATTTTTTTGGCAACGCAATCGTCACCACCGCCGCCGTCGGCGTGCCCGCCATCGCCGCTATGTCGCTCAGACAGCGCGCGAGCGCCTTGCGGCCGATCTTTTCCGGCGGCGTCTCGCGCGTGAAGTGGATGCCCTCGACCACCGCGTCGGTCTTGAACAGCAGCAACCGCTCCGCGTCGCCGATCTCCAGCGCCGCGCAATCGTCGCCCGCGCCGACCACGACGGATTCATTCGTCGGCAGATCACGCGTGAGACAGCGGATGAGTTCAAACTCGTTCATGCGTCAGGCTGGGTTTGCCATTTTGGATTCGATGATCAGCAGGCCAACGAAGTTCAGAATGTTAAAAGTCGCGTGGGCGACAATGGGCGCTAGCAGATTGCCGGTCCGCTTGTAAAGTATCGTCAAGACGACAGCGAGAACCAACAGCGGCACGAATGTAACCAGGTTGTGATGGATCGCCGCGAATAAGAACGAGGTCCCCCAAATCGCAAGGCGTGGAAAACCATATCGTGCCACCGTCGGATAAAGAATCCCCCGAAACAGGACTTCTTCACCGAGCGGAGCGAGGAGGGCCGTTATGATCCCAAGCACAACGCGATCCCGTAATGCTGGCAAACCTTTAATAATCTCAACCGACTGCTGAACTTCCGGGTTGATGTGCAGACGAGACAGAATTTCGCCGCAGGCCCATTGTACCAGCTGTCCCACCGGCATAAAAACACAAGCGACCAGAACCCCCAACAGCACTGCCATCTTCCACTTCAAGCCTAGGCCAAAGGCGTCACGGACATTCAGACCATGTTCACGAAGAAATAGAGGGAGCAGCAACAGCGTTACTCCTTGAAGACTGAGAGTGCTCACAAGCGCGCCCATCATGGTCACTTGGCCAGGCAACCTTCCCGAAAAATGGTCCGCGAACGCCACAAATGTCCCTCCCAGATACGTAAAAAAAATTAGCAGGACGAACTGCCGAGTGAACCGGTCGAGATCCCAAGGCTTCCGCAACAAAAACAAAGCAACCGCGCAACTGGCGACGCTTGCGACTACCAGCGCCGAGAAGATCCAGACATCAACCGCGCGCGCGCCGCCGAAATACCTCGTCACGGCCATTGTGAGCGTGCCAAGCAGGATACCAATCAACTGGCTCACGCCCAATCGCATCACCGCTTCAGATCGCCAAGGTTTTTCGGTCAGCACGCCGCCAGCGTAGCGCGCCGCGCGCGCACTGACGACGCAAATTTGACCGCGGCCCATGGACTTTCTTTTGCCCCGCGCCCCGTCCCGGGCTATTCTCCGCCGTCCCGAATGAAACGCGCGGCGTATTATTTTTGTCTGTCGGTACTGACGCTGTTGCTCGCCGCGTGTCACCCGAAGAATTATTTGAGCCAAACCAAACCCGACGTGCCAACGAACCCGACACCTCCCGCCCATCAACACACCAACCGCCTCGCGCGCGCGAAGTCGCCGTATCTGCTCCAGCACGCGCACAATCCCGTGGACTGGTTCGCGTGGGGCGAGGAGGCGTTCGCCAAGGCGCGCGCGGAAAACAAGCCGATCTTCCTCAGCATCGGCTACTCGACCTGCCACTGGTGTCACGTGATGGAGCGCGAAAGTTTCGAGAGTGAAGCCACCGCAAAATTTCTCAATGAACATTTCGTCAGCATCAAGGTGGACCGCGAGGAGCGGCCGGACGTGGACAAGATTTACATGACGTTCGTGCAGTCCACGACGGGCTCGGGTGGCTGGCCGTTGAATGTTTTCCTCACGCCGGATCGCAAGCCGTTCTTCGGCGGCACTTACTTCCCGCCGGACAATCGCTACGGGCGCGGGAGTTTTGTTTCCGTACTCCAGCAAGTCACGGATGTCTGGCGCGAGCGCCACGGCGAAGTCGCTGCGTCCGCCGACGAAATCCACACGCGCCTCGAACTGGCCACGTCGAGCGCAACCGCGAGCAATCTTCTGCTCACCGCCGAAACGGTCCGCCGCGCGGGCGCGATGTTCAAGGAAGCCTACGATGCGCAGAACGGCGGCTTCGGCGGCGCGCCGAAATTTCCGCAGCCCAGCCAGCCGGCGTTTTTGTTGCGCTACGCCAAACGATTTCACGACGACGCGGCGGCGAAGATGGTTTTGCACACGTGCGATGCGATGGCGGCGGGCGGGATTCACGATCAACTCGGCGGCGGCTTCGCGCGCTACTCGGTGGACGCGCATTGGCTCGTGCCGCACTTCGAGAAAATGCTCTACGACAACGCGCAGCTCACGCAGCTTTATCTCGACGCGTTCCTTGTCAGTCCCGACGCGTCGGGACGTCACGCTGAAGTCGTGCGCGATATTCTCGGCTACGTGCTGCGCGACATGACGCATCCCGACGGCGGATTTTATTCCGCCGAGGACGCGGACAGCGAGGGTCACGAAGGAAAATTCTACTGCTGGACGCACGATGAATTGTCGAAGCTCTTGACGGTCGAAGAATTCAACGTGGTCGTGGGCTACTTCGGCGTCACGAAGCAGGGCAACTTCGTTGACCACAGCCATCCGACTCCGTTGTCAGGACAGAATGTTTTGAGCATTGCGCACGCGAAGGTTTCACCACCCGACCAGCCGCTGTTGGAATCTGCGAAAACAAAAATGTCTGGCGTGCGCGCGAAACGAATCCGTCCGCACCTCGACGACAAAATCCTCGCATCGTGGAACGGCTTGATGCTCGGCGCGTTCGCGCGGGCTTCCGCGGTGCTGGGCGATGAAACGTATCGCGCCGCGGCGGAAAAGAATCTGGCGTTCCTGCGCGCCAAATTGTGGGACGAGAAATCCAAAACTCTTTTTCACCGCTGGCGCGACGGCGAACGCGACAACGTGCAACTGCTCGAAGGCTACGCGTTCCTGCTCGACGGTGTGATCCAACTTTATGAGGCCACGCTTGAACCGAAGCATCTGGATTTCGCCATCGCGCTCGCCGAGGCGATGATCGCGAAGTTTTACGACGCGGCAAACGGCGGCTTCTGGCAAAGCGCTTCGGACGCGAAGGATTTGATCATCCGCGTGAAGGACGATTACGACGGCGCGGAGCCGTCCGGCAATTCCGTCGCCACACTCGCATTGTTCAAGCTCGCCGCCATCACCGACCGGAAAGATTTTCGCGAACCCGCCGAGGCAACGCTGCGATTCTTCGCCACGCGGCTGGAAAAAATTCCGCACGCCGTGCCGTACATGCTGCAAACGTTCGACTTCACGATCGAAGAACCGCGCCGCGTGGTCATCGCGGGCGACGCACACGATCCGCGCGCGCGTGAACTGCTCCGCGCCGCGCACTCGGTTTATCAGCCGAACAAAGTGGTGCTCGGCAATCGCGGGGCCGTCGAAGAATTCGCGCGTGAACTACCGGCCAAGGATGGCCCGCTGGTTTATCTCTGCACCGGCAAGGCGTGTCAGCCGCCGACAAGTGATGCCGCAAAATTAAAGGCTTTGTTGCGTTGAGGTTGCGATTCTCGACGCCCCTTCAAAGCGGAAGTTGTTCAATCCGGTTCTGCCAATATACGGCGTCGGTTGCCTTGGCAATCAGTTCCAGGCCGGAAATCATTTCCCCAAAGCTGACATATCGTTGGTGCGCGAAACCAATCCCGTGAAGGGCCGTCCGCTCCGCTGCCAGTTTTCCGCAAGCACGCGGAAACGGATGTCCTGGGTCACGGTCACGCGGTCCAGGGAAGTGGCCAACGCGAGTAACGCGCCGTCGAGAAGCCGGTTCGTGCCTTCCTCCGTGGCAGCGAGAATGTTCACGTCCCGCAGCCGGAGTTGAAGCACCACCGGCCCGGGCACATGCACATCAGCATAGAGGCCGACGGACATCAGCGCGGGGCGGGTTGTTTGAGCCGGACCAGGAGCGGAGGCGTGGGGTGGGACTTCTTCCATTCTTCAACGTCCCGGTATTCGGCCACCAACTCGTCCTCGATCTCCTCGCGATGATCGAAGTAATAAGTCAAGGCGGCGTGCGCCTCCGCGAGCGTCAGATAGGGATACTGCCGGACGATTTCCTCCGCCGACCAGCCGCGCCAAAGGTAATCCGCCACGATCATCGCCACGCGCGTGCGCGGATGAAGTTCGAGCCGTGCGGTTTCGCCCGCCGGTTTCACGATGTGCGGATAAGTCACTGCGGTTGGCATGGGCGAAAACTCGCCGCTTGTACGTGGGATGTCAACCGGACGCTCAAGTTCCAATCACTGAGTTCACCCGTCGAAGGGTGCGATTAAAGGCGGGTGAGGGTGAGCGGGTGCTGGCGGTATTTTTGGACTGCGGTGGCAAGTCGGACGCGACACCGCTTTCGAGCGAACGGGGCGGGTTGCTCATTGCCCTCGCCGTCGACGGTGCCAAAGCGGTGTCGCGTCCGACTTGCCACCGCAGTCCATAATGCTCTCACCCGTTTTTAATCACACCCCCCGTCGAACAATGTCTAGCTTGGCAACGCCGGCGCCGTAGAGGAATTCGCGCGTGAACTGCCGGCGAAGGACGGCCCGCTGGTTTATCTCTGCACGGGCAAAGCGTGCCAGCCGCCGACAAATGATGCCGCGAAGGTTCGCGAGTTGTTGAAGTGATCTCCAAGAGGCGAACCGCTACCGCGGCGCTCGCGGTAAATTCACCTGACCGCCAACGACAAGTTCTACGGTCTGTTTGTCCGTCGCGATCGTCGGGGTCACGTCTATGACCGGACCGGTGGTGTAAGTCTGCCCGGACGGCAAGGTATGCACTTGTGTAACGCCGATCTGCGCCCGGTTGCCGCTCAAGACGACAACTCTTGGCGCGGAGAGAATTTCTCCCTCTCCTTCCAGAATCTCGGAGCCCTCCGGTTTTTGCAGGCCTTTGATCAACCGCTGTATCTGCTCCGCCGTGAAAATGCGACTCCCATTGCTGGTTTTGCCGTCTGATTTCAACTGTTCCAATCCGAGACTGGCCACCAGGTTTTCGGGCAGGGCAACGACGTGTGATTGGACATGCACCGTCCCGTCACCCATGTCCGTGGGTTGCAGAAAAATGAATCCGCGTTTTCCCGACGGCAATCGCCAACCGCCCGTCACCACCGCCATGTGCCAGCCAACCTGGGCCGTCACCTCCACCGTAAACTTATCCACCGGCGGGTCGTTGGTTTCAGGTTTGGCCTCGGCGAATTGTGCGGCACTTTTGAGCGCGGCGGCGGCGGCCGCTTCGGCTTTCGCCGCTTGAAGCTCACGGCGCAATTGCGGCACCTGTCCGCGCAGGCGGAGCAATTCGGCTTGGCCTTCGCGCAAACGTTTCAACTCGGCGGGGTCAACGCGTTCGCCGGCGAGCCGCGTGTTTTCCTCCGTCAACGCCGCGAGTTTTTTCGCGTCTCCGCTCAACTGCTGATTTTCGGATTCGAGTTTGCCGACGACCGCGCGCTGCCAGACGAAAACTCCGGCGGCGAAGCCGGCAACAAATCCGACCACGAGCAGGAAAACGGATTTACGCATGATGAGTTGTTTGGTTTAAGAAAACCGGTTGCGAAGGGAAGGGTTCACAATCGCACGGTAAGAAGCTGCGGGCAACGGCGCAAGGAAACTGCGCGTGGTGGGTGCGATTAAAGGCGGGTGAGGGTGAGCGGGTGCTGGTGGTATTTTTGGACTGCGGTGGCAAGTCGGACGCGACACCGCTTTCGAGCGCACGGGGCGGGTTGCTCATTGCCCTCGCCGTCGTCGGTGCCAAAGCGGTGTCGCGTCCGACTTGCCACCGCAGTCCATAATGCCCTCACCCGTGAATGGCGCTTAGATAAGGAAAAACGCGTCAGCAATTGTACGC
>SIBJ01000156.1 GCA_009695195.1 Pedosphaera sp.
GCCCGGTGCGCTTATCCGCAATCGCGATCTGCAATTCCACTGCGAAAACATTTTCCTCAAGACCGCCACGAACGACTCACCATTCACGAGCCAGATTCCGGCGGGAAAAATCCTCCGCGTGCCCATCGCCCACGGCGAAGGCTGCTACTTTGCCGACGAAGAAACGCTCGCGAAACTCAAGGCCAACAATCAGATTTTGTGGCAATACTGCGACGCCAGCGGAAATCTAACCGACGCCGCGAATCCCAACGGTGCGCTGCAAAACATCGCCGGCATCTGCAATGAAAAGCGCAACGTGGCCGGCCTGATGCCACATCCCGAACGCGCCTGCGAACCACTCCTCGGCAGCGACGACGGCAATTGGATTTTCGAAAGCATCTTCGCCGCGCTGGGAAAGACCCCGGCGGCGAAGGCAGCGTGAGCCATACATATCATCACGCGCAAACGATTGAATGAATTTGCCGAGAAACATCCGACGGCGGCGAGCGGACTGGCGCATTGGTATCGGACGCTGAAACGGAACAACCCGGCAAACTTCGCCGAGCTGCGGGGCTTGCTGTCGCACGCGGATCAAGTCGGTGGATTAACCGTGTTCAACATCGGCGGCAACAAGGCTCGCCTCATCGCAGCCGTTCACTATAATCGCCGGAAAGTGTATATTCGCGCCGTGCTGACTCACGCCGAATACGACGCGGGCAAATGGAAGAAATAATATGTCAACCGCACAACTGAACAAAGCGTTCGCCGTCTGGCCACAGGTCGAGCCGGCGTTGCGCGTGCCGCACAACGACCGCGAATACCGCCAACTGGTGAAACAGCTCGACCGCCTCGTGGACGAAGTGGGCAAGGATGAAAAACATCCACTCGCCTCCATGATGGAAGTGATCGGTGTGCTCATCGAAAAATACGAGGATGAGCACGTTGAGGAACTCGCTTAATTTTTTTAGCAACTTTCTGATTTTTCCCATGACCGAACCCGCCATCACTCCCGAACTCGTCGCGAAGCACAACCTCACGCCGGAAGAATATGCCCACGCCGTGGAAATCCTCGGCCGTACGCCGAGCTACACCGAGCTCGGCATCTTTTCCGTCATGTGGAGCGAGCATTGCAGCTACAAAAACACGCGCCCGCTGCTTAAAACGTTCCCCACCAAGTCGCCGAAGATTCTCGTCGGCGCGGGCGAGGAAAACGCCGGCATCATTGACATCGGCGACGGCATCGCCATCGCGTTCAAGATCGAATCACACAACCATCCGAGCGCGGTCGAACCGTTTCAGGGCGCGACCACCGGTGTCGGTGGCATCGTGCGCGATATTTTTACGATGGGCGCGCGCCCGGTCTGCGCGGTCAACTCGCTGCGGTTTGGACCGATCACGGCGAACGGCGAATCTGACCTTTCAAATTCGAAAGCTGAAATTGCCAACAATCGCAGATTGTTTGCCGGCGTCGTCAGCGGCATCGCGCATTACGGGAATTGCTTCGGCATCCCGACCGTCGCGGGCGAGGTGTATTTCGACAAGACGTATCAAGGCAATCCGCTCGTGAACGCCTTCTGCCTCGGCGTGCTGCGCCACGAACAGATCACGCGCGGCGCGGCCAAGGGCGTGGGCAATCCGGTGTTTTACGTCGGCCCGGCCACGGGGCGTGATGGTCTCGCGGGCGCGGCGTTCGCGTCGCAGGATTTGACCGAGGAATCCGCCGAACAACAGCGCGGCGCGGTGCAGGTCGGCGATCCGTTCATGGAAAAACTCGTGTGCGAGGCGTGCCTCGAATTGCTCGCCACCGGTTGCGTCGCGGGCATGCAGGACATGGGCGCGGCGGGCTTAACTTGTTCCACCTGCGAAATGGCCGCGCGCGCCGGCACGGGCATCGAGATCGAACTCGACAAAGTTCCGCAACGCGCGCCGAACATGAGCAGCTACGAGATCATGCTTTCGGAATCGCAGGAGCGCATGCTCATCGTCGTCCACAAGGGACGCGAAGAGGAAGTGAAACGCATTTTCGACAAGTGGGATCTGCCGTGGTCCGAGATTGGCATCATCACCGACACCGGCCACATGGTCGTGCGTCACGGCAGCAAACTCGTGGTGGACATTCCCGCGCGGAAAATTGCCGACGAATCGCCGGTGTATCACCGCGACGCGCAAGAGCCGGAGTATTTGAAAGCGGTGCGGGCGTTCCGGTTGGATGGGACGCCGGATTTGACCAATGGGACGGATGCGACGGATGCGCTGAAGCGACTGCTGGCCTGGCCGAGCATCGCGTCGAAGAATTGGGTCTATCGCCAATACGATCATCAAGTGCGCGACGGTTCGGTGGTGTTGCCCGGCAGCGACGCCGCAGTCATCCGCATCAAGACGGATTCGTTGCCCGTGATGAGCGCGGAACTCGCCGCGAAAGTCGGCGACCCGAAAGTTTCCGAGAAGTTGATCGCCATGACGGTGGACTGCAACGGCGTCTATGTTTATCTCGATCCTTACGAAGGCGGCAAGGCGACCGTGGCCGAAGCCTGCCGCAACCTCGCGTGCAGCGGCGCGCTACCGCTCGGTGCGACGGACAATCTCAACATGGCCAACCCGCACAAGCCGGAACTGTTCTGGCAGATGCGCGAAAGCGTGCGCGGCCTGGCCGAAGCCTGCCGCGCTTTCAACGCACCCGTCACCGGCGGCAACTGCTCGCTCTACAATCAAAGCCCCGCCGGCCCGATTGACCCGACGCCCACCGTCGCCGTCGTCGGCGTCATCGAGAAGTTGGAACACGTCACCACGCAATGGTTCAAGGACGAAGGCGACGCCATCATCCTGCTCGGCGAAATCGTGGACCAGGCCGACCCGATTCTCGGCCTCGGCGGCAGCGCGTATCTGCAAGTCATTCACAGCAAGAAGACCGGTTCGCCGCCGCGCTGCGATCTGGAAACCGCGAAGACGCTGCACACCACGCTGCTCGGCTTGATTCAATCCGGCCTGGTGAAAAGCGCACACGATTGCAGCGACGGCGGCCTGGCCGTGGCGCTCGCTGAAAGCTGCATCAGCCAGCTTATCGCCCGTGAAACGCCGCGCCTCATCGGCGCGACGGTGGATTTGTCCGCCGTAGCAGCGGACGTTAGTCCGCTCCATTCAAAATCCGGAATTGATCAGAGCCGACTCACGTCGGCTGCTACAAGTCAAGGTGCGCGCCTCGACGCCTTGCTCTTTGGCGAAACTCAATCGCGTGTCGTCATCTCCTGCAAAGCGCTCGATGCCTTGAAAGTCGTCGAACGTGCCAGGCTCATGGGCGTTCCGGCGGTGCAGATTGGCAAAGTCGGCGGCGACAAACTGACGGTGAAAACCGCCAGCGGCGAATTCTCCGCCCCGCTCACTGAACTACACGATCCATGGTGGAATTCCATCGCTCGCGCTATGGCTTGACCGGCCGGTTAGCTCGTCCGCATTCACCACATGAAGACACTCCTCGCCCTGGCTTTCGGTGTGACCATCTGTTCAGCGGCCGTCGCCGCGTCTGGCGATTACTGGCCGGCGTTTCGCGGCCCGAATGCGGCAGGAATTTCCGACACCGCGAAACCACCCGCGAAGTTCGGCCCCGAGGAAAACGTCGTCTGGAAAGTCAATGTGCCGCCGGCACCGTCCTCGCCGTGCGTCTGGGGCGACCGAATTTTCCTGACGGCCTTCGACGGAGGCAAACTGGAGACGCATTGCTACCAGCGACGCGACGGTAAACTGCTTTGGAAGCGCGACGCGCTGGCGGAGAAGTTGGAGGATTTCAACACCGCCGAAGGCAGCCCCGCCGCGTCCACGCCGGTGACTGATGGCAAGTTGGTGGTGAGTTACTTCGGATCATGCGGATTGATTTGCCATGACTTCGCCGGAAAGGAAATCTGGCGTCACCCCTTGCCGGTCGCGCAGTCGGCCGGGGGTTTCGGCACGGGCGGTTCACCGGCGCTCGCGGGCGGGTTGGTGTTGGTTGGCCGCGATCTGGCCACGGGCTGTTCACTGCTCGCCATGGAATTGAAGTCTGGCAAGAAGGTCTGGGAAACGGCCCGGCCGGACGTTCTGCCCAGCTTTGGTTCGCCGATTTTCTGGAAGAACAACGGAAAAGAGGAAGTCGTCATGTCCGGCTCACTCAAGCTCAAGGGCTATGATTTGAAAACCGGCGCGGAACGATGGTCGCTCGCGGGCATGCCGTCATTCACCTGCACGACGCCGGTGGTGGGAGAAGGATTGCTGTTTTTTGCCGGTTGGTCGCCGGGCAAGTCCGACGGTCCCATGCCGACTTTTGCAGGAGTGGCCAAGGATGCGGATAAAAACAAAGACGGGGTCGTCACTTTCGAGGAAGCGAAGGCCGTGCGCATGGACACGTTTTTCAAGGCGATGGACACGAACCGGGACGGCAAACTGACCGCTGAGGACTTTGACCTGATGAAAGCCGCGATGGCCAAAGGCGAAAACATCCTCGTGGCCGTCAAGCCCGGCGGCCTCGGCAATCTGGCCGAAAGCCAGATCGCCTGGAAGCAGACGCGCGGACTGCCCTACGTCCCCTCGCCGCTGCTGTATGATGGTCGCCTTTATCTGGTGAAGGACGGCGGCATGATTTCGTGTTTTGACGCGAAGACCGGGCAGGTTTTTTACCAACAGGAACGGCTGAACGCGCTCGGCAGCTACTACGCGTCACCCGTCGCCGCCGATGGTCGCATCTACGTGTCCTCCCTTGATGGCAAGCTGACGGTGCTCAAGGCCGGAGGCACCACCCCGGAGATTTTACACCGTGCAGATTTCAAGGAGCGGATCGCCGGCACACCCGCGCTGGTCGGCGACCGGCTTTATCTGCGAACGCAGACGAAGCTCTACGCTTTCGGGCCGTGATGGAATTGTCAGTTGAGACTTGCGTGGACTGCATCACCTCTGCTGGAATCTCGTCACGCGCGCGATGCAAAATTATCCCAAACATTATTGCGGAGTCTTCGGCATTTACGGCCATCCCAATGCCGCCGAGCTGACCTACTACGGCCTCTACGCCCTGCAACATCGCGGGCAGGAGAGCGCGGGCATTGTCACCAGCGACGGCACGCAGTTCCGCGTCCATCGCGGCATGGGGCTGGTCTCCCAGATTTTCAACGGCGAGGTGCTGCACGGCCTCGTCGGCAAGGTCGCGGTCGGCCACACCCGCTATTCCACGACCGGCTCCTCGCACATCCGCAACGCCCAGCCGCTCACGGTCGACTGCGCGCGCGGGCAGATCGCCATCGCGCACAACGGCAACCTCACCAACGCCTCCCAGTTGCGCGAGGAACTGGAGGCACGCGGCTCGATCTTCCAGACCACCGTCGATAGCGAAATCATTCTCCATCTCATGGCGCAGCCGACGCTCGGCGGCCATGAGAACAATCTGATCGAGACCGTGCGCCGCATCGAAGGCGCGTACTCGCTGGTCATCATGACCGAGACGGAGCTGATCGGCGTGCGCGACCCGCACGGGTTTCGCCCGCTCTCCATCGGCAAAGTCGGCGACGCCTGGGTGCTGGCGAGCGAGACGTGCGCGCTCGATCTGATCCAGGCGAAGTTTGTGCGCGACGTGGCGCCGGGCGAGATCGTCATCATCAACGACCAGGGACTCCGCAGCGTGCAGGCCTTTCCGGAACACGAGCGCCGCGCCTTCTGCATTTTCGAGTATGTCTATTTCGCGCGGCCGGACAGCACGATTGCCAATCGCAACGTCTATAAAGTCCGCGTGGAAATGGGCCGCCAGCTCGCGCGGGAATTTCCCATCGACGCCGATCTGGTCATCCCCGTGCCGGACAGCGGCAACTCCGCCGCGCTCGGTTACGCGATGCAGAGCGGCATCCCCTACGAGATGGCGTTCGTCCGCAACCACTACATCGGGCGGAGCTTTCTCCAGCCGTCACAGCTCATCCGCGACTTCAACGTGCGCGTGAAGCTGAACCTGATTCGCGAGCTGGTGAAGGACCAGCGCGTCATCATCGTGGACGACTCCATCGTGCGCGGCACGACCTGCAAGGCGCGCGTGAACAATCTGAAGGAGGCCGGCGCAAAGGAGGTGCATGTGCTCGTCAGTTGTCCGCCGCACAAAAATCCCTGCGTCTATGGCATCGACTTCCCCGACCGCAGCAAGCTGATGGCGAACAATTATTCGCTCGACGAGATCCGCCAGTATCTGAGCGCGGATTCGCTCGGCTATCTTTCCCAGGACGGCATGGTGGCGGCGACGGGGCTGCCGAAGGAATCATTCTGCATGGCCTGCTACGACGGTCATTATCCGGTCCCCTACGATCCGCTGGTGGACAAGCA
>SIBJ01000001.1 GCA_009695195.1 Pedosphaera sp.
GCTGCTGGAACGCCCTGAGCGATCCGAACCGCGCATGAGGAAACGGAGGCCGAAAAACTTTCCCTTGTTGATGCGCCCCCGGCAGGAAATCATTGCCGAAGCCACCCAGAAAAAATCAACGACACATGCCCTTAACTAAGCGCCATTCTGGTCTAACTCTTCTACAGGTCTGCGGGAGTTGTTTATGAATGGCGACCGATTAGTCCGGGAGAATGAAGGGAGGTTTTCACTGGACGGGTTGTGCGATCAGGTGGCGAATCCGCCGTCACATTGCGGCAACAGATTTCCCGGTTCGGGCGACTCAATCCTCCCGCAGGATTCCGGCCTTCACCGGTGGCGCCGCCAGATCATCACGCTGACTTTCGCCTCCGAATCCATTCCCGCTTCGTTGATCAGCGAGCGATTGGCCCGCTCCATTTTTGAGGAGACGCACGCGTCCGTGGTGCTGGTTCGTTTCGAAGAGCAGTCCGACGAGGCCGCTGCGAAATTCGGGGGCCAGTCAAACCCGTATCTCAACGGCGCGTTTCACATGCCGGCCAGCGTGGACCGGACCGAAGCGGGATTTCACACCCTGACCCTCGGCATTCGGAGCGACCCGCCCTCACCCGAGGGCCTTGCTTCGCTCATGAGCCAGTTGAGTTGTCACTTTCGCCACGTGTTGCTTGAAGTTCCGGCTGGCGAGCGGGCCGCGCCCTGGCTCGTTGAATGTCTGGTGCGCTCGGACCTGGCTTATCTTTTTCTTCAAGCGAACAACGAAAATGTTGCTCACGCCGGACGGGTGATGCGCGAAGTGCGGGCGCGTTGTCGCGATGGCGGCGCTCACGTCAAACCCATCGCGTGTCTGGCCGAGGGTCAACCGTTGAACGACCTGGACATGCTCGTTCAACGTGAGGCAACCCCGATTCACATGTTTGTCCACGCCTGTCCGAACCTGGAGACGGCGCCGCGAATCAACCCTGCGAAACTATTTTGCGCCGACGTCCGCCGCCTCGCGCGGGAAGTCGGCGGGCGGCTGGTGGGTTTGGCGCTGTCATCCGGCGCCGCCAAAGGCTTCGCGCACATCGGCGTGATCCAGGTATTGGAAGAGAACGGCATCGAGGTGGACGTCGTGGCCGGGTCGAGCATGGGCGCGTACGTCGGCTCGCTCTGGGCGCAAGGGAACGACGGCACCGAACTGGAACGACTCGCGCGCGAACTGGAAGCGCGCTGGGCGTTGTGGACCTTGATTGATCCCGTGTTCCCGCCGCGCCAGGGACTCATGCGCGGCTTCGCGGTAAAAAAACGGCTGATGCGTTCGCTCGGTCACGCGCGCTTTGGCGACCTGCCGCGGCCTTTGCGCATCGTGGCCAGCAATCTCGCCACGCTTGAGCGCGTGGTTTTCTCCAGCGGCGAAGTCGCCGACGCCGTTCATGCCAGCAGCGCGGTGCCGGGAATTTGTGTGCCGGTCACGCTGGACGGGGAAACCTACATTGACGGCGGCATCGTGGATCCGTTGCCGGTGGATGTGCTGCGCGAGATGGGAATTTCGCGCGTCATCGCCGTGGACGTCATCCCGTCGCCCGAGCGCATTCGCAGCGGCCTCGCGGCGGGGCGGGAACCGGATCGAACCCACGAGACGACCGCGCACAAGCTGTATCGCAAAATCCGCCCGGTGAATCAGCGGCTGAACTATTTCGCGCGGGGAAATATTTTTGAAATCCTCATGCGCAGCATTTACGGCGCGCAGATTCGCGTGGCCGAAGCGTCGTGCCGACTGGCCGACGTCGTCTTGCGACCGGAAATTTGCGACGACCGCTGGGTGGATTACCGCCAGCCCGGAAAATTCATCCAGCTCGGCCGGGAAGCGGCGGAACGGCAGCTCGCAGAAATCAAAACCCTGGTGAACCGAACGGAGATGAATCATGAACCGAACCCGATTGCAGAAGCGGTGGCAGCAATTGCCTGAAGCCGCCATCCGCCGATTGCAGGCCGGACAACTGCGCCGCTACCTGGGCAACGTGGTCCTGCCCTTCTCGGCGCATTACGGCAGGATGTTTCGCGAGCACGGCCTGAGCGCCGATTCATTTCAGACCCTCGAAGATTTGTCGCGCGTGCCCTTCACCACCAAGGCGGACTTGTTGGCCACCCCGGAGCATCCGCAGCGGTTCAAAGATTTCATTTTGGTGCCCGACCAAAAAGTGCTGGCGCGCCGCCCGGAAACCATCGTGCGCGCACTGCTCCAGGGCAAAGCGCGCGTGCGGGAAAGTTTTGAATCCGAGTTTCGTCCGGTCTTCGTGACCTTCACCACCGGGCGCAGCGCGGAACCGACGCCGTTCTTTTACACCCAGCGCGATCTCACCCATCTCGCCACCGCCGCCGGGCGGATGGTGGAAATCTGCGCCGCCCGGCGCGAGGATCGTTTGTTCAACATCTTTCCCTTCGCGCCGCATCTTGCTTTTTGGTTCACGCATTATGCTGGCACCGCGGCCGGCGTCATGACGCTCAGTTCCGGCGGCGGCAAAGTCATGGGCACGGATGGCACCATCCGCCACCTGCGCAAATTCAAACCCGAGGTCATCATCGGCATCCCGACTTTCATGTATCACCTGCTGCGCCAGGCGGCGGAGGAAGGCGTGCGTTGCGAGAATTTGCGGCAGATCGTGCTCGGCGGCGAAAAAGTCAACGACGGCTTGCGCCAGAAACTTCGCGACCTCGCGGCCGAGCTTGGCGCCCCCAAGGTGGACGTGCTCGCCACGTACGGCTTCACTGAGGCCAAGCAGGCGTGGTCGGAATGTCCCTTCCCGCACGACCAACCTTCCGGCGGTTACCATCTGCATCCCGACCTCGGGATCATGGAGGTGATTGATCCGAAGACCGGCGCCCCGCTCCCGCCCGGACAGCCGGGTGAACTGGTGTTCACGCCGCTCGACGCGCGGGGCAGCGTGGTGCTGCGCTATCGCACCGGCGATTTCATTGACGGCGGCCTCACTTACGAAGCTTGCCCTCATTGCGGCCGTTCCCTGCCGCGATTGGTGGGCAACATTTCCCGCCGCTCGGAAGTCAAGGAGATGGCGTTCGACAAGCTCAAGGGCACGCTCGTGGATTTCAACGAACTGGAACACGTGCTCGACGACGCGCCGCAGATCGGCGCGTGGCAGGTGGAACTTCGCAAGGTCAACGACGACCCGCTGGAACTGGACGAGATCATTCTGCACGTCCAGAAGATCAACGGCGCCGACGAGACGCAACTCGGCCGCGACCTCAGCGCCCGTTGCTTCACGCGGCTGGAAATTCATCCCAACCGGATTCAATTTCACGACACCGAACATATTCGCCGGCTCCAGGGCGTGGGCGAAGTGCTCAAGGAACAAAGACTCGTGGATCACCGGCCGGCGGCGAACCCGCTGCCGGTGAAAGCCGCGTGAGCGCCCGTTGTCGGCGGCTGAAAATTTCCGCCGGCCTGAAGCGCGATCCTCATCAACTTTTATCCAGGCAATTCCACACCGTCTGCGCGAGGCGATGGACCTGCACCGGCTTGGCGAGAAAGTTGACACCCGCTTCCAGCCAGGAAGCCGCGTTGGCTTAAAGGCTCTCGCAGGTGCGCGCGCAGACGTTCGACGTATTGCTGCCGCGCCGCCGGCTGCTCCCACAACTGAAGTTCCGCAGCGGTGTGACCCACCACTTCGTCGCGCGACCACCCGGCGATGCGGCAAAAGCTGTCGTTGGCTTCCAACACCAGTCCGTCGCTCAGCCGGCTGATCACGATGCCGTCGGGGCTGGAGCGGAAGGCCCCGGCAAATCGCTCCTCCGACTTTCGCAGCGCGGCTTCCGTCCGCTTGCGCTCGGTGATGTCGGTGATGATGGCCATCGAGCCGGAGGTTTGACCCTCCACCGGTGTCACGGGCGTGGCCGAAAGCCAGGTGAGGAGAAACTCGCCGGATTTTTTCCGCAGGGGAATCTCATAGCCCTCCGAGATGCCTTGGGTGCGTTGCCGGTTACGTTCGGCCATGGTGGCCTGATCTTCCGGACGGTTGAGCAACGTGGCGGCGTGCTGGCCGAGCACTTCCGCCTCGGTATAACCCAGCATCCGGCAAATCTTCGGGTTCACGACCTGGATGATGTCGTTGTCATCCACCCGCACCAGGCCTTCACCCATGCGCTCGATCAGGGTCCGGAATTTCGCTTCGCTTTCGCGCAGGGCGGCTTCGGCCCGTTGACGCTCGGTGATGTCCTAGCCCAAGCTGGCGGTGCCGACCACGCGCCCGCTCGTATCGCGGAGCATTGTGTTGTTCCAGGCAATGCGCCGCCGCCCACCCGCGCGCGCGTCAGGATGTCGTTCTCGAAGTGCGAACTGATGGCTCCGTTCGCGATGTTGTTCTCGTAACGCGATCGCAAACCCAGCTCCGGCGGCACGAACATTTTGAACCAATCTTTCCCCAGGACTTCGGCCCGCTGCCAGCCCGTCAAACGCAGCAGGTAATCATTGCAGAAGGCCACCCGCCCGTCGCGGTCCAAGATCACCGTGAGCATTTCCACGTTGGCGAACAGTTCGGCAAAGCGGCGCTCCGATTCGCGCAACTCCGCCTCCGCCTGCTTGCGCCCGGTGACGTTGCGCGTGACGGCCACGATCGGCACGCCGGCCAGCGACGGAATGAGTTTGAGCTGTCGCGCCACTTCGTAACCGTCCATCCCGGGCAGTTGAATATCCAGCAGAATCAAGTCCGGGCGATCGTGCGCCGCCAGGTCCACGCCCTGCGGCCCGGTGCGGGCGGGAATGATTTCCAACCCATGCCGTTCGAGCAGGAAGGTCGCGAGGTAAAGGTTTTGCTCGTTGTCTTCGATGACGAGAACTTTCGTTTTCGTGGGCAGTGCGGTTGCTGATTCTTGGCCGGTGCCTCGATGGGCAACGTCACGGTGAACGTGCGGCCGGCACCCCACTGGCTTTGCACGGCGATGTCGCCGCCCATGGCTTTGAGCAGTTTTTCGCAGATCACCAGGCCGAGGCCCGTGCCTTCATGCTGGCGGTTCAGGCCGGAGTCCAATTGCCGGAAGGCGTTGAACAAATTGCCCAACTCTTCGGGCCGCATGCCGATACCGCGGCCCACGCAGGGAAATCAAAAAACATTCCTGCCGACCCGCGGACCGCACGCGGCCAAAAATATTCCGCGCGGTTGACGGACGGTTGCGGGCGGGCCGGCACATTATGCGACGGCATTCACCAGTCACCATTTCCAACTGAAATTTTTAACATTGAGTGTTGTTGCCATCACCATTGTCGGATACTGTGTGACCGCGCCGCTCTCATCAAGACACAGCCGTCCAGCTTTTGATGGTCCGGCAGAAAGCAATTAATGATGACGAATGATTCAGTTCCGCCCAAAGCCGAAAGCCCAACGGACCCTTCCGCCTGGAGGGAAATTGTAGCGCGCTACCAGAAGCCTTCGGTCGGTCGCGGCGTCTGGCAGATCGTCAATACGCTCGTCCCGTACGCGGCGCTCTGGTATTTGATGTACCTCAGCCTGGCCGTGTCGTGGTGGCTCACGGTGCCGCTGGCAATTCTGGCGGGCGCGTTCCTGGTGCGGGTCTTCATCATTTCCCACGATTGCGGTCACGGATCCTATTTCAAGTCGCCGCGCGCCAATCACATTCTGGGCGCCATCACCGGCTGGCTGACGTTCACGCCGTACCTGCACTGGCGCTGGGAACATGCCATCCATCATTCGAGTTCGGGCGATCTGGACCGGCGCGGCACCGGCGATGTCTGGACGTTGACCGTGCAAGAATATCTGGAGTCGTCGCGCTGGCGGCGGTTCTCATATCGGCTGGCGCGCAATCCGATGGTGCTGTTCGTGGTCGCGCCGCTGATTTTGTTTCTGGGCATCAACCGCATCCCCAAACCCAAAGCGCCGACGCGCGAGCGCTACTCCGTCCATCTGACAAATCTGGCGATCGGCATGATGGCCGTGGGTTTGATCTGGGTTTTCGGATTGAAGGCGTACCTGATCATTCAATTCACCGTCTTGATGGTGGCCGGCTCGGCCGGCGTGTGGCTGTTCTACGTGCAACATCAGTTCGAGGGCGTTTACTGGGATCGCGCCGAGGAATGGGATTACGCCAAGGCGGCGTTGCAAGGCAGTTCGTTCTACAAACTTCCCAAAATCCTGCAATGGTTCTCGGGCAACATCGGCTTTCATCACATCCACCATCTCAGCCCGCGGATTCCGAATTATCATCTGGAAAAATGCCACAACGCCGAGCCGTTGTTCCAGACCGTGAAACCCGTCACGCTGATCGGCAGTTTCAAATCCTTCACGTTCCGTCTCTGGGATGAACAACGGCGCAAGCTCGTCGGTTACGGCCATCTCAAACTGATTCGCCGACAAAAGAAACTCGCTGCCCAGCGCTGATCCGACGCGGTCCGCCGATGTCCCCGGGGGGAAACTTCCACTCGCCTAGCCCCGCCGCTTTTGGCTAATCTCCCCGCCTGATTTTGCAAAGCGGTTGCAGGTTGAAGGTTGCAGGTTGCAGGATTCTTGCGACGCACGACGAACGAAACTTTCAACCTTCAACTTTCAACCTGTAACTTTTTTTTAAGATGACCAGCACTCAAATCCGCCAGTCGTTCCTCGACTTCTTCAAGTCGAAGCAGCACACCATCGTCCCGTCGTCCTCGCTCATGCCGGACAGCCCGAACCTGCTGTTTACCAACGCCGGCATGAACCAGTTCGTGCCCATCTTCCTCGGCCAGACCAAATGCCCTTACACGCCCGGTCGCGCCGCCGACACCCAGAAATGCATCCGCGCCGGTGGCAAACACAACGACCTCGACGACGTCGGCCTCGACACCTATCACCACACGTTCTTCGAGATGCTCGGCAACTGGAGCTTCGGCGATTACTTCAAACGCGAGGCCATTGACTGGGCGTGGGAACTTGTCATCAACATCTGGAAATTCCCGCCGTCGCGCCTCTACGCCACCGTTTACAATCCGGACAAATCGAAAAACGACCCCAGCGAATTCGATCAGGATGCCTGGAACTTCTGGGCCGAGAAATTCCGCAGCGTCGGCCTCGACCCCGCCGTCCACATCGTCAACGGCAACAAGAAAGACAACTTCTGGATGATGGGCGAAACCGGCCCGTGCGGCCCGTGCTCCGAACTGCACGTGGACCTCACGCCCGCCGGTGACACGAAAGGTTCGCTCGTCAACAAAGGCGACGCCCGCTGCATTGAGATCTGGAATCTCGTCTTCATCCAGTTCAACGCGAACCCGGACGGAACGTTCTCTCCCCTGCCCGCCAAGCACGTGGACACCGGCATGGGCTTCGAGCGCGTCACCAGCATCATCCAAGGCACGAAAGGCCTGACGGATTTCAAGAACGCGAAAATTTCCAACTACGAGACCGACATCTTCCGCCCCAGCTTCGACGTGCTGGAAAAGTTGAGTGGCAAGAAATACGGCAGCACGCTTCCGGGGAGCGCGGGGCTTCAGCCCGCTTCAACGTCCGCAACAGTTCCGGCGCCCGAAGGTGAATCAACGCGAAGCGGCCTAAAGGCCCGCGCTCCTGCCGCAGAGCAAATCGCCCTCGACATCGCCTTTCGCGTCATCGCCGACCACATCCGCACGCTCTCGTTCGCGATTGCCGACGGCATCCAACCCGGCAACACCGACCGCAACTACGTCCTGCGCCGCATCCTGCGCCGCGCCGTGCGCTACGGCCGCACGCTCGGCTTCCACGAACCCTTCTTCTACAAACTCGTGGACGTGCTCGCCGCCACGATGGGCGACATCTTCCCCGAAATCCGCACCAAGAAGAAGCACGTCCAAGATGTGATCCGCATCGAGGAGGAGGCGTTTAACAAAACTTTGGACACTGGCATCGAAGAATTCTTTAACGCAGCAATTCGTGCGGTTCAGCAATATTCAACGAACAAGGGGCTAGGCGAACGCATGGTGATTGAGTTGTCGCCTTATCGCGCCGGCGGAGCAAGCGGCATGCTTTCGAATGTCCATGACGCCGGACGGGCGCTCCCCAAAGTACAAATTGACGTCACAAGCGTAACGGGTGAGGGCTTCGATAGGTTGCTCGGCGGTCGTCCTTCTATTTCCGGTGATGACGCATTCAAGCTGTATGACACCTACGGATTTCCTGTTGACCTTACTGAGTTGATGGCGCGCGAGCGTGGCCTCCATGTTGACAAAGGGCTGTTTGAAATTCGTATGGATCAACAGCGCAATCGCGCCCGCGCCGCGCAGAAGAAGGAAGTCATTTCGCTTTCGCAAATCGAGACCACCACGCCCACGAAGTTCGTTGGCTTCGAAAAGTTGGAAACCAACGCCAAGGTCGTCGAAGTCGTCAGCGTGAAGGACAAAACCGCCGTCATCCTCGACACCAGCGCCTGCTACGCCGAGATGGGCGGCCAAGTCGGCGACACCGGCGAACTCGAACACGGCAGTCAACTTTGGCGCATCACCAACACGCAGAAATCCGGCAACACCTGGCTTCATTTCATCAGCGACGCTGGAACTGCCGAAGCAATCGGCAATCGGCAATCGGCAATCGGCAATTCGTCCGAAGTCCCCGCGGTTGGTTCAAGCGTAACGCTCACGGTGGACAAGAACCGTCGTTCCGCAATCCAACGCCACCACACCGTCACGCATTTGCTGCACTGGGCGTTGCACGAAGTCGCAAGCAAGGAAGCGTCGCAGAAAGGTTCATTCGTCGGGCCGGACAAGTTGACCTTCGACTTCAACAGCGCGCCGCTCACGCCCGCGCAGGTGGCTGACATCGAGAAGCTCGTCAACGAACGCATCCTCGAAAACGCCGGCGTCGCGTGGACGGAAGTCCCCTACGCCGACGTGAAATCGCGCAAGGACGTCATGCAATTCTTCGGCGACAAATACGGCGACACCGTCCGCGTCGTCCAGATCGGCGGCCACACCGGGAAGCTCGATGGCTATTCGATGGAACTTTGCGGCGGCACGCACACACGAGCGACCGGCGAGATTGGTTTGTTCCGCATCGTCGGCGAGAACGCCATCGCCGCCGGCGTCCGCCGCATCGAAGCCATCGCCGGCCTCACCGCGTTCGACGCGATGAAACTGGATCGCGAGTTGATCAAGGCCGTTGCCGGGAAAGTCAGCAGCCCGATCCACGAACTCGAAAAGAAAATTGATTCCCTGCTCGCGCACCAAAAAGCGTTGGAGAAAGAGGTGAAGATGGCGATGCAACGCAACGCGTCGAATGCCGCCAGCGAATTGCTCGCGCACGTCGCGACCGTGAACGGCATCCCACTCATCACCCACAACCTCGGCGATGCGGATGGAGAATTTCTCCAGGCCATTGCCGATTCGCTCAAAGGCCGCTTCAAAGGCGTGGTCGTCCTCGGCGGCGGTTCGGAAACAGCGGTGACATTGATCGCCACCGTTTCCTCCGACTTCACTGCCAAAGTTCAAGCGGGCAAAATCATTCAAGCCATCGCCCCCATCGTCGGCGGCAAAGGTGGCGGCAAACCCGACCACGCCCGCGGCGGTGGCAAGGACGCGGGCAAGCTCGACGAAGCGCTGGCCAAGGCAAAAACACTTTTGTAGTTTCACTCCAGGCAAGAACTCGAGCCACTCACAACTGAGAGGATCGCTGAACTTCGGCGCATGACGGGCCAGGAGCGACTGATGTTGGCTGAGCAGATGTTTTGGGATGCACGCCGCGCCCGAGCCGAAGCAATCCAGCGGGAGCATCAGGAATGGTCGGAGGAACAGGTCGAACAAGAATTGCGGAAGCTCATGCTCGTGGAGGCGATGCGGAAGGGGACTTGATCACCGACCGCCCCGGCGACGGCTTCCATCCCGACGCGCTCCGCAACTTGAGCCGGAGCGCCGAGCACCGTCTCGGCCAGTAGAAACGGATTTTCGCAACGGGCCGAGGCGGTGCTCGGCGCTCCTTTCCGAAAATTTTCCCTGGCAACCAGCCTAGCTCGCGGTGGTGCTGGACTTTCGCGGCTTCCGGCGGCAGCCGTTTTGAAACCACAGCCGCCACACCATCACGATTGCTTCGCTCACGATGTTGCCGGCCATCTTCGAGTGGCCCTGCGCGCGTTCGGTGAAGATGATCGGGATTTCCACGATTTTTTTCCCCTGCCGCCAGAGTTTGTGGTGGAGTTCGATCTGGAAGCTGTAACCGTTGCTGCGGACTTCATCGAGGTTGATGGCTTCCAGCGCGCTGCGACGAAAACATTTGTAACCGGCCGTCGGATCAGCGAAGGGCATCCCCGTGATGATTGAAACATAAGTCGCCGCGCTCTTGCTCAACATCAGCCGGCTGAGCGGCCAGTTGATGATGCGGATGCCGCCGATGTAGCGCGAACCGATGACGACGTCGGCGTCTTTCGCGGCTTCGAGCAGGATCGGAACATCGTCGGGGTTGTGGGAGAAATCGCCGTCCATCTCGAAAACGAAATCGTAATCCTTCGCCAGCGCCCACTTGAAGCCCGCGATGTAGGCGCGGCCCAAACCATTCTTCTCCTGGCGATGGAGGACGTGAACGTTCGGATGTTTTGCCGCGAGTTCGTCGGCGATTTTGCCGGTGCCATCCGGCGAGTTGTCGTCCACCACGAGCAGGTCAACAGCGACGGGCAGTGAAAGAAGGCGTTGCACCATGCGCGGGAGATTTTCCCGTTCATTGTAAGTCGGCATGACGATGAGCGTCTTCTTCATGGCGCAAATGCCGCAGAGAGTTACGCGACCCGCATCGCGAAAACAAGACGCGAATTCGCGCGCAACAACCGTGCGAGCGACGCCCCCGGCGGAGGTTCCAAACCGGATGCGCGGGAGAAGGTCGCTCCCGGCGCAAAGTTTTGTTGCCGTCCGCGCGGGTCATGTTCAAGCTTTCGCCCGTGGAACCCATGGACAGCTCAACCGAGGTGGTTTATCGCGTCGAGTCGTGGCTCAGTGTGGTCGGTTTGATTCTGCTCGGGCTTTTCAATCTCTGGATGATCATTGACGCGATCCGCCGCCGCGAATGGATGTGGCTCGGAATCCTTTTGTTTTTTCCCGGCATCGGGACGCTCTGGTATTTTTTCAACGTGTTTCGCGATGCCGGGCTGCGTGGCTTTGAACTGCCCGGCGCTTTAAGCCGGCGACGCATCAAGGAACTTCAAGCGCAAATCCATCACCTCGACAAGGCGCACCATCACTTTCAACTCGGCGACGTCTATTTTCAGCGCGGCAAACTGGACCAGGCGGAGGCGTGCTATCGCGCGGCGATGGAGCGCGACGCGCAGGACATTGACACGCGCGCGCATTACGGCCAGTGCCTGCTCCGGCTGAAACGCCCCTCCGAGGCGCGGCCGCTGCTCGAAAGCGTGATGCATGAAAAACCGGATCACGATTACGGCCACACGATGATGGCGCTGGCGGAAACGCTCACGGCGCTGGGCGAAATGGACAACGCCCTGCTCTACTGGCAGCACATCACACAGAACCACGCCTATCCGCGGGCGAAGGTGCAGCTCGCGGAACTTTATCTCGCGAAGGGAAAGCCCGACCTCGCGAGCGCCGAGATCAAGGACGTGCTGGCGGACGATCCGCACGCGCCGGCATTTCAGCGGCGGCGGGATCGCGTGTGGGTGCGGCGGGCGAGAAGTCTCGCGCGTGAGGTTTCCTGAACTCCTCCCGGCGCGCGCACGCTTACTCGGAGAACGCGAGGTACGGGATGAAAATAATCGGCAGCAGGATCAGGCCGATTACCAGCGCCGCACTTTTTCCGCGAGCTTCACAGACTTTCACCCACATGATAATCCCAATAACCAACCCGACAGGCGGGATTATAGACGGAATGATTAACCAGCCGGACAATTTCGCCGCCTGAAGCAACCGAATAAAATTGAAAAAGGGAATCCAAATTAAAAGCCCTGGTTTGATCCCACACTTTTCGCAGATGCGCTTGAAGCAAAAGGAAAACAAAATGTGGAGCACTAGCCCAATACAAAGAAACACCAGGATCACCAGCAGCCCGATCCCGATTCCGGCGGCGGCCACAGCAGCACCTTGATCATTGTTCATAGTAAATTTTTTTGAGGTCTTTAGTTGTGTTGGGTATCGTGAGGCTGTGAGCCATCCGGCTCACGGCGCTGTTTTTACACAAAGGTGCGCGAAAGCAAAGCACTTTGTTCAAAGGCATCAGGACCTTTTGGCCTTGAAGTAGGCCCGCGGGGCGGTCATCTTTTTCGCCCCTTGAAATTCAGAAACCATGTTGCGCGGGTCGTGGCTGTTCCCAGCTCGCCGTGACCGCCGCATGAACGCCACCCAACCATCGGCGCAGAAAAACGATTTACGCCTGCTCTCGGTGGTCATCCCGGCGCGGGACGAGGAAGCGTCGCTCAGCCCCACCGTCCGGCATTTGCATCTGGAGTTGAAACTTCAGGGCGTGCCCCACGAGATCGTCGTCGTGGATGACGGCAGCAGTGACAAGACCTGGCAGGTCTTGCAGGCATTGAAAAAAGAGATCCCCGAACTCGCGCCCGCGCAGAACACCGGACTGAATGGCTTCGGTCGCGCGATCATCTTCGGCCTGGACCGAAGCAAGGGCGACGCGGTCGTCATCATGATGGCCGACGAATCCGACGACGCGCGCGACGCGGTGCGGTACTGGAAATTGTTGCAGGAGGGATACGACTGCGTGTTCGGCAGCCGGTTCGTCAAAGGCGGCGGGGTGATTGATTATCCGAGAATCAAACTGACGGTGAACCGGCTCGCCAATTTTTTCATCCGTGTGATCTTCGGCATCAAGTTGAACGACACGACGAACGCGTTCAAAGCGTATCGGCGGACAGTGATTGACGGCTGCCGCCCGCTCATCGCGCCGCACTTCAATCTGACCGTCGAGCTGCCGCTCAAGGCCATCGTGCGCGGTTACAGTTGGACGGTCATTCCCATCACCTGGCGCAACCGGCGCGCGGGCGTGGCGAAATTGAAGATCCGGGAAATGGGCAGCCGCTATCTTTTCATCTGCATGTACGTCTGGCTGGAGAAATATTTCAGCCGGGGCGATTACCGGAAACGATCATGAGCGCCAACGCCCCCGACGATCTGCAACGCATTTACGAGGCGCGGTTCAACGTCAATCTCGATTACCGCCGCGCGGTGTGGCGGGTGTTGATTGACGATTTCTTCCAGCGCTACGTCGCGCCGGAGGCCGCCGTGCTCGACCTCGGTTGCGGCTACGGTGAATTCATCAACCAGATTCGTTGTGGCAAGCGATACGCGATGGATCTGAATCCCGACATGCCGCGCCGGGTCGAGGCGGGGGTCAACGCGCTCTTGCAGGATTGCTCGACGGAATGGCAACTGCCGGAAAACTCGCTGGACGTCGTTTTCACCAGCAATTTTTTTGAACACCTGCCGGACAAACCCGCGCTGGGCCGCACTCTGGACCAAGCCCATCGCTGTCTCAAACCGGGTGGGCGGCTCATCGCGCTCGGCCCGAACACCAAATATCTGCCCGGGACGTACTGGGATTTTTGGGACCACTACCTGCCGCTGACGGAATTGTCTTTGCGCGAGGCGCTGGTGAACCGCAAATTCTCCATTGAATCCTGCGTCGCAAAGTTTCTCCCGTACACGATGGCTGGCGGCCGGCAATATCCGATGTTTTTTGTGCGGGCTTTTTTGAAACTGAAACCAGCCTGGCGGGTGCTGGGAAAACAATTTCTCGTGGTCGCCGTCAAGTGAGCGAGGCCGTCCGCCATCGCTTGCCCGCCTCCGAACCCCAGACCGACTGATTCGCCGCCGCGTGACGTTGCGAAATGCCGGGCGGTTTTGCCTCGCTACCGCCTTTTTTTCAGCCATTCTGATTTAATGTCAGGTTTAATCGCCATCGTCGGCCGGCCCAATGTCGGCAAGTCCGCGCTCTTCAATCGTCTCGTCGGACGGCGCATCGCCATCGTCCATGACCAACCCGGCGTGACGCGCGACCGCATCACCGCCGAGGGCGAGTGGCGTGGACGACCGTTCACGCTGGTGGACACGGGCGGCATCGGTTTGCTCCGGCGGGAAAAATCCACGGACGTAATCATCAAGGCCGCCGTCGAGCAGGTGGACATCGCCATCGAAGCGGCGAACGTGATCATCCTCGTCGTCAATGTGCAGGAGGGCGTCGTGCCGTTGGATCGTGAAGTCGCGCAGCGTCTCCGCAAAAGCGGCAAGCCCGTGCTCGTGGCGGTGAACAAGGTGGACACGCAGAAAGCCGAGCCGCAGACGCACGAGTTCGTCGCGCTGGGATTTGATAAAATTTTTCCGGTCACGGCGATTCACGGGCTGGGCATCGAGGATTTGATCGAAGCGGCGCTTGCCCTTCTCCCCGTCCAGAGTCCGGAGTCTGAAGTCCAGAGTCTGGAACCGGCCGGCGACGGCGAAGCCGCCGCAACCGTCGCGCCGGAGCCGGGATTTCATCCACCGTCCGGGCCGTTGAAGCTCGCCATCGTCGGGCGCCCGAACGTCGGCAAATCTTCCATCATCAACGCGCTCACGAAATCCGAGCGCGTCATCGTCAGCCCGATCCCCGGCACGACGCGCGACGCGGTGGACGTTCCCTTCGAAGTGGAAACCGGCGGCGTGCGGGAGAAATACATTTTGATTGATACCGCCGGGATGAGAAAGCTGCGGCGCGTGGACGACTCGGTGGAATTTTTCAGCGTGCAACGCAGCGAAGAGTCCATCATCCGCTGCGACATCGCGGTGCTGGTGCTCGACGCGGAATCGGGAATTCTGGAACAGGACAAAAAGATCGCGGACCGGATCGTGGAGAACCGGAAGGCGTGCATCCTCGTCGTCAACAAGTGGGATCTCTACGAGGAATCCGTCCGCAAGGCGCGCACGGAGGAAATCGCCCGCCGCCATCGCAAGACGAAACACGAGGAGCGCGAGCGCATGACCACGCTCTCGGATTTCGGCCAGTGGGTGCAGGAGAAATTATTTTTCCTAGACTACGCGCCGGTGATTTTCACGTCGGCAAAATCCGGCTTTCAACTCGAGCGCCTGCTCGAAGCGGTTCGTTACCTGGCGGCACAGTTGCAGCAGAAGATTCCGACCGCGATCCTGAACCGTACCATCAACGACGCCGTCGAGCGCCGCCAGCCGGTCAGCGCGCTGGGTCACCGGTTGAAATTCTTTTATGCCACGCAAGTCCGGCGCGCGCCGCCCACGTTTCTGCTTTTCGTCAACCGCGACGAGCTATTTTCCGACCCCTACAAGAAATATCTCGCCGGCGAACTGCGCAAAGCCTTCGGTTACGAGGGCTGCCCCGTGGTGCTCGTGCCAAAAGCCCGCCCCAAGACCATCGAATCCAAACAAACGCGCCGCCGACCATCCCGCGTGCCACACCGCCGTTGAAGTCCGCCACTTGTTCACCGGGAAGTTGTTCGCCGCGGTGAACAACCTGCGCGATTTGAAAATATTTTCGCGAGAAAACCCGCGTCGTTATTGGTGAATAATCTTTCAGCAACTTTTTTGGAAAATTTTTCTTGGCAGCCACAATTAGTGGTATCAAGATACGGCCCGTTCCCCCACTAATTGGGGAAACGGTGCCGGGCGAAGCGGTTCGTTTTTCGAGGATTTTAGCTCTGTTTAACGTCTTTTTACGGTCGCCTTTTTGCCTCGAAAGCCCGGCAGTCGGAACAATTTTAACTGAAATTTCTCTGTGAACGCCATGATTGATACACGCGAGACGGCTTTGACTTCGGCCCCGCAAACGACCCGCCGGCGAACCTCGACGGTCACCGCGACGCGCACCGCCAAAAACAATCCGCCGCCCGCGAAGAAAACGCTCCCGCTGCAACGCGTGTTCAGCAACGCGCGCATCAATCCCTTCGACCAGCTCAAATGGGAGCGCCGCACCGCCGAGATCACCGACGACGCCGGCAAGGTGATTTTCAAACAGGAAAACGTCGAAGTGCCGAAGTCGTGGTCGCTGCTCGCCACGAAGGTCGTCGTGTCGAAATATTTTTATGGCGAGCAGAACACGCCCGAGCGCGAGACTTCGGTGCGGCAACTCATCCATCGCATCGCGCGGACCATCGCGGACTGGGGCGTCAAGGACGGGTACTTCAGCCAGGCCGATGGCGAAATCTTTTTCGAGGAACTCACCTGGCTGTGCGTGAACCAATACGGCGCGTTCAATTCGCCGGTCTGGTTCAACGTCGGCCTCTATCACCAATACGGCATCGGCAAGAACTCCGGCCAGGGCAACTGGGTTTACAACCGCAAGACCGGCGAGGCCGAACGCGCTTCGACGCAATACGAATATCCGCAGTGCAGCGCGTGCTTCATCCAGTCGGTGGATGACAACATGGAAAGCATCATGAAGCTGGCGCACGCCGAGGCGATGCTCTTCAAGTTCGGCTCCGGCACGGGCACGGACCTTTCGCCGATCCGTTCCGCGCGTGAAAAACTCAGTGGCGGCGGTCGCCCGAGCGGGCCGCTCTCGTTCCTGAAAGTTTACGACCAGGTCGCGAACGTCGTGAAGTCCGGCGGCAAGACCCGGCGCGCGGCCAAGATGAACACGCTCCGTGACTGGCACGGCGACATCGAGGAGTTCATTGACGCCAAGCAGAAGGAAGAACGCAAGGCGTGGGCCTTGATCGAACAGGGTTACGACGGTTCTTACAACGGCGACGCCTACGGCAGCGTGATGTATCAGAACGAAAACCTCTCCGTGCGCGCCAGCGACGAATTCATGCAGGCCGCCGCCGCGGGCAAGGAATGGTGGACGCGCGCCACGACCACCGGCAAGCCGCTCGACAAGAAGGACGCCGCCAAGTTGCTCTTCAAGATCGCCGAGGGCACCTGGACGTGCGGCGACCCCGGCATGCAGTACGACGGCGCGATCCAGAAGTGGCACACGTGCAAGGGCACCGAGCCGATCCACTCCACGAATCCGTGCAGCGAATACGTTTTCCTCAACAACACCTCGTGCAATCTGGCGTCGTTGAACCTGATGAAGTTCAAACGCGAGGACGGCACGTTCGACATCGAGCGTTACAAGGCCGCCGTGCGCATCTACATCACCGCGCAGGAAATTCTCGTGGACAACGCGAGCTATCCCACGAAGGACATCGCGGAAAACTCCCACATCTTCCGCACGCTCGGTCTCGGCTACGCGAATCTCGGCTCGCTCATCATGAGCTACGGCCTGTCCTACGACAGCGATGAAGGCCGCGCCCTCGCCGGCGCGCTCACCGCGATCATGACCGGCCACGCCTACGAGCAAAGCGCTGAACTGGCCTCCGTCATGGGTGCGTTCCCCGGCTACGAGAGTTCACATTGCGCCGGGGTCACCCAGACGGTGAAGAAGAACAACATTGATTCCATGCTCGGCGTGATCAAGCAGCACCGCGAAGCCGTCGAGGAAATTCATCCGAGCGCGGAGTTCGGTTACTTGAAAGATGAAGCGCGCCGCTGCTGGGATCGCGCGTTACAGCGCGGCGAGCAGGTCGGCTATTGCAACGCCCAGGTCACGGTGCTCGCGCCCACCGGCACGATTGCCTTCCTGATGGACTGCGACACCACCGGCGTCGAACCTGACATCGCGCTCGTGAAATACAAACTGCTCGCCGGCGGCGGGCTGTTGAAGATCGTGAACCGCACCGTGCCCGAAGCCTTGCGCCGGCTCGGTTACAGCACCGACGAGATCGAAGGCATCATCTCCCACATCGAAAAATTTGACACGATCGAGGACGTCGAGGAAAAAGGCCAGCCCGTGCCGAGCGGCTTGAAGCCGGAACATCTCGGCGTGTTTGATTGCGCGTTCAAGGCCTATCGCGGCCGGCGCAGCATCCACTATCTGGCGCACCTCAAAATGATGGCCGCGGCGCAACCGTTCATCAGCGGCGCGATCTCCAAGACCGTCAACATGCCCAGCGATTGCACGGTCGAGGACATCCGCCAGACCTACATTCAGGCGTGGCAGATGGGCCTCAAGTGCGTGGCCATTTACCGCGACGGCTCGAAACGCTCACAGCCGCTAAACACGAAAAAAACCAACGAAGGCGGTGACAAAACCGCGACCGCTTCCACCGGCACCGACACTTCGTTGCTCGAAGCGCGCATCAAGGAACTCGAAACCGAGGCCGCCAAACTGCGCGAAGATTCCGGCAAGCCGCTCCGCCGTCGCCTGCCCGAGACGCGCACCGCGCTCACCCACAAGTTCGACATCGCCGGCCACGAAGGTTATCTCACCGTCGGCCTGTTCGAGGACGGCCTGCCCGGCGAATTGTTCATCACGATGGCGAAGGAAGGTTCGACCATCGGCGGCTTGATGGACGCCATCGGCACGTTGACGAGCATGGCCCTGCAATACGGCGTGCCCCTGCCCGCGCTCGTCCGCAAGTTCGCGCATCAACGCTTCGAGCCGAGCGGCTTCACCAAAAACCCCGACATCCGCAACGCCTCCTCCATCACCGACTACGTGTTCCGCTGGATGGCGAACCATTTCATTTCCGGCTATCGCGAAACCAATTCGCCGAACCGCAACCAGCCTGAGTTCGCGATGCCCGGACTGATCGAGGAACTAAAAAAAAAGATAAACCGGCCGGTGCCGGAACTGGCGCACTCGACCGACACTGATTTGTTGGAAATGGAAACGATCGAACCCGCGCCGGCGCGGAATCTCGCCGCGATGTCCGGGAGTCAAAGCGGAATGACGGTGAAGACCTTGAGCGATTCCGTCGCCCATTTCCAACAGGACGCGCCGACGTGCCCGAACTGCGGTCACGTCGCCGTGCGCAACGGCGCGTGCTTCAAGTGCCTCAACTGCGGCGAGAGTCTGGGCTGTTCGTAAGCCGACAATGCACAAGACGGGCCGGGGAAGAATGCACTCCCCGGCCTGGGCTTCCCCTCGCCTCCGCTTCTTAATCTTAATCTTCCTCTTAATCTTAATCCCTTTGTTTCCCGAACAGCGAGAAGCCAGGGAGGATTATGATTAAGAGGAAGATTAAGATTAAGAAACAGTCCGCGCCTTGACTCGCGGTCAATCCCCGTCAACCTTCCCTCCGCTTGCCGCAGGATGCCGATGTCCCGGCGACAGGCAGTCTGTTCGCCCGGGTCGCTGAAACTCCCGCCGTGCAATCCCTCGCACGGCGACTGGAGTCGGGCGGCGCATTGTCCGGCACGGGCGTCGCCGCGTCCGCCCAACCGTTCTTCGCCGCGCTACTCCGAAAACTTTTCCCGCAACGCCCAATCGTCGTTGTCACCGACAATCTCCGGACGCAGGAAATGTTTCAGCAAGATCTCGCCACCTGGTTGCAGGTTGCAGGTTGCAAGTTGCAGGTTGCGTCCGGCGGCAGTTCAACTTGCAACCTGCAACCTGCAACCTTCAACCCGCTCTTTTATCCCGCCTGGGAAGTCTTCCCGCACGAAAACAAACTCCCCCACACCGACGTCATCAGCGACCGCCTGCAAACGCTCGTCGCACTGGCGGAAAATTCCGCACTCCGCACTCCGCACTCCGCACTCGTCGTCACCAGCGTCACCGCGCTCTTGCAGAAAACTTTTCCGCCCGCGGAACTGAAGCAGCACACGCGCGTCCTGAACCGCGGCGACCGCGCCGATCCGCTCGACCTCGTCGAGTGGCTCGAAGCCCAAGGCTACGAACCCGAGGCGCAGGTCACGCAGCGCGGCGAGATCGCGTTGCGCGGCGGCATCGTGGATATTTTTCCGCCGACCAGTCCGTGGCCGGTGCGGCTGGAATTTTTCGGTAATGAACTGGAATCATTGCGTGAGTTCGATCCGCTCACCCAAATCTCGCGCGGCGAAATCGCGAACGTGACCTTGCCGCCGGCGGGCGAGTTGGGAATACTCAAACGCGAAGCGGAGCGCGGGCTTCAGCCCGCTTCATCGTCCGAATTGCAGCCAGCGTCCGGAGGTTCGGAGCCGCCGAACAATCCGCTGGTGAAGCGGTCTGAAGCCCGCGCTCCGCTCGCCACCTTGCTCGATCATCTCCCGCACGAAACCGTTTTTCTTCTCTGCGAACCGGACCAACTCGCCGCCCACGCCGCTGAGTACGCGGCGCAAGTTCCGGCCGGCGATCCGTTTTTCATCACGTGGGAAAAATTCCGCGAAGAGATTTCAATGCGTGGCATGACGTCGGTGGAATTGGACGAGGCGGAAACGGTGGGAACGCCGAACTCCAATCCGGCTGGAATATCGGCCGCGAACGATCAACGAGCCGAATCGGAGTTCGGCGCTCCGCTTTTCACTTCACTGGAAGCCTTCCGCCCGTTGGCTACGCGCGCCGTCGAGCCGCAAATCGCAGAAGCGCAGCGCCGCGAATTCTTCCACCAGTTGCATCGCTGGCAACGGCAGGGCTACGCCGTCCACATCTTCTGCAACAACGACGGCGAACGCCAGCGTTTCACCGAAATCTGGTCGGAGTTTGGTTTTGATTCGCCCCTCACACCCGTCATCGGGACGCTGGCGCGCGGGTTTCTCTGCGAGGAGGCAAAGGTGATCGTTGTCACCGACGCGGAAATCTTCGGGCGCTACCGCGTCCAGCGCCCGCGCCGGCTGAAGCTGCCACACGCCGCCGGGATGCGCTCGGCGTTGGAGATTGATTTTGCCGATCTCGAATACGGCGATCTCGTCGTTCACCTCCAGCATGGCATCGGGCGCTATCTCGGTTTGAAGAACCTGCCCGCCAGTTCCGGCAATCGGCAATCGGCAATCGGCAATCGGCAATCTGAAACCGAATGTCTCGTCATCGAATACGCGCCCGCCAGCGCCGGTGACGAACCGCCGAAGCTCTACGTCCCCGTCACCGAAGCGCATCTCATCAGCAAATACGTCGGCGCGGGCAAGGCGCATCCGCCGCTCAACACGCTCGGCGGCACGCGCTGGCACAAGGCGAAAGAGCACGCGGAGCGCGCCGTGCGCGATGTCGCGGCGGAGTTGTTGCAGATCCAGGCCGCGCGCGAATCGCAGGCCGGCCACGCGTTCGCGCCGGATGTTCCCTGGCAGCGCGAGTTTGAAAGCTCGTTCATCTATGAGGAAACGCCGGACCAACTCACGGCCATCAGCGCAACGAAGTCCGACATGGAACGCGCCAAGCCGATGGACCGGCTGATTTGCGGCGACGTCGGCTTCGGCAAAACGGAAGTCGCCATCCGGGCCGCGTTCAAAGCGGTGATGGATGGCAGACAAGTCGCCGTGCTCGTGCCGACGACCGTGCTCGCGCAGCAGCACTTCAATAATTTCCGCGAGCGCATGGCGGATTATCCGGTGCGGGTGGAATTGCTGTCGCGCTATCGTACGCGGGGCGAGCAGCAGCGCGTCGTCCAAGACCTCGCGGCGGGCGCGGTGGACATCGTCATCGGCACGCACCGGCTCGTGCAGGCGGACATCGCGTTCAAGGACCTCGGCCTCGTCGTGATTGACGAGGAGCAACGCTTCGGCGTGTTGCACAAGGAAAAGTTCAAACGCCTGCGCACCCTCGTGGACGTGCTCACGCTCAGCGCCACGCCGATTCCGCGCACGCTTTACCTCGCGCTCACCGGCGCGCGCGACATGAGCACCATCCAGACGCCGCCGCACGACCGGCTGCCGGTGGAAACCATCGTGACCGAGTACGACGAGCGGCTCATTCGCGACGTTATCCAGCGCGAACTGAATCGCGGCGGCCAGGTTTTCTTCCTGCACAATCGCGTGATGACCATCCTCACGGTCCAACAGAAGTTGCAAAGACTTCTGCCGAACGCCCGCATCGTCGTCGGTCACGGCCAGATGAACGCCGACGATCTCGAGGAAGTGATGACGCAGTTTGTGAATGGTGAGGCGGACGTACTGCTCTCGACGACGATCATCGAGAGCGGCCTCGATATTCCGAACGCGAACACGATCATCATTGACCGCGCGGACCGCTTCGGGCTGAGCGATCTTTACCAACTTCGCGGACGCGTCGGTCGCTACAAGCATCAGGCTTACGCGTATCTGTTGTTGCCACGCCACGCGCGCCTGCTCACCGACGTGCGCAAACGCATCAGCGCGATGAAACAATACGCGTCGTTGGGCAGCGGCTTTAAGATTGCGATGCGCGATCTGGAAATCCGTGGCGCGGGAAATTTGCTTGGCTCGGAACAGAGCGGCCACATCACGGCGGTGGGCTTCGAGTTGTACTGCCAGTTGCTCAAACAAAGCGTCGCCACGCTCAAGGGGGAGAAAGTGAAGCCGCGCGTCGAAGTTCGAGTGGCGCTGGACTTTCTGGAAATGAATGCGGAATCCGGAGTGCGAAGTGCGGAATTGAAAGAACCTGCGGGCGACGCGGCTGATTCCGCATTCCGCATTCCGCACTCCGCAATTCTTCCCCACCGCTACGCGCCCGAGCCGCAACACCGCATCGAAATCTACCGCAAGCTCGCACAGGCCACGGACAAGCCCGCGCTGGACGCGTTGGAGAAGGAACTCCGCGACCGCTTCGGCCCGCTGCCGGCGGCGGTGGAATTATTGCTCGCCGTGACGGAGATGAAAATTCTCGCCAGCGAAAAATCCATCACCGTCGTCGAAGTCAAGGAGGACAAACTCATGCTCACGCGCCACGGCGATTTCATCACGCTCGGCGGCAAGTTCCCGCGCCTGACGAAGAAGAACGCAACCGGACGGCTGAAAGAGATCAAGAAACTGCTGCTGGCAATTTGAACGGCGCGCGACCGGTCCCTGGTCGCAGCGGGTGGAGAGCGGGGAGCGCGTTGGAAAATCCGGGCGACTTCCGGCGTGCGTAGCTGCTGCGGGCGAGAGACCGCCCGCGCGCCTACCGATACGGCTGGTGCAACTCCACCGGTTTGGGCTTTTTCTTCGCGCGCATCCGGATGTTCAGACTTTCCACTCCCACCGAGAACGCCATCGCGAAGTAGATGTAGCCCTTCGGAATTTCCTTGCCGAAACCTTCCGCCACCAGCACGCAGCCGATGAGCATGAGGAAGCTCAACGCCAGCACTTTTAGCGACGGATGCTTGTGGATGAAGTCGCTGATGCGTCCGGCGAAGCACAGCATGAACACCAGCGCAAGGATGACGGCGGTGATCATCACTCCCAGATGTTTGGCCATGCCGACGGCGGTGATGACGGAGTCCAGCGAGAACACGATGTCGAGCAGCAGGATTTGAACGACCACCGCCGCGAACTTCGGCACGACGCGGCTGGAGACTTCGCCGTCTTCGCCTTCGAGTTTGTCGTGAATTTCATTCGTGCTTTTCCAGAGCAGAAATAATCCGCCGCCAATCAAAATCAGATCTCGTCCCGAAACGCCGTGCGGTTTGTCGAGCATCCCGAGCGTCGGAATCTCGAAGATCGGCGTCGTCAGCCGGACCATGAAGGCCAGCGCGCACAGCAACATCACGCGCGTGACGAGCGCGAGCATGAGGCCAGTCTGGCGCGCCTTGGCTTGCTGGTCCGGCGGCAATTTGCCCGCGAGGATCGAGATGAACACGATGTTGTCTATGCCGAGAATGATCTCGAGCACGGTCAGCGTGAAAAGGCTGATCCAGATTTCCGGTTGCGTTATCCAGTCCATAGTGCGGCAGATGCTTTGCGAACCGCGCCGAAAGTCAACCGCAACCCGCCGGCCCGCGCCGTCCGCAAAAAAACTCTCACGCCGTACTTGACGCCATAACCAGTCGGCGCAAGATGCCGTCATAACTGGAAACAGGCGGCGAAGTTATTTTTCGCTGAAAGAAAGTTTGGTGACCTATGAAAACTCGCATTGCTTTTCCGCTTCGTTCGCTCGTCCTGGCCGGCACATTCGCCGGGCTGGCCGCGCTCAACTCGCCCGCGCAAACCAGCCCCAACCTTCCCGTCGTCACGGTTCACGCGTCGGATGCGAGCGCGTCCGAGTCCGGCGACCCCGGTCGCTTCACGCTCGTCCGCAACGGTCCGACGAACGCGGCGCTCTGCGTGTTTTGCGAACTCGGCGGCACGACGTCCAATGGCGTGGACTACGCGACGATCCCATTGAGGAGACAGATTATGAAAACACTTTTGAAGCGTCTCCAAAACCTTCCGGGCGTAGCGGCGTTTCGGCAGAACGCCGCCGATTTTCTGTTTTCGGGCCACCGATGCGGCGCTCTGCCGAGACGCCGCTACGAAGCTTTGAAAGAACCGCTCTTAATTTTGATTCTTCTGCTTGGTTCGCTCGCCGCCAGCCGCGCGACGACCACCATCAACAAATTCGCCTACGGCGCAAACCTCGGCTGGATGGATTGGCGCGGCGACACCAACAACGGCGCGGTCATCGGCGAATACGTTTGCTCCGGCAACATTTATTCCGCCAACGTCGGCTGAATCAATCTCGGCGGCGGCACACCAGCCAACGGCATCCAGTATCAAAATCTTTCCGCCACGGACTTCGGCGTGAACCAGGATGGCCTCGGCAATCTGCGCGGCTTCGCCTACGGCGCGAACATCGGCTGGGTGAATTTTGAAAACCTCGGCGGCGCGAAAGTTGATCTCGTCACCGGCAAACTCAGCGGCTCGGTTTATTCCGCCAACTGCGGCTGGATTTCCCTGAGCAACTGTTTCGCGTTCGTGCAGACCGACAAAATCGCCGCCGGCGCGGACACGGATGGCGACGGTATCGCTGACGCGTGGGAGTTGACTTACACGAACACGCTCACCGCGTTCACCGCGTCGAGCGACACGGATCATGACGGCGCTTCCGACCAAAGCGAATATCTCGCCGACACCAATCCCAAAGACGCGAACTCGAAGCTGGTGATCACAGACTTCAGCACGCCGACCGGCGGCACGCTCCCCAATGTGACGTGGAACAGCGTATTGACGCGGCAGTATCGGATTGAAAAAACCTTGAGCCTGGCTCCGCCGCTGTGGTTCGACAGCGGCCTCGGCCTGATCGTGCCGGCCGGCGCGAGCACCACGCGGAATTTTGCCGACACCAACGCCCCGATGCGTTTCTACCGGGTGCAAGCGGTGAAGCCGTTGCCGTGAACTGGCGAGCCCCGGTCGCCCACCATGTCCCGAGCATAAATTTTTGCAGCTCAGCATGCCAAAATTATGAAAACCAAATCCACCCTGCTCCCGTTGCTCGGCTTCTGGCTGGCCGCCTATGCTTCCGCCACCGCTGCTACCTAGACCTGGTACGGCAGCGGCTACGACCGATTGAACGTCCGCACCGCGAATAATCTCGCCGCCCGGCGCCGCGCGCCCGTATTTTTCTCCGCGTGCATCTGGCCCATCTGCGACTCCGTGACTTCCGCAATTACCCGCGGCTGGACGCGGACTTCGCGCCGGGCTTCCACCTGCTGCTCGGCGACAACGCGCAGGGCAAGACCAACATCCTCGAAGCGATTTATCTCATGGCCACGCTGCGTTCGTTTCGCGGCGTGGGCGGGGCGCAGATGATCCGTCACGGGCAGAAGGGTTATTTTGTCGGTGGCAAAATCGTCGGACAGGCCGAGCGCGAAATCAAAATCTACTGGTCCGCGCGCGAGCGGAACCTTCAACTCGACAATCGCCCGGTGAAAAAACTTGGCGACTACCTCGGCACGCTGCGCACGGTGGTTTTCTGCACCGAGGATTTGCAACTCGTCAAAGGCACGGGCCGCACGCGCCGGCGCTTTCTGGATCTGCTCCTCTCGCAGACGCAGCCCGGCTATCTGCCGTTGCTCCAGCGTTACATGCACTGCGTCCGCTCGCGCAACGCGCTGCTCAAACAGTTCGCGCCCGACCCGCAATCGCTCGACAGCTTTTCCGATGAACTCGTGAAGCTCGGCGACGAAATCATCCGGCAGCGGCGCGAGTTGATCCCGAAACTCTCGCCGCTCGCCCGGCTCGCGTATCGGCGCATCTCCAACGACGCCGAGGAACTGCGCATCAATTACGAACCGAGTGTGAAGACGGATTTCGCCGTCGAACTGGCGCAGGCGCGCGACCGCGAACGACGCTTTCGCTCCACGCTCATCGGCCCGCATCGCGACGATCTGCAATTGTTGCTCCACGAAAAATCCGCCGGGCAGTTCGGCAGCGAAGGCCAGAAACGCACGCTGGCCATCGCGCTGAAGATGGCGCAGGCGGAATATCTCACCGGCCTCCACGGCAGCGCGCCGGTGCTGTTGATTGACGACGTGATGGGCGAACTGGACGCGAAACGTCGCGCGGGTTTGCTGCCGTTGCTCGAACGCGCGCGTGAAACCAGCGGCCAGGTGTTCATGACGGCGACGGAGGAAAACTGGCCGCGCGAACTCGGGCGCGAACTGCGCCGCTGGCAGGTGCGACACGGCGCGCTGGCGGGAGAATAACAGAAGGAAACGAAGCGAACGAAGGCGGCAGTAAAAAATCTTTGAACCGACTTCGTTTCCTCCGTTTCCTTCTGTTCAATTCCCAAGGCTAAGATTAGTTTCATCGCACAAAATTTATGACTGATCCGCGTTTCACAAAACTGGCGACGTTGCTGGTAAATTATTCCACCAAGATCAAGAAGGGCGATTGTGCCTTGCTTGACATGATTGATGTGCCGGACGAGTTCGTCGTGGAACTAATCCGCGCGGTGCGCGCGGCGGGCGGGACTCCGCTCGTCGAAGTCCGCCGCCCGCGCGTGAGCCGCGAACTGCTCCTCGGCACGACCGAGAAACATGCCACGCTCATCCGTGATCTCGAGTTGCGCCGGATGAAAAAAGTCCAGGCTTACATCGCCATCCGCGGCGCGGCGAACGCCAGTGAAAATTCCGACGTGCCCTCCGACCGAACGGCGATGTTCTCGCGCATCACCCGGCCGGTGCAGAATTATCGCGTGAACCAGACGAACTGGTGCGTCTTGCGCTGGCCCACGCCAAGCATGGCGCAGGCGGCAGGCCTGAGCACCGAAGCGTTCGAGAATCTTTACTTCGATGTCTGCACGATGGATTATGCGAGGATGGCCCGCGCGATGGTGCCGCTCCAACGCCGCATGAAGCGCGCGAACCGCGTCCACCTCAAAAGCCCCGGCACGGACCTCCAGTTCAGCATCAAAGGCATCGGCGCGCAGATGTGCAAGGGCGACCGCAACATTCCCGACGGCGAAGTTTTTTCCTGTCCGGTGAAGGATTCCGTGAACGGCGTCATCCAGTTCAACACGCCGACGATCTATTCCGGGACGAAATTTGAAAACGTCCGGCTCGCGTTCAAGGACGGCAAAGTCGTCGAAGCCACGAGCAACAACACGAAGAAGCTCAACGAAATCCTGAACACGGACGCCGGCGCGCGTTACGTGGGCGAGTTCTCGCTCGGTTTCAATCCCTACATCCTGAATCCGATGTGCGACATCCTGTTCGACGAAAAGATCGCCGGCTCACTGCACTTCACGCCGGGGCAGGCGTATGAGGAGTGCGACAACGGCAATCGTAGCGCGGTGCATTGGGACATGGTGCTCATCCAGCGCAAGGAATGGGGCGGCGGCGAGGTGTGGTTCGACAGCGAACTCATCCGCAAGAACGGCACCTTCCTGCCGAAAGATTTGAAGCCGTTGAACCCGCAGCATTTGAAGTAACAATCCAAAGACAACGTGCGGGCGGGGTGCAACTCTGTTAGAATCAGCGCATGGACGAACCGGACTTCCAACAGGTGTTGGCTGAAGGCCGCGCCTTACAAGCGCGCCTGGCGGAGTTCGCACCGGTGGCCGTGGGCGGCACAGCGGTGGCGCTTTACTGCGGACACCGGTTCTCGCAGGACGTGGACGTCGTTACCCCCGAATTGAAAACGCGGTTCGAGGAAGTCAAAGCGAAGCTTGCCGCTTGGGAAGGCTGGCGCACGAACCGACTCAATCCGCCCGTCCTGATTCTGGGCGAACACGGAGGCGTGGAACTGGGCGTACGCCAGCTCCGGCGCACCGTGCCGTTGCAAACCACGCGGCTGGCAGAACTCGTCATCCCCACCGCCGCTGAAATCCTGCGCGTGAAGGCCTTCCTGATGACCGAGCGGCGTGCCACGCGTGATTACGTGGATGTCGCCGCGCTGGCCCGCCACCTCGGCCCGGAAGCGTCGCCGCGCGCGTTGTGCGTGTTCAATCTTGTTTATGGTACGCGGGCGCCGCAGACTTGGGTCAGCGCCTTTGCCGAAGCATGCGAGGCCGAACCGATCGATGCGGCCGCCGTGTCGCTGGCGGCTTACAAGGGACTGCGCGCGCCGTTCACTGATTGGCGGTTCGTCGCGGCTGAATGTCGGAAGCTGGGGCGTGCCATCCTGAAATTGGAACTCGACGGGGCGCTGCCTTCGGTGCTGCCAGCGAACTGGTCTCAAGGCGAACCACCATGAACCCAGCCCGCAGCACCGACCAAGGCACGCCGCTCGACTGGCTCAACATCATCCAGCGCGGCGGCACGGAAGATTGGAAGCGTCTCTATCAACTTTGCCGCGATGCGGCCGTGGCGCGGCAGGTGGCCGACATTCTCCGCCTGCGCGACCCCGACCTGCTGGCGTCGGCCCGGCTCTGGAAGTTTTTGCTGGAGGATTTGCATCCGGGTATGTGCGTTGAATTGGACGAGACGCGTCAGAATATCGGAGTGTGAGGCGGCGTTTTGGCGGCGGCGAGGTGTGGTTCGACGGCGAACTCATCCGCAAGAACGGCACCTTCCTGCCGAAAGATTTGAAGCCGCTCAATCCGCAGAATTTGAAATAGCGATTTGTCGCCCGCGGTTTCGTAGCCGCCGGCGCGCGGAAGCTCATTCTCTTCTTGTGAGTGAAGTCAACTCCCGCTCACCTCCGCTGCCACGGTAATGGGATTGAACGCTGCCCGAACGGTTTGTATCGTCTCGCCGATGGCCGCGCCGCAAATCCAACCCGCAAAACCCCCGCTGCGTCAGCCCGTGACTTCCGTTTGGGGCGTGGGCGAGGAGCGCGCAAAACAACTGGCACGGCTGGACATTTTCACGGTCGAAGATTTGCTTTTGCACAAACCACGGCGGTATGAGGACCGGCGAAAATTCCTGGCCATCCGCGACCTGCAACTCAAGGAAGCCGCCACGGTGCGCGGAAAAGTCGTCGCCGCCGGGACGAAGACGTGGAAGAAGGGCCTGCGCGCGATGTTCGAGTGCATTCTCGACGACGGCACGGCGCGGCTGCATTGCCGCTGGTGGCAATCGTATCCGTGGATGGAGGAATACTTCGCGGTCGGGCGCGAGTTTCTCGTCTTCGGCAAACCGGAATCGCTGCGCCCGCGCACCATTGACCATCCGGAGACCGAACCCATCGAGCCGGGCGAGGATGAATTCGTCCACGTCAACCGCCTCGTGCCGATCCATCCGCTCACCGAGGGACTGACCGCGCGCGTGATGCGGACGCTCCTCTGGCGCGCGCTGGAAAAATTCGTAGCGGCGCCTCGGCAGAGCGCCGCAAACTTCCCCGACTGGAATATCTTTGAAGAACGAACGGCGGCGCTTTCCCGAGCCGCCGCTACGTTGCCGACGCGCGCCAACGCCGTCCACATGATCCATTTCCCGGAGGAACTCACCGACGTGGAAATCGCCCGGCAGCGACTGGCGCTGGACGAATTCATCGCGCTACAAATCCAAATCCAGACACGCCGGAAGAAATTCGAGGCCGCCGCGAAGGCGCTGCCGTGCGGTGGCGATGGCAACCGGCTGATCAAACCCTTTCTCGGCCGGCTGGGCTTCAAGCTCACCGGGGCGCAAGCGCGCGTCCTGCGCGAAATCCGCGCCGACATGGGTGGCGCGCATCCGATGCGACGCCTGCTGCAAGGCGATGTCGGCTCGGGCAAGACGGTGGTGGCGGCGGGCGCGGCGTTGATGGCGATGGAGAGCGGCTTCAACGTCGCGCTCATGGCGCCGACGGAAATTCTGGCCGAGCAGCATTTCCGGAATTTCTCAGGTTGGTTGGCACCGCTTGGGTTGCGGGTGGAACTTCAAACCGGGAGCCGGAAAACATCCAACACCCAACATCCAACATCCAACGCCGAACAAACGCGCTCTTCGCACTCCGCACTCCGCACTCCGCACTCCGCACTTCTGACCATCGGCACGCATGCGCTGCTCACCAGCGGTTTTGACCTCCCGAAACTCGGCCTCGTGATCATTGACGAGCAACACAAGTTTGGCGTGACGCAGCGCGAGACGCTCGTGCGCAAGGGCGCTTATCCGCATCTGCTCGTGATGACGGCCACGCCGATTCCGCGCACGCTCGGCCTCACGCTTTACGGCGATCTGGATGTTTCGGTGATTGATGAACTGCCACCCGGGCGCGGCGCGATAAAGACTTTTGTGCGCCCGGCGGACAAGTTGCCGAAGGTCTGGGAATTTCTGCGGGAAAAACTCAAGGCCGGGCGGCAGGTTTTCGTGGTCTATCCGCGCGTTGAAGACGACAGCGGCGAGCGCGGGTTGAAGGCCGTCACGAAGGGGTTCGACAACCTGCGAAAAAATCTTGCGCCCTTCCGCGTCGGTTTGCTGCACGGGCGGCTGAAAAGCGCGGAGAAGGAAGCGGCGATGGCGGACTTTCGCGCCAACCGCGCAAACGTGTTGCTGGCGACCTCGCTCATCGAAGTCGGCGTGGACGTGCCGAACGCGACGGTGATGTTGATCGAAAACGCGGAGGCGTTCGGGCTGGCGCAACTGCATCAACTGCGCGGGCGCATCGGTCGCGGGGCGCACGAATCGTTTTGCATCTTGATCTCCGACGCGAAAAATCCGGAGGCGTGTGAGCGGTTGCGCGTCCTCGAAGAAACCAACGACGGCTTCAAGATCGCCGAGACGGATTTGAAGCTGCGCGGCCCCGGTGAACTGCTCGGCCAGCAGCAGAGCGGTCTGCCACGGTTTCGCTTCGGCAATCTGGCGGAGGATTTGGCGTTGATCCGGCAGGCGCGGGAACTCGCGGCAAACTTCCTGGGCTGAAGAATCTGCTTGTGCTGCGGGCCGGAAACGAACAAGTTGTGACCACTATGAAGAAATCATTCCTCGTTATTGCGTTACTCAGTGTCGTCGCCGCGTTCGTGCTTGCAGGTTGCAGCAATTCGGACTCGCCGAAGGTGCCCGATGCGCCGGCAGTGCCTTCGACCAACGCCCCGGCCATTCCGTCCAAGTAAACGGACGGCGGTCGATCGAATACCATCACATCAGCCGGGCGCCAGTCGCCTGGCTGATTTTTCTTTTTTGGAGCGGCTTCCTCGCGAGCGGCGGCGAACTTGCGCTTGGCTTCCGCGGGCGCTGGCGTAAAGTTCGGCCATGAAAATTTCACTCCTCTTTTCCGCGGCACTCGGTTTGGTTCTCGTCGGTTGCGGCGACTCGTCGAACAAACCCGCGCCCGGCGCCACGAATGCGCCGGCCAGCAGCGGCAGTCCGCTTACTGCGCCGGTGGATTATTTGAAGTCCGCCACGGATGCCCGCCATGATATGGTCAAAACCGTGGACGTCACTTCGGTGAACAAGGCGATTGAGATGTTCAACGTGCAGGAAGGTCATTTCCCGAAGGAGTTGAACGAACTGGTCACGAAAAAATACATCCCGTTGATTCCAACACCGCCGTTCGGCTCGAAGCTCGAATACGACGCGACGGCGGGGACGGTGAAGGTGGTGAAGCAGTAGCGGGGGTTTCATGACTGACATCCAACTCCAGGCAACAGCATGAAAAAAACGGTGATGGCCATCGTTAGCAGCCTGTATCTCTCGATGATTCTCACGAATGCACAAACATCGTTCACGAACAAGATTGACCAACCGCAGACAATTAGAATTGCGCGCCAACTCACAATTGGGATGCGCGAAGAAGACGCAGAAAAGCTTCTCAATCGGAACAACCTCAAGTACCCGATGCGGGTTGGTGATAGTTTCGGATGGGGTCGCTTCTACACGTTAGTGGATGGCACGTCGCTCTACCTGAACTTCGAATCGAAACAGCCAGATCCGCCGCGGTGGACAAACGGAGTGTTGCGCGCAGCCTATATTCAAAGCAATGGCGTCAATGTTGTTTCGATTACGCTCACTAACGCTCCAAAACGGTGACTGAGTCGAATCAGTAAACCCACTTTTTCCTCGTCAACGCCTCCATTCGCAAGCAAACAATACGCCTTCGGAATTTTCCATGAACGAACAGATCGTCATTCTTGATTTTGGGTCGCAGTACACGCAGGTCATCGCGCGGCGCGTGCGCGAGTGCAACGTGTATTCCACCATCCTGCACTTCAAAACGCCCGCCGCGAAGATCGCCGCGCTGAAACCGAGCGGGATCATTCTGTCCGGCGGGCCTTCGTCGGTTTATGCGAAGGGCGCGCCGCTGCCGGACAAAAACATTTTCAACCTCGGCGTGCCGGTGCTCGGCATTTGTTACGGCGTGCAAATCTTCGCGCACTTTCTCGGCGGCAAGGTCGAGAAAGGACTCAAGCGCGAATACGGCAAGGGCACGCTCACGGTGAAGAATCCGTCGTGTGCGCTCTTCGCGAAGCTGCCAAAGAAACTTCAGGTCTGGAATTCCCACGGCGACAAGCTCACGAAAATTCCGCGCGGCTTCAAACCCGTCGCGGCCACGGAGAATTCTGAATTCGCGGCGATTGAAAACCGCGAGCGCAGGTTTTTTGGCCTGCAATTCCATCCCGAAGTCGTCCACACACCGCGCGGGCGTGAAGTGTATGCCAATTTTGTCCACGGCGTCTGCGGCTGCGGGCGGAACTGGACGATGCGGAATTACATCGAGCAGGCGGTGGAGGAAATCCGCGCGCAGGTCGGCAAGGAGCGCGTCGTTCTCGGGTTGAGCGGCGGGGTGGATTCGAGCGTGGCGGCGGCGCTGTTGCACAAGGCCATCGGCGAACAGCTCACGTGCATCTTCGTCAACAACGGCGTCCTGCGCGCGCACGAAGCGGAAGTCGTGCGGGAAGTTTTCGGGCGCAATTTCAAACTCAAACTGCAATACGAAGAGGCCTCCAAACTATTTCTCTCGCGGCTCAAAGGCGTGACCGATCCGGAACGCAAACGGAAGATCATCGGCAAGACGTTCATCGAAGTTTTTCAGTCGGCGACCAAGCGCGCGGGCAAGGCGAAGTTTCTCGCGCAGGGCACGCTTTATCCCGACGTGATCGAGTCCGTGCCCATCGGCGGCAATCCGGCGGCGCTCATCAAGAGCCATCACAACGTCGGCGGGCTGCCGAAGAAAATGAGGTTCGCGCTCGTCGAGCCGCTGAAATGTCTGTTCAAGGACGAGGTGCGTTTGCTGGGAGAAGAACTCGGCGTGCCGAAGGAAATCGTCTGGCGCCAACCGTTCCCCGGCCCCGGCCTGGCCGTGCGCATCCTGGGTGAAGTCACGCCGGCGCGCTGTGAGATTTTGCGGAACGCCGACGCCATCGTGGTCGAGGAAATGAAAGCCAGCGGACTTTACTACAAAATCTGGCAGAGCTTCGCGGTGTTGTTGCCGGTGCGCAGCGTCGGCGTGATGGGCGACGAGCGGACTTACGATTACACCATCGCGATCCGCGCCGTGGAATCGCAGGACGGCATGACGGCGGATTGGGTGAAGCTGCCGTATGAACTTCTGGAAAAACTCGCCAGCCGCATCATCAACGAAGTGAAAGGCGTGAACCGCTGCGTCTTCGACATCACCAGCAAGCCGCCGGGGACGATTGAGTGGGAGTAACGGTTGTCGAGGCGAACCAGCGGAAAGTGACCGGGCTCAGACAAGCACAGAAACGTTGCAGCCAGACTGAGTGATTAGGCCGCGTTCGTGTCCGATTGTCCATACTACCGTTTGATCAGTTCAGGGTCAGGCCGCCTCTCGCCATACCACACACCCATCGCGCCACGGTCGCGAATGTATCTCTGACGGGCAAAGGTGATGCGATAAATCTGAATGAACCATTCGACGGAGGAATGCGTTCTCAGCTTCCGACCCGAAGTCGAGACGCACTCGCGCAGGCAAACGAATCGCCCCTGTCGGTGCAGGGCGAGACTCATGGTAACCTCCTCCGTCGCGTAGATGGTCGGGTCGAAGCCGCCGACGGCGTCAAACGCCTCGCGTGTGCAGAAAAGGAAACATCCGAAGGCCATGCGCATCTTCCGAGCAAACCACACCTCAATCGGGATGAAAACTCGAAGGTAGGCGGGCAGACGTCCGCTGTAGCGAATGGCGCAGCCGCCCCCCACAGCCCCGGTGCGCACTGCCTCCACGGCGGCACACACTGCTTGCGGAGTCACGATGGTGTCGGCGTCAATAAAGATGAGCAAGTCACCTCGCGCCTCGCGCGCGCCCGCGTTGCGCGTCGCTGATATCTGGCGGTGCTGGACCGGGACCACCCGTGCACCGTGCTGACGCGCGATCTCCGCCGTGCGGTCCGTGGAACTGTCGTCTGCCACAATGACCTCTGACGGCAAGTCCAATCGTCGCGCGGCGACGGCTAACGCCTCCAGTGTCGGCCCGAGGACGGACTCCTCATTCCAAGCTGGGATGACGAACGAGATCAGGCGTGGCGTTGTCACGACGTGCTACGCGGCCCAACATGTCGGTAGGCCAAAGATTTGCAGCCTATCCGGTTTGATGCGGCGACGTTATTCATGGCTTAAAATCGTGTCCAGCACGCTATTCCAGCGGGCAAGCGCCGCTACAGCTTTTTCTCATCCGGCAAACGTAGATTCGCCAGCCGGGTTTTGAGCGCGGGATCGGCGGGGACGTGATCGTGGCGGCTGCGTTCCAGCGCGGGCCGGATGATCGCGGCGCGCACGTCAATATCCTTCTGCCAAAGCGTCCGCCACAGTTCGCGCGTGTTCAGCAGCATGTCGCCACGCGCGGATTCTTCGTCGAACTTGGGGCGATAGAGGTCCACGGCCTTTTGCAGATGGCGGGTGAATTCTTCCTCGGTCGGATGCCCGGTCTTGGCGATGACGAGTTTGAACGCTTCCAAATCTTTTTCTTCGAGCCGCTGAAGTTTGCTCACGAGCACGTCCCACGGATGCACGAAGCGGAAGAGATGACCGTGGCGTTCGACTTCAACGGCGCGCGTCGGCCAGTCAACCGTGCTGCGGAACGCACGCGGGTCGCAGACTTGGATGTAAAATTTTGACTTCTCCTGACCGAGCCCCTGCTCGTTGACGAAATTAGTTAGATAGTCCCAATTCTCCTCCGGCGCGTAGAGATCAATATCCTGGCTGAGAAACTCCGGATTCAAAAAAAGTTGAAGCGGCGCCGAACCGAAGACCGTGATGTCCAGACGCGGTTGTTTCGGCAGAAGGCTCGCGAGCTGATCAAGCAGCCTTCCGGCGGGACAGTTCCAATTGATATTGTCGGCCCTTGAATCCATAGATTGCCTGTCGAATCAACCGCGGTGTCACGCCGTTGTCTGCCGCGAGTTTCCGCCCGAGTGTCACGTCCCGGCGCGTGAGCTTGCCGGCGTCCTCGCGCAAAAGTATCCGCGCAGCGATGCGGGATTTGCGCCAGCAGGTGTCGTAGCGTGGCTCGGTTTTCTTCGGCATGGTCACTGGATAACGCAGCACCGGCAGGGCGTCAAACCGAAACCTGGTCGCGCCGGCATCAGCGCGGTTGCAAACGATAGAAACGCGCGGGTGGCAGCCGCGGCGCCAATCGTCCGAGCGAGCCGGAATCGAGGAAGGTGACGGTGCCGCCCGTTCGATTGGTCACGTCCGTGAGCGCGTGCCAGTCGCCGGGATTCGGGAAGGTGTCGTTGTATTCCACGCGCCAGACGCTGCCGTTCGGAGCGTCTAGGCCGAGGGTGACCCCGTTCACGTCGGAACGGATCGAACTGAAACGCACGGGCGGCGTGAGGGGCGCGGCGGGCAACGCTTTCACGCTCAGATCGAACGCCACGTTGTCCCAGTCCGGCTGGAAGGTGTTGTTGAACTGGACCGCGAACAGATTCGTGCCGGGGCGGATCCAATCGAGGAACGGCGTGAGGTCGTAATACAAATCGCGATTGCCGTCGTCGCCCGGTTCGATGCCGGTGGCGGGGATTTCGCGGCCGTTGATGAAGATGCGCATCGGCGTGCCGACTCCGCCCGCGAAATCGGAACAGCGCGCCGAAAGCAACAGATCCGAAATGTTCGTGTCGGTCACGACGAATTTCTGCCGGAAATAATACGCCGGCTGTTTTTGCGGGACGGGCGTGATGATGTTCGTCGGGCCGCTGCCGCAACCGAATTTCGCCTGGCCTTCGATCCAGAACGCGTCGGTGAAATTCGTCGCGAACCAGTTGGTAGGCGGCGTGGCGGTGTAATGTTTCCAGCGCGAACCAAAGTTGATCCATGAAACCCAACGCGTGTCATTCGGCGCGGGCAACGGGCGGAACGAAGCGTTATCAATGAAGAACGAACCGCTCGCGGTGCCGGTGAGTTCGTAACGATGGCGCAACTCCACGTTCGGAAAACCGGCGGGCATGATGAACGTGCGGTTGCCATAGACCCAGCCCGAGGCGTTCGTTGGGGCGATGAAATGCGGCGAGTAATAATTCGGCCACGGTAATCCGGGGCGCGCGTTGGTGCTGTAACCGTCCGGCGGCGAACTCCATTCCATCCAGTGCTCGGACGGTTTGGTGAGGCCGCCGCTCTTGAACCACGCGCCGAAACTGTAAAGCACGCCGGGTGTGACGGGGATCGAGGCGTCGGGGATGCCGTATTGATTGTATTGTTTGATCGAGCCGTAGCTCGGGTAATCGCGCAGCGCGATGAGCATGGACTGTTTGCCCTGGAAGCAATTCGTCGAACCGATCATGTTCGTCCAGTCAATCTCGCCGCAGTACCACTTGTCCCAATGGCTGTTGTCGTTCTCCTCGAAGCAGGGATTCGCGACGAGGTTGCTGTTGAGCATGGGCGTGATGACGAAGGGCGTGGAGAGCACGACGTTCGTGGAGTAAACCGCGCCGACTTCGTAGAAATATTGCCAGCCGGATTTCAATCCGCGATCGGTAAACGCGTTCACGTCCGAAGCGAGCGACTGGAGGTGGACGAACGGGCCGTCGGCGTTTTCGGCGCGCAGGATGCGCCACGCCGTCGGCAGATTCGTGGTCGGCGCGGTCCAGTTGAAACTCGCCCAGCCGAGGCCGGAAAGTTTGTTGGTGACGAGCGGCGTGTTGGCCGGGAAAAGTGAAACCTTGTAATTGCTGTCGCGTTGCATGTTGCCGCGATGCGTGGCCCAGGAAACGTTGGTCGCGCTCGTCGCGCCAAAGTTAAGGACGTAAATCACGCCGCCCAGCGTGCGGACGATCACGTCGAGCGAGCCGTCGCGGTTCACGTCGGCGAGCGCGGGGATCTGTTTCACGCCGTCGGGAATGGCGAACGATTCCTTCAGCACGCCGGCGAGACTGAAAATGTTCAGCGTGCCGTCGCTCGGACTCGTCGCGGGATTGTAGGTCGCGATGATGATGTCCTCCTCGCCGTCGCCGTCCACGTCACCGACGACGGGCGGCGTCGGGAGGTACGGGTAAAAATTCTTCGGCCAGCCGGGACGGTCCACGAGTTCCACGCCGTTCCAGTAACGGAAATTGATTTCGCACGCGTGCGTGAACGAGAGCACGTCAATGCGATTGTCGTGGTCGGGATTGATCGGGATCATGCAGGCGTTGTTAAGCCAGCCGTGGACGTGCGTGAGGTTCACGGCGGGTTTGAACTTGCGCCACATGATCGCGCCGTCGTCGTCGAGAATCGTTTCGTGCGGCGTCCAGAGCGGCTCCCATTGCGTCGTCGGCACGAGCACTTCCGCGCGCCCGTCCCCGTCAAGATCCACCGTGCACACATCCACGCTCTTCTGGTAACCGCCGGCAATGAGGCGCTGGTTTTTGCCGAATTGTTTCTGGAGCTGGCCCTTGCCGAACAGGCCGTAGGGTTTGGTTTTGTCGAAGCACACCACGCTGTCGCTGTCGTTGAGCGCATAGACTTCGAGCGGTTTGTCGGCGTCCGCCTGGCCGAGCGCGAGGCCGGTCTCGACGAGTTGATGCAGGTGATAAATAAAACCCTTCGTGCCGTTCGTGGCGTTGAAGAACACGACGCCGCCGGACCAGTTTTCGCCGACCGTGCCCCACTCCGCGAAGCCGTAGATGTCGTTGATCGGCGGATTGAAATCTTGATTGTCGGTGTTGACGGTGTCGGGTTTGATCTTCCAGCCGGTGACGACTTCCTTCGTGCCGTTGCCGTCAATGTCCGCGACCATCGGCGGCGAAACCTGCGAATAAAATCCCGCCGTGGTTGGCAGGTTCGGCACCCATTGCCAGTTGCCGTTCATGTAAAAGCCGTTCGTCGTCGCCATGTAACCGCCGTTCGGGATGTAATTCGCTCGTGAGATGCTGTTGGACCACAACAACGTTCCGTTCCCGCGCATGGCGAGGACGTTCGTGCCCGAGCAGAAAATGATTTCCGCTTTGCCGTCGCCGTCAAGATCGTAAAGCGTGGGCGAGGCGTTGATCTCGCGATTGAAACCGTCGTACGGGAAACCGGGCAGCCGTTCGCCGCTCCACTTGTAGCCGTCGAGCCACCAGCGGCCGTTCGAGTCGCGATAGGGCACGACGATCTCGAGCTGGCTGTCGCCCGTCACATCGCCGACGGCGAAGGTGCCGAGATGCCAGTTCACGCCGCCGGCGTAAAACGCGGAGAGCGCCGTGACTTCCGCCCGCACGGCGCACGTAAACATGACCGCGCCGCCGAACAGGAGTCCGGCCGCGCGGCAGATTCGATTCATTTGTCGTCGCATCAACTCAGCTTGCTTGGGGGCGCTTCTCGAAATTCAAAAACCATTCCAGGTTCACGGCCCGAACAGCGCCGGTCGAGTCGGCATCGCTGTTGGTTGCAAGTCCTTTGCCATCCAGTGATTGCCGGGTGAATTTCCTACGCCAAGCGGCGGCCTGTCTCACAATTCGACCGGGTTGACTCACCGCGGAAAGGAAATGCCCAAACTCTGGCCAGCTCCAAGCCCGCGTAGAATGTCGCCGCCCCGCTCAGAATGCACGTTCCGAATTGTGCCGCGCAGGCGATTGAGGCGCAACCATGTTGAGGACTGCGCCTTCGTGAATTGGCTTCCCAATCCCGGCGGCCCGCGTTATCAGTTTGCGAACGCGCAACCGATCACACGCATGAAACGCGACGCCATCACAGTCGAACGCTTTTACAAAGAGAACTCCGACGCGCTGCAACTGCGCCTGTCCGCGGGCGCGGGCGGCTTGAAGCACGACATCCCCGAGCCGACCGTCAACCGCCCGGGGCTGGTGCTCACCGGGTTCACAAAATATTTCGCGAACAAACGCGTCCAGGCCATCGGCAACGCGGAGGCGTTTTACTTGAAAACGGTGCCGGCGCGCGCGCGCGCCCAGCGCTACGAGCTTTTCTTTTCCCTGCGGCCCCCGTGCGTGGTGTTCAGCCGCAATCTCAAGCCGGACAAATTATTTCTTGAAGCCGCCGAGGCCTCGAACACGCCCATCTTCCAATGCCCGTTCATCACGATGAAGTTCATCAACCTCGCCACGCTGGCGCTCGAGTTGATGTTCGCCCCGCGCGGCACGGAACTGGGCAGCATGGTGGACATTCTCGGCGTCGGCGTGTTGATCCGCGGCGAAAGCGGCATCGGCAAGAGCGAGTGCGTGCTCGCGCTGATCGAACGCGGCTACAGCCTCGTCGCCGACGACGTGACGAAGGTCACGCTCGTGGACGGCCGCGACGTCGTCGGCACCAGCGCGAGCCTGACGCGCGATCACATGGAGATCCGCGGCATCGGCATCATCAACGTCGCGGCGATGTTCGGCGTGAAGAGCATCCGCAAGGAGAAGCGGATTGATCTGGTCGTCACTTTGAAACAATGGGAGCACGTGACGGATGTGGACCGCGTGGGGATGGAGCAGGAATACGTGAAAGTTCTCGGGCTGGACGTGCCGCACATCACGATTCCGGTCCGGCCCGGTCGCGACCTCGCGCGTCTGATCGAGGTGGCCGCTTTCCAGACCAAGCTCAAGATGTCCGGCTACAATGCGGCCAAGGAATTGAACGACCGCCTCGTGGCCCAGATCGCCGCCGGCGACAAACCGTAAAATTCATGGCGCGCCCGCTCCACATGCGGTACTGATAAAACGGATGAGCGCAAAAAAAACACCGGCGAGCGGCGGGTCGTTGACCAAAGAGTTGACGATCGTGAACAAGCAGGGCATCCACGCCCGGCCCGCCGCGCTCTTCGTCAAGACCGCGAGCCGTTTCGCGTGCGATATCCTCGTCGAAAAAGACGGCGAGAAGGTGAACGGCAAAAGCATCATCGGCCTGATGATGCTCGCCGCGGGCCCGGGCAGCATCCTCACCATCCACGCCGACGGCACGGATGCCTTCGCCGCCATCGCGGAGATCGAAACGCTCGTCAAAGGCAAGTTCAACGAGGATTGAGCCGCGGCGACCGCCGCGCACTTCCTTCTTTTCATCCCCGGCTGGCGCGTGTTCAATCGCGGCCTTAAACCAGTCGTATGGGAAAAGAATTCAGCATCACAACGCGCGACGTGCCGCGCGTGGAAACAAAATATCGCCGCATCGTCACGCCGCTGCCGCATCCGGATTCACAGGCGACGCTCGAAACGTTGCGCCAATTCGAACCGCAATCCATGCGCGGCCAGCCGCCGCTCGTCTGGGATCGCGCCGAGGACATTTTTGTTTTCGACAAACACGGCAACCGCTGGCTCGACTGGTCCAGCGGCGTGCTCGTGACGAACGCCGGCCACGGCGCGCAGGAAATCCGCGACGCCATCATCGCGCAGACGAACAGCGGCCTGCTGCACAATTACGTTTTCCCCAGCGAGGAGCGCGCCGCGCTCGTCGAATATCTCGCCGGCCTCGCGCCGAAAGAATTGCAGAAAATTTTTCTGCTCACGACCGGCTCGGAAGCGACCGAGTGCGCGATCAAGCTCGCGCGTTCGCACGGCATCAAGATTGGCGGCAAGGGCAAGATCGGCATCGTCGGTTACGAACGCGGTTTTCACGGGCGCACGCTCGGCTCGCAACAGGCCGGCGGCATGGCGGGCCAGAAATCCTGGATCGTCAACGAAGACCCGGCGATTCTCAACGCGCCGTTCCCCGACGGCTACTGGCAGAAGGACACGAGCTTCGATTCATTCCTCGCCGTCATCGCCCAACGCGGCTTGAAACCGGAGAACATCGCCGGCGTGATGATGGAATCGTATCAGGGCGTCGGGCCGGACTTCGCGCCGGTGGAATACGTCCGTCAACTCGCGGCGTGGTGCAAACAGTACAACGTCGTTTTGATTTTTGACGAAGTGCAGGCCGGCTTCGGGCGCACGGGAAAATTCTGGGCGTTCGAGCATTACGGCGTGACACCGGATGTGATTTGTTGCGGCAAGGGCATCAGCAGTTCGCTGCCGCTCTCGGCGGTGATCGGGCGCGAAGAAATCATGGACCAATTCCCACCCGGCTCGATGACGAGCACGCACACGGGCAATCCGGTTTGTTGTGCCGCGGCGCTAGCGAACTTGAAAAAGATCGTGAAGGAAAACCTCACCGGCAACGCGGCGCAACTCGAACCCGTGCTGCTCGACGGCTTAAAAAAAATCCAACGCGCCCACCCCGAGGTCGTCGCTCACGTCACCGCGCGCGGGTTGGTGGGCGGTTTGCAAACCGTGAAGCCCGGCACGCGCGAGCCGTGGCACGACCTGGCCCACAGCATCGTCGAGCGCTGCTTTCACAAAGGCCTGCTGCTGTTCTCGCCGGTCGGCGCGTGGGGACAAACCGTAAAAATCGCGCCGCCGCTCACGATCCCGCGAGAAGCGCTGGAGGAAGGGATCGCGGTGCTGGCGGAGGCGGTAACTGAGGCGACCGCGTAGCTGAAGCTCCAAATTCCAACATCCAAGCTCCAGAGAAACTTCAAGCTCCAAGCTTCAAACGAGCGGGGGCTGGCGTGGTTTGGTGCTTGAACATTGGAGCTTTTTTCCGCCTCACTTTTTCCCGGCTGCGAGCTTCCCGAAAATCTGGTTCGCTTCTTCCAGCGTTTCCTTCGAGCCGATGTCGAACCACAGCCCCGGCACGCGCCAGGTATAGAACGGTGTGCGCGGGTAGAACCATTGCACGAGGCGGCCCGGTTGGTCGGGATTGTTGCCTTCAGTGATGTATTGCCGGATCATCGCGAGCGTGTGGCGCGGGTAGTAATACAGCGCGATGCCCGTCAGCGTGCTGGTCGGATTTTTCGGCTTCTCCTCGAAGAACGTGATCTTCCCCGCGCCGTCCACCGAGATGGAATTGTATTTCTTGATCTCCTCGAGATTGTCCACGTCGTAGAGCGCGAGCACCGGCGCATTTTTCTCGCGACAACATTTCCCGAAGTCCGCGAGTTGGTCGCTGAACAGGTTGTCGCCGGCGACGACGATCACGTCATCGTCCACGTTCTGCGTTCGCAGCACAAAATTGATATCGCCGATGGCGCCGAGCTTGTTCGAGTCGTCGGTCGAGTTGTCATCGCAGACCGCGATCTCAAACTTGGGATGCTTTGCGCGGTAATCCGCCGACCATTTGCGGAAGTGCGGCGCGAACTTGGCGTTCGTCACCACATAGACGCGGTCAATGCCCGTGATGGGCGCGAGGTTGTCGAGCACGTGCTCGACCATCGGCTTGCCGGCGACGGGCAGCAATGGTTTCGGTTGGTTGAGCGTGAGCGGGTACAAGCGCGTAGCGTAACCGGCGGCGAGGATGATGACTTTCATTTGTTAAATCTTTATGGCGGGGACAGCTTAAAACGGCGGGACGGCGCAACGCCACAAACTTTTCTCAGCGCTCGAACAACGCCGGCGCGGCCGCCTGCGCGAATTCCTGGCAGCGCGCGGCGATCTCCGGCGGCGATTCGCAATTCATGGCGAACGTCGCCAGCTCCCGCGCCTCCGAAAGTTTCAGCCGGCGGATGAGATATTTCATCGGCGCGACCAGCGGCGGCGCGGCGCTCAATTCATCCACGCCGAGGCCGATCAGCAACGGCACGAACGCGGGGTCGCCGGCCATCTCGCCGCAAACGCTGACCCACACATTGCGCGCGTGGGCGGCGTCCACCGTGGCCTTGATGAGCCGCACGATGGCGGGATGCGTCGGTTCGTAAAGGTGCGCGATCTTTTCGTTCATCCGGTCCACCGCGAGCGTGTACTGGATGAGATCGTTCGTCCCGATGGAAAAAAACTGCACCCGCTTCGCCAGCGAATCCGCGATCACCGCCGCTGATGGCGTCTCGATCATCGCGCCGATCTCCATGCGGTCGTCGAACGGAATTTTTTCCGCGCGCAACTCGTCCTTGCACTTCGCGAGCAGCGCGTTGGCCTGCGTCAACTCATCGAGGCCGCAGATCATCGGATACATCAGCTTCACCGTGCCCTCGGCGCTGGCGCGGAGGATCGCGCGGAGTTGCGCCCGGAAGATGTCCGTCTGATGCAGGCAAAAACGGATCGCGCGCCAGCCGAGAAACGGATTCATCTCCAGCGGCACGGTGAGCGACGAAAGCAATTTGTCGCCGCCGAGGTCCACCGTCCGGATCACGACCGGGCTCGGCTTCAGAGTCACCGCCGCGTGCCGGTAGGCCTCGAATTGTTCCTCTTCAGTCGGCGGAGCTTCGCGGTTGATGAAAAGATATTCCGTGCGGAACAGGCCGATGCCTTCCGCGCCGCTGGCTTTCACCACCTCGGCGTCCGCCGCCTGCTCCACGTTCGCCGAGAGGAAGACGCGATGATTGTCGAGCGTCACCGCCGGCTTGGTGATCACGTCGCGGAGTTTTTCCTCGAGCGTGACCTGCCGCCGCGCGAGCTGGCCGTATTCGAACAGCGTCTGGTCGGTGGGATTGACGACGATGACGCCGTTGAAACCGTCGAGCAACGCGAAGTCCCCGGTGTTGAGTTGCTCGCTTGCGTCCTTCAATCCGACGATCGCCGGGAGACGCAACGACCGCGCGAGAATCGCCGTGTGCGAGGTCTTGCTGCCGACATCCGTGCCGAAGCCCAAAACTTTTTTGCGGTCAAGCTGCGCGGTTTTCGACGGCGTCAGATCGTGGGCGATGATGAGGCACGGCTCGGTCAGATGCCGCAGGTCCACTTCGTCCTCGTGGCCCAGCAATTGATTCAACACCCGCGCCGTCACATCGCGAATGTCGGCGGCCCGCTCGCGGAGATAATCGTCGTCCACCTTCGCGAGCGCCGCGGCGTAATGCTCCGCGACGGACGAGAACGCGTGCTCGGCGTTGACCTTGTTCGCGCGGATCAGCTTCTTGGCTTCCTCGACCAGCACGGGGTCTTCGAGCACGAGCAGGTGCGCGTCGAAGATGCTGCCTTGCTCGTCGCCCACACTTTCCACGACCTTGCGCTGGACCTCGCGCACCTGTTGCCGCGTCTGGAGCAGGGCGTTTTCGAGCCGGGCGACTTCGCCTTCGACTTCCGCGTCCGAGAGGATGCGTTGCGGGGCTGGCTGACGGGGCTTGTCGAGTACGAGGATCTTGCCGCGGCAAACGCCGGCAGAGACGGGAATCCCCCGGAAGATTTTTTCGCCTTCGTGCAGCCGTTCAGGCATGACCCAGCATTAGCCGATGCCCGGCGGGATGAAAAGGTTTTGTTCGCCGGCGGCGCGGGATTGCCGCTTGCAGCCGTGGGGAGCTTGCGGCAAGATGCGCTCGTTAAACAACAGGTTTGCTATGTCGCTCGAACTTGAACTCCAGAAATTCCCGAAGGACATCACGTTGAAAGACGGCTCGAAGGTCACGCTCCGGCCGTTGCGCAAGACCGACGAGAAAAGTTTTCACGAACTCTTCCTCGGCATCCCCGAGCCGGAGCGCATGTTCATCAAACACCGCGTCACGGAGCTGCCGGTCATCCACGATTGGTGCCAGAACATTGATCTCGGCCGCAACCTCCCGCTCGTCGCGGTCGCGGACGGAAAAATTCTTGGCGACGCCACGTTGCACCAGCAACTCGGCGGCTGGAAACGGCACATCGGTCGCGTGAGCGTGCTCGTGCATCCGAAATATCGCGGGCGTGGCCTGGCGCGGGCGCTGGTTTCAGAGATCGCGGACATCGCGCGCAGCAGCGGTCTCGAAAAAGTGGAGGCGGAATTCATCGGCGGCCAGGAGACGGCCATCCACATGTTTGCGATGCTCGGCTTCAGCGAATTGCTCCGCCTCGAAAACTACGTCAAAGACATGCAGGCCATCTCGCACGATTACGTGCTGATGGGTCTGGAGTTGAAGACGGACGAGGAATACACCAGCGCGGGCGGGTGAAACCGAAAAGTATTCAGTGTTCAGTGTTCAGTGTTCAGAGTTCCGCCACTGCCACGCGCCCGGAGAGATAGTCTGAAAACTGAATACTGAACACTTCCCCATGGCTCCCGAGATTTGTCCCAACTGCGGCGCGGAAGTTCCCCTCAAGGCCAAGGCCTGTCCCCAATGCGGCTCCGACCAGATCACCGGCTGGTCCGACGACGCGAAAAATGACGCGCTCGGCCTTCCTGATGAAAACTTCGACTACGACGAATACGTCGAACGCGAGTTCGGCGGCAAACGCATCAAGCCGCGCGGCTTGAATTGGTTTTGGTGGCTCGTCGCCGTGCTGCTCCTCATCGCCATCGTGTTCGTCTGCGTGCGTTGGTGATTCGCCGGTGCAACGAAATCTCCCTCGCGATGGACTGGAGCAACATTGACTGGGCCGCGCTGGAGCGATTGCGCGCGACGTTCCTCGCCGGCACGGCGGGCGGCAACGATTACTGGCAGAACGAAGCCGAGCTCGCGAGCTACGACGCGACGTTCGCCCAACGCATCGGCTGGAAATGGGATTACGTGCTCGGCGAATTGCAACGGCGCGGTTGGTCGCCGCCGTGCGGTGAATTGTTCGACTGGGGTTGCGGCAGCGGCATCGCAGGGCGCGCGTTTCTGGATGCGTTCGGCGCGGAATCGGTGTCATCGCTGCGACTGTGGGATCGTTCCGCGCTGGCGATGCAATTCGCGGCGAAGCGGGCGGTAGAGAAATATCCTGGCCTGAAAATTGAAACCGGACATATTCCAACGCCGGCGGCCGAAACCGGGGCGCGTACGAAGGCCAGCCCACGTCCGACTGCTTCTCCCTCTCCTGGGGGAGAGGGCCGGGGTGAGGGCGGTCGAGGCTTCATCCTTCTCATCAGCCACGTCGTCACCGAACTCACGCCGCCGCAAACCGAGGAACTCTTAATGCTCGCGGCCACCGCCACCGCCGTGCTCTGGGTCGAACCGGGAACGTATGAATCCAGCTACACGCTCATCGCCATCCGCGAGAAGTTGCGCGAACAATTCAACGTCGTCGCGCCCTGCACGCATCAGGCGCGGTGTGGAATGTTGGCGGCGGAGAACAAACGGCATTGGTGCCATCACTTCGCCGCGCCGCCGCCGGGAATCTTCACGGACGGTGATTGGTCGCGCTTCGCGAATTTCACCGGCGTGGACTTGCGGGATTTGCCGCTGAGTTTTCTCGTGTTGGACAAACGCCCCGTCCCGCCGCTGCCGCCGGGCGCGGCGCGCGTCATCGGTCATCCGCGTGTTTACAAACCGCACGCACTGCTGCTCGGTTGCGATGAATCCGGCGTGCGCGAACGCAAACTCACCAAGCGCGCGCTGCCGGAGGAATTCAAGCGCCTGCGGAAAGGCGACTGCGCGCCCGTTCAGGTGTGGCAGTCCGATGGGGACAAGATCACGGACGTTTCGCCGATGTGATCAGGCGAACACAATCTCTGTTGTGGTCGCCTTCTCGTCCCATCCGCGCGTCGGCTCGGCGGTCACCGACGAGATGTCCTTCGCCGAAATCATCCGGCCGCGCGTCTTCGGGCTTTTGACTTCAATCTGTTTTGGATCGCAGGTTTGCTGACTGATTTTCTGATGCAGCGCGGGCTTGTAGCGAACAAAAAGAATCTTCGGCGCGCCTGGCGCGAAGAAGAGAATGCGCGATTTGTCCGGGATGCAAAGATACGCCTTGTTCAAAATCGTCCCACCAAACTTGAAACGCTTGAGATAACTCGCCTTCCGGTCCGTGTAGGCGCAGGTGAACACCGTCTCGCGATCCGGCAGGCCGCAGTAAAACAGTTCCGGACCGACGAATAATTTCTCCGGCAGCTCGCTGACTTTGTAAGTGCCGTCTTTGAACACGAGCAAAATCTTGTCGAACTTCGTGCATTCTACCTTGAACTCCTCGCCGCTGACCTTGTAGCCGACGTAACCGCTCTCGCGATCGTATGCGACCTTGAACGACTTGAACGCGACCTCCTTCACGTCAATCTCGTCGTGACGCGAAGATTTGGTCGTGAGCCGCGGATACTGCGGACTGTATTTTTCCAGCAACGCTTCGAGATGGCCGATGACATAGCGCGTGAGGTTCTTGAGATTCTTCCGCGTCTCGGCGAGGTCGGTTTTCACGCGTTCCATCTCCTCGCGATGCTGGATGATGTCGAACAGCGAAATCCGGCGGATGCGAACCTGCAATAACCGCTCCACGTCCGCGGCCACGATCTCGCGCACGAGCTGGCGCTTGAACGGCTTGAACCCGTCAAACACCGCGCTCGTCACGGCCTCGGACGTTTTGCATTTCTCGATCAACTTGTAGATGCGTTCCTCGATGAAGATGCGTTCCAGCGTGCGGTAATGCAGTTCGTCCTGAAGTTTCCGCTCCCGAAGTTCGAGTTCCCGCTTCAGCGTCTCCACCAGTTGCGCCGTGTTCTCGCGCAACACCTCACTCACGGTCAACTCCACCGGGCGGTTGTCTTTGATGACGATGATCCGACTGGTGATGGAAATCTCGCAGGCCGTGAACGCGAAGAGCGCGTCCACCAATTGTTCCGCGTCCACGCCGGCCGGACACTTGATTTCGATCTCGACGTTCTCCGACGTGAAATCGTTGATGGATTTTACCTTGAGCTTGCCCTTTTGCACCGCGTCCTCGATGGACGCCATGAGCGAATCCGTCGTGGTCGTCGGCGGAATCTCTTTGATGACGACGGTGGATTCGTCCTTGGTCTTGATCTTGGCGCGCACCTTTACGCTGCCTTTGCCGTCCTGATAATCGCGCGCGTCCATCTGGCCGCCGGTCGGGAAATCCGGCAGGCACTTGAACGGCTTCTTTTTCAGGATCGCGATCTGCGCTTCGAGCAACTCGGGAAAATTGTGCGGCAAAATCCGCGCGCTCAACCCGACCGCGATGCCCTCCGTGCCCAGCATCAACGTGAGCGGCAGTTTGCACGGCAGTGTAACAGGTTCTTTGTTGCGTCCGTCGTAGCTCGGAACGAACTCGGTGATCTCGTCGTTGAAAAGTTCCGTGCGCGCGAGTTCCGTGAGCCGGCACTCAATGTAACGCGGCGCGGCGGCGGGATCGCCGGTGTAGATGTTGCCGAAATTTCCCTGGCCTTCGATGAGATAACGCTTGTTCGCCAGCACCACGAGCGCGTCGCCGATGGATGCGTCGCCGTGCGGATGATACTGCATCGTGTGGCCGACGACGTTCGCGACCTTGATGAAACGCCCGTCGTCCTTGTCGTGCAACGCCCACATGATGCGCCGCTGCACCGGCTTCAAACCGTCGGCGAGATTCGGAATCGCGCGGTCACGGATGACATAGCTGGCGTAATCGAGAAAACCGCGATCCACACGCGTGTGCAAACCGGCCGCGAGTTTCTTCGGATCAAACGGACGATGCGCAATTCCCTCGACGGCTTCGGCGACGACGTGTTGCGCGCCGTGGCCCGTGGCCGTGGCTTTCTTCGATCTGCCCGTGGGCTTGGCTTGCGCCGGCCCGGGTTTTGAGCTTTCGATCGGCAACTCGGGTTGATCTGGATTGGTTTTGCGTTTGGCTGCCATGAAGTCGTTGCGGTTTTGGAAAACTATTTGGCGAGGACGGCCAGGTTTGTCAGGCCAAATTTCCGGAAGCCCTGATCGAACGTCACCAGTTCCGCGCCGGTTACCGAGGCGAAAGCAGCGAGGTACGCATCCGTCCATCGTTCATTGGATGGCGACTCGGATTCGGTCAACGCCCGAAACTGGACTGCAACGGCCGCCGGCTCTGAAAGAAAAGTGACTCTCGGGTCGGCCGCGAACTTGTCGAAGTTTTCCCAGGCCGCGCGTTGCGACAATACAAACCTGCCCATGATCGCCGAGTTGGTCAGATGGCGAAGCAACGCCATTTGCGTAATCCGGCAAAAGGCGCAGACGCCGTTTCCCTGGCCGTCAAACCAATCCCGGGCGGTAGCGTGATGAACGTGGTCGGAGAAAGCGAGGGCCAGCCAGACGTTGGCATCGGCGAGCTTAATCTCCCCAGAGGCTGGCATCGAGTTGGTCGGGCGTGGGGTTGATGATGTTTTGGCCGTCGCCGCGAATCAGCGGCAATTCGACACGCCGCTGCGGCTGCGGTCGAGGGGCGGACGGTGGCAAGATTGTGAGCAAGCCGCTGCCTTTCTCCGGCAACTTCTCCGGCTCTTTTGGCACGACCCGACCGTGGTCAATTTCAACTTCAACCGTCACGTAACTCATGGGGCGAGGTTAACACGGCGGCCGCGAATTGCGAAGCGATTTCATTCTGCCCTTGCGCCGAATTTCCATTTTAAGTTGTTGTTGGTTGGCGTGGGCGAAATTAGATTCGGCCCGGAATTTGATTCTCATGCACACGCTCATCAAAAACATCCTCGCCGCCGCCGAACCGAAGGACGCCGTCACCGTCAAAGGCTGGGTCCGCACGCGGCGCGACGCGAAAGGGTTTTCGTTCCTCGAACTCAACGACGGCTCGTGCTTCGGCAGTTTGCAATGCGTCGTTGACGCGGGCACGCCGGGTTACGACGGCATCGCGCACTTCACGACCGGCGCGTCGGCGGTGATCGAGGGCAAGCTCGTGCCCTCGCCCGCACAGGGACAGAAATGGGAACTGCGCGCGACAAAGATCGAACTCGTCGGCCTCGCTGACGCCACGTATCCGCTCCAGAAGAAAGGGCACACGCTGGAGTTTCTGCGCAGCATTGCGCATCTGCGCCCGCGCTCGAACTTGTTCGGCGCGGTCTTCCGCACACGCAGCCGGTTGGCGCTGGCGGTCCACCAGTTTTTTCAGAGCCGCGATTTCTTTTACGTCCAGACGCCGATCATCACGGCGAGCGATTGCGAAGGCGCCGGCGAGATGTTCCGAGTCACCACGCTCAAGGGAAAACCGGACGACAAACCTGAGGCGGATTTCTTCGGCAAGCCGACGTTTCTCACGGTGAGCGGACAGCTCGAGGCCGAGACGTTTGCGTGCGCGATCTCGAATGTTTACACGTTCGGCCCAACGTTCCGCGCGGAGAACTCGAACACCGCCCGCCACGCCGCCGAGTTCTGGATGATCGAACCGGAGATGGCGTTCTGCGATCTCAATGGCGACATGGACCTCGGCGAGGAATTCATCAAGGCGATGGCGCGTTACGCACTCGAACATTGCGCCGAGGACCTCGCGTTCTTTTCCAAGTTCGTGGACAAGGGCCTGGGCGAGCGGCTCAAGTTCGTGACCGAGCGACCGTTCGTGCGCGTGCCTTACACCGAGGCGGTGGAGATTTTGAACAAGTCGGGCAGGAAATTTGAATTCCCCGTGAGCTACGGGCAGAACCTGCAATCCGAGCACGAGCGCTTCCTGACCGAGGAACATTTCAAATCGCCGACGACCGTCTTCAATTACCCGCGCGAGATCAAACCGTTTTACATGCGGTTGAACGACGATCAGAAAACCGTCACCGCGATGGACGTACTCGTGCCCGGCATCGGCGAAGTCATCGGCGGCGCGCAACGCGAGGAGCGGCCCGCGCAACTCGCCGAGAACATGAAGTTCCACAAGCTGAACGAGCAGGATTACTGGTGGTATGCCGACCTGCGCAAATACGGCACCGTGCCGCACGCCGGCTTCGGTCTCGGCTTCGAGCGCCTACTGATGTTCCTCACCGGCGTCTCGAACATCCGCGACGTGATCCCCTTCGCCCGCACGCCGGGCAACGCGGAGTTTTGATCTCGTAGCAGCCGACGTGAGGAGGCTCAAACTGAACAGGCTGAATGCCGGGGACCCCTAACCGCGACCTGCGTTAACCACGCTAACGACGCGAAAGGCCGCGAGTGCGAACCCGCACCAGCAAATCGTTCAACGCCGCGCGCGTCTCATCACTCGGCAATTCTGGCAACTTGCTCGCGTCGTGCGCCGCCTGCAATTCTCCGCGCAGGCGCTGATATTCCGACTCGTGGAAAACGATGTCGGCGTCCTCCAGTTTGGACTTTTCCGGACCGGCCAGTTTGCGCGCGACGAGATCGGCAATGTAGGGCAACCGGAACTCCTGGTTCAACGTGACGAGGTTCGCTTCGATTTCACCCGTGCACATCAGGTGAATTCCGGTGAGCAAAACGCGATACACATAGAGCAATGGCTTCACCCGACGCGGCGATTCTTTCAGGAACAATTTCCACTGCGTTTCCGCAAACCCAAAGTAGTGGTGCGAGTGGTGTTTCGTGACGCACCCGCGCGCGATGGCCTTTAACTCTGCGTGCTCTGGCGTGGTGTGGACGATGAGCGGCGAGAAAAGTTGTTCCAACACGTAGCCGTTTTTCTTGAGCAGCAGGCCGAAGAACTTCCGCACGTCATGGCTCACGATGTCCATCTCCAGTCCTTCGATGACGCGCGAGTCCTCGACCGTTTCATCGCGGACATCCAGGCCGACAACCGCGTCGAGCGGCAACACATGCGCGCCACGCAGGTCAAAGTCCGAGTCCGGCGACGGAAACCCGTAGAGGTGCGCACCGCTGATGGTGGCGAACAACAACGGATACGGCTGCGTTGTGACAATGTGGTGGAGGCGCGGGTCAATGGTCACAAGCAGGCAGTCGTTGGTTTCGCAAGAACTCAGACCAAATGTTTGGTCTTGATGCCACCCCACTTGGTATTGAGATATTCTGCAACGAGCCGGCGATGGCAATGGTGCGGCAGGTGTTCGCTGCAAAGGAGACATCCTTGCTGAAGCAATTCCGGTTGAATCGTCTTTTCGATCTGGCGCTGGCTCATCAAATCCAAAAACTGCCGCTCATAAATTTCCCAATCGCCTTTGTGCTTCTTGTAAGCGTCGAGCAGGGCTTGCGTTGGCGCTAATTCCGGAAGATGCACATAGTCAATCTCCGCGACCTCTTTAAGAAAGTAAGCCAGGTCTTCTTTTTTTGAAAAGCCAGCCAATTGAGAATTGTTGTTAAACCGGACATCCACCACGCGTTTGACCCCCGCATCCTTCAGGCTCGTGAAGAATTCGCGCGCGGATTTTTGGGTGAACCCGATGGTGAACAGTTTAATTTCCATAACGCGGCGGTTCTTCCCGCAGGGCCAGCGAATCCTCCTGATAGGCGATTTTATCGCCTTGCAGTTTGTAAGCCTCGGCAACGATCTCGTCAGGCGAACGGAAAAGTTCGCGATCGGGAAGCTCGAACAATTGCCGAAGCCGGGCCTCCGTCTGCTCGTGACTCTCGATGGTTCCGTCGGCGAGAATATGTAAAACTTGCAAGCCGCGCTCGCGCAAGCGGGGCGACACCAGAATACAACGATGGCAGTCCAGCGGGTCTTTCTCGGCGCACATGAGCGCGAGGCGCATTTTCGCCGACCCTTGGATGACGCGGCCAATGCCGTTATTGAACGCCGACGTGCGGGCGATCAACGAGTAATCCGCGCGGTCGTTCACGTAACATTCACGTTCCGACCGGCGCGCGCCGAGTTCGTCGCCGAGAAACACATAGGAGACGCCGTGATCCTGCAAGGCGCGTTGCAGCGGCTCGCGATTGAATTGCGGATTGTATTGGCTGTAAGGCGACGAGCGGACATCGGCCACCGCCTGGATTCCGTGCTGCTTCAGCAAGGCGACGAACTTCGCGAACTCCAGATTGGAGTGTCCGATGGTGAACACGGGCTGATGGGTATCGGCGCTCATACGGGAAGTTCGAAGACGGTGGCGATGACCTTGTAGTGAAGGTCGTGAAATGGCGGAGTGAGACTCACGCACAGGAGAATCCGGTGCGGATCGTCTGGCTGAATGATACCCTCCGGCGTTCGCGGATAATCTGGAAAATACTTCCTGCCGATCAACGGGTCGGTCAAAGCAAAGTCGTAGTGCTGTCCCCGGTAAGTAAACAGTCCGCGTTGTTGCCGCCTGGCGTATCCCTCCCAAACTCTGGAGCGAATTTGGAACCGGAATGCTTCCGGGCGAATCAAATACAGTGATTGAAGATTCGGCAATCGTTGGAGAGCCGGCGCACTTGCCCGGTCGCTGTTCTGGGCGGGATCAAGCCACAAAGCTTCCGGCTCTTCGACCAATGGTAACAGGGCTTGCGCGTCGCGAGTGGATTCTTTGACCCAAACCTGGCCCATCTGGATCCGCCAGTTTTCCGGTTGCAAAGGATTATTCTCCGGCGTGGAAAGTGGCAGGCGAATCACATCGAATGGCTTTGGATCTACTGCGTCCGCCAGACGCCGCTCGTTTATATCCAAAGCCCCTTCGTCATGATCTGATACCGGCCTGATCCAACCGCCCCATCTGGTCTGACCATCCGCTTGTTCCAGCAATTCCCGGCCAGCCACACAACTTCTCGGATGATGCTTGGTCGAGTTCGCCAAAACGAGTATTCGCTTGATGATCATGAATTACTTGGCTGGCCTGTGCCTGCTTGCAGTTTACCGGTCGGGCCGGCTTTCGCAATCATCGTTGCGTCGGTGTCGTTCAATTCAGATTGGTTCGCCATTTCCCGCCGGGCTTTGATGAGGAAGCGATTCGCCGATTCGTAGTCGGGACGTTCGGGCAGTTTGGTTTCAGCCAGGGCGCGTTCGAAGTCGTGGTGCAGTTCCTTGCGCCAAGCGTCCACTTCGGGCCACGGCATTTCGCCACGTTTAACGGCGAGCAATCGGTCGCGGTGCGCCTCGACACGCACGGGTACGCGGGCATCGCGCAACGTGGCCGCGCCGGTGAGCAGCAGGCGCAGCAAGTGCATGGCGTGTTTCCAGCGCACCTCGCCGTGGTTGCGGATGTCCTGCTCGATCTTTTTGAACTGCGACATGGCGTAGCCGTTGAAGGTCTGGAAAATCATCTGGCTGAGAAAGGCGTCGCGCAAGGCCAGTAGTTCCTCGCCTAGAGGTGTGACCTTCTCGACGATCGGCGAGTAGAGACATTCCAGAATGTTCGGATTCGCCTTGAGCGCCATGGTGAGGAACTTCTGCAATTCCCAGTAGCAGCTTTGCGTGGCGTTGTCCTCGAATTGTTCCGGCGCGCCGAAGAGCGACCATTCCAGGTCGGCAGGCGCGAGGTAGATGCCGCGCCGGTCGGTGTCGGAGTCGTCGTGGTCCAGGCCGTACGCGCGCGAGCCGACGACGCAGCGGTAGATGATGAATCGCTCAAGATCAAAGTTCGACTCTGACGTCCCGTCGCCGAGGCGGTCTTTGAAATGTTTCAGCACTTCGAGTTGGTCACGGGCGAGCGATGCCTCGAAGCCGTCGGGGAAGCGCACGAGAAAATTCTTTTCCATTTCGCTCGCCGGCGTGCGCGTCACGACGCCAACGGCGCCGCGCGGATGCACGAGCGAATTCTTCGTGCCTCGAACTTCGACCAGCGCAACAACCTGCGTCCCGGCAAAGATGTTATCTGGTTGATGCGACATTTCGCGCAGACGGTAAGGATTTTCGACAGGAGATTCCAGCCCCGTTGTGTCGCCCTTACAGGGCTTGAAATTTTTTGACGGTTAACCCGGGGCGTTGTCCCGGGCTATCACCTCTCAGGCTTTCAGCCCTTGGGAGTTTGGGACTCGTGGAACTCGTCCCTCCGAAAAGGTCACTCCACAATCTTCGGCACCATGAAGAGGCCATTGGCTTGGGCGGGCGCGTTGCGGAGGGCGTCTTCGTGCGGGAGCGAGGGGCGGACTTCGTCGGGGCGGGTCACGTTCACGCGCGGCGCGGCGTGGGCGGTCGGCTCGACGTTGGTCACGTCCAGTTCCTTGAGCTTCTCGATGTGTTCGAGGATGTGGCCGAGTTGCTCACCGAATTTCTGTTCTTCTTCCGGCGTGAGCGCGAGCCGCGCCAGATGCGCGACGTATTTGACATCCACTTGAACCGCTGACATGCCGCCAAGCTAAGGTGCGTTGTGCCGGCGGCAAAGCGGAAAGTGTTGCGATTGATTCAAAAACGCGTAGGGCGCAACCGATGGCGCGGCAGCGTCTTGGAGCGCGGTGGGTGAGGGCGAGGGCACACACCGCTTTGGGACGCGGAAACATCCAACGGAGCAGGCGGCCGAACATCGCAGAAAGAAAAGCGGTGTCAGCCCTGTTCCCCGCCAGCCACCGCACTCCAAGACCTTGCGGTGGTTCGGCGACTTGCAACCGACGACGAGGCGCTTAATCTCCGCGCATGGCTGACGGCCCAACCCACCGCCCGCGCTGGCGACGCATCGTGTTGCGCGGCGGCGTGGTGCTCGTGGCACTCTATGTTCTGCTGTTGATTCCCGAGGCATCCCCGCCGATGCCGAAGGGCGCGGGCCAACAGCCGTTTGTTTGGAATCACGACACGTTTTGGTCCGCGCTGGAAGCGAAATTCATCGCGACGCGAAAGTTAAGTGCCGGTGAGTGTGAGGCTCAGTTCGACCGGTCACTGAAGCAAGTTTATCACGCGCTCGACTCGATCAACGCAACCAATCTCCCGCCAGATGCCCCGGCATTTGAAGAGCTGGAAATGGAATTCTTCCAACTCGCGCCCCTGGCCGCGGCTTGTCCGGCGCGCATGGGCGATTTCATGAAGGCCGCCGGGCAGATGCGGGATCACGTCAAATGGCACTCGCAATACTGGCCGCCGGATTCTGTGGAAGCCCGCCGCCGGATTTATCGTTTGCTCTACGGCGGACGGGCCGCAGTCGAGGAGGCGTTGCTGCAATCGCCGCAAGCCACCAACGCGCTTCAGGTCAATCACAACTACGAGCTTCCCAAGACACCCGGTGCCGAAGTTCGCGGCGTGATGGTTCAAAGCGGCGATATTCTGGTTTCTCGCGGCGGCGCAGCCACATCGGCGCTCATCGCGCGCGGAAATGATTTTCCGGGAAACTTTTCGCACATCGCGCTGGTGCATGTGGACGCGCAAACCAAAAAAGTTTCTGTCATCGAAGCGCACATCGAAAGCGGCGTGGGCGTGCGGTCCATCGAAGCCTATCTCACGGAAACGAAACTCCGCATCCTGCTATTGCGACCGCATGGTCTCCTGCCCGCGCTCGCAGCGGACCCGATGCTGCCGCACAAAGCCGCGTCGCTGGCGTTGAGCAACGCGCTCGCCGGACACATTCCCTACGACTTCGCGATGGACCACACCGACCCGGCGAAACAATTCTGTTCCGAAGTCGCCTCGGCGGCATACCTGACGCAAGGCGTCACGTTATGGGCGGGCGTTTCGCATCTTTCGACGCCAGGCGTGACCTCATGGCTTGCCGCGCTGGGCGTGCGGAACTTTGAAACACAAGAGCCATCCGACCTCGAATACGATCCGCAACTGCGCGTCGTGGCCGAGTGGCGCGATCCGGACACGCTTTTCAAGGATCACGTGGACAATGGGGTCATTGCCGCGCTGCTCGAAGGTGCGGAACGCGGCGAGCGGCTCGCGCACAATCACTGGCTGCTGCCGCCCGTGCGGTTGATGAAAGCCTGGAGTGTGGTGTTGAACCAGTTTGGAAAGGTCGGTCCGATTCCCGAAGGCATGAGCGCCACCACTGCGTTGCGCGTGGATTGGTTGAAAGCGAATCACGCTGCGATCGCCGCGCGCGTGATGGTGGCAGCGGAAAAATTCAAAGCCGCGCGTGGTTACCCGCCGCCTTATTGGGAACTGCTTCGAATGGCGCGGGAAGCGAAGACCGGTTTGAATCCGCGGAAGTAATGCCATCCTCATTGATGGCCACGCCTCGTCACACGTTCGTAACAGTCGCGTTGAAACGCGGCGGGGAATTGTAGTTCACGGCGGCGCGCGGTTCGGTCAGCCTTCAGTCGAGCAGAGGAACGTATGAAAACAAACCAGGTCGGACTCTGGCAGAGGTTGGAACAATTCCAACTGGACTCGGCGGAAGCGGCGCTTCCGTTCTCGGCCCGGCTCGCCCGGGAAAACAACTGGCTGCCCGCCCACGCCCAGCGGGTCATCGCCGAATACAAACGCTTCGCCTTCCTCGCGGTGGCGGCGGGACATCCGGTGTCGCCGTCCGGAGACGTGGACCAGGCGTGGCACTTGCACCTGACCTACTCGCACAATTACTGGAAGGTCTTCTGCCCGGGAATCCTCGGGCAACCGCTCCACCACCAGCCGACGAAAGGCGGGAGCGATGAGCGCGAGAAGTTCGGCGATTGGTATCGGCAGACGCTGGAAAGTTATCGCGAACACTTCGGCGAAGAACCGCCGCGCGACATCTGGCCCACGCCGGAAGTCCACGCCGCGGAGAAGCACAACTTCGTCCGCGTGGACCGTGAGCGGAGCTGGGTGATCCCGAAGCCGCGTTTCTGGTCTCTCTCTCCCCGCGAGGAACGAGTGGGGAGAGAGATGGAGAGAGGGGCCGTTCAAAAAACGCGCCTCCTCTCCCCGGCCCTCTCCTCCGCGCCGCGCGGAGGAGAGGGAGTCTTAATCGTGAAGCTGTTCGCTGGCGTTGGTTTGTCTGTGCTCGGTGTGCTTTGCACCGGTGCGATGCTGGCGCAGGGCGCGAATCCGTTCGACTGGCGCGGGCCGGACTTCCTCAAGTTTTATCTCGCGCTCGCCGGGGTGTGCTTCGGCTGCGCGGTGTGGCTGCGCTGGAAATTGCGCCAGCCCGTCGAGTTGCCGGCGGATGATTTGTCCGATCTCGATCCGTACGCGATGGCTTACCTCAATGGCGGGCGCGTGCTGGCGGTGAACGCTGCCGTCGCCAACCTGGCGAATCAAGGATTGCTCCACGTGGACACAAAGAAACGGAAGCTTACGAGCCTCGGGACGATTTCGCCGGACCATCACCCGTTGGAACGCGCGGTCCACTCGGTCGCGAGAAAATCCGGCGGTGAAACGATCAAGGAGTTGCGCGCAGGCGTTCGATTGGCGGTGGAACGTATCTCGGAGGATTTGAAAGCGCGCGGACTGGTCGTGGCCGACGCGCAGGCGCGGAAAGCGATCTGGTTCCCGCTGCTCATCGCCGCGCTCGCACCGGCGCTCGGCGGAATAAATATTCTCATCGGTGTGAGTCGCGGAAAGCCGGTCACGATCCTCGTGGTGCTGTGCATCGTGTCGGCCATCGTGATGCTGGTCGGTTTCGCGCGACGCCCGCTGCGTAGCCGATGGGGCGGCGCGATGTTGGATCAATTGAAAGAACGCCACGCGACGTTGCGGCGGCCGGGAATCAACACCGCCGGTCTCGGGCCGGTTGAGTTCGCCACGGCCATCGGGTTGTTTGGTCTGACGGCGCTGGCCGGAACTGAATTGGAGGACTTGCGCAAGACGCTCACGCCGCCGGGTGGCGGCGGGAGTTGCGGAAGTTCCTGCGGGAGCGGCTGTGGCGGCGGTTGCGGCGGCGGGTGTGGGGGCTGCGGCGGCGGGGATTGAAACGGGCTTACTCCACCGACACGATCCGCGCCGCTTGTTTCCTGCTCGCGAGTTCAAGTTGCGGACGGTCGCCCTGCTTTTTGTCCATGAGTTGCGCGCCGAGCGGGGATTGCGGTGTGATGACGAGCACTTCCGTTTTATCCTGCACCAGTTCCGTGCCGCCGGCGCGCGGGCCGAGGAAGTAAAATGATTTCTCGCCGGCGATCTCCAATTCCACCAACGCGCCGAGGCCGATGGCTTCACCGGCGGCAAATTTGCGGCCATCGAGTTTTCCAAACTCTTCAATGGCCGCTTCAAGTTCGGCGGCCTGTTTGGATTGGCCGCGCGCGAGGTAGGAGGCTTCGAGGCCACGCGTGTCGTATTTGCTCTCGGCCTTGCTTTGCTCGTGCGTGGCCTCGGCGCGGGAGTTTTGCGCCGCGCGGAAATAAACCGCCAATTCGCTCGTGAGTTGAACGACGATTTTTTGGATGAGGGCGCGTTTGTTCATGTGGGCGGGGAAAGCATAGCGAAATCATCGGCGGGCAGAAAGAGAACCTTGCTTTTCTACCGGAACCGTGCGATTCGGTTTCGCAATCAGCAACGCATGACGCCTGGCCTTTCAGCATGGGGTTCGTCTCTGCTCGCCGTGGGAAAAGCTCCGGTAAGCATGTTCCATTCAGCAGGCGGTTCGATGGCTGTCGCCAAAAAGATGTTTATGAAAATTCGCTCCCTGCCCGCCCGACTGGCGTTCGTCATAGCTCTGGCAACCGCCGTGGCCTCCTCTTCCGCGGCGGTCCTCTCCGTCACTGGCAACGACACGCTCGTTGGCAACCGCCCGTTGAACCTGATCACCAACGGCAGCTTCGAGGCGGACGGCGGCGTGGCGACCAACTATTCTTACTGGGCCACGGGCACTGGCTTCTTGCCAACCATGTCCCTGTCCGGCTGGAGTGCTTCCGGGCAGGTCGGCAGTTATGCATTTTGGGGCAGCGACGGATTTGGGGGTATCAACAACAGCGCCACGCTCCCGCATGGGACCAACGGAGTGTATTTCGGTGCCGGCATGATGGTATCGGTCAGTCCCTTCCCGACGGAAGCGAACAATGGCCTGGTCACGTTTGCCACCACCCCGGTGATTGTGCCCAAGCCGACCGACGGCCCGGTGACGTTGAAGCAAACCGTTTCGGGCCTCAACCCCACCGCCACCTACTTGTTGGATTTTTGGACCAGCGGGGAAGATGTCGGGGGGACGGCCATGCCGGTGGATGGTTTCTTCGGCCTGGATATCACCGGCGAATCGCGGCTCTACTTCGCGGCGCCGAGTGGGAATGGGCCGATCGGAACGTCGCAACGTTACCAGGTTTATTTCACGCCGACCGCTTCGACGATCACGTTCCGGTGGCTCAACTGGGGGCATTACTTCAACAACACGAATGCCCTTTCCGATGAACTCGTGCTCGACGACGTCATCCTGAATCTGTTCACCAACGCGCCCACGCCGATTGATTGCAGTTGCGCAGCCAACCTCTCGTTCACCTGTCCCGCCGTGCTGCCCGACTTGTGCGCCACGCTGACGAATTGTTTCACCACGAACATGCTGCCCGGATCGTGCGTGCAGAACTTCCCGCCCGGGATGCCGCTCTCGGTCGGCGTGTATGTCGTCAACCTGCAGGTCCAGGATTTGCAGACCAACGCGTTCTCCTGCGCGGTGACGATCACGGTGAATCCACCGTCGAATGCCCCGCCGCTCACGGTGATTTGCCCGACGAACAAAACCGTCGAGTGCGGCAGCAACTGGAATTTCGATCCGCCCGTCGTCACCTCGTCGTGCTGCGGTTTGATGATCACGCCAAGCGATGTCGTCGTGAGCAACAGCCCGTGCTCGCAAACCATCACGCGCACCTGGACGATCACCGACGGTTGCACGAACACGACGACTTGCAGTCAGGTCGTCACGCTCGTGGATACGACGCCACCCGGCACGCAATGCAACGGCCAGAATCTCGTCCCGAACGGCGACTTCGAGCGCTACACGAATTGTCCGTCGTCCATTTCGCAATTTGATTTTGCATCGCCGTGGTTCACCCCGACGGATGCGACGACCGATTATTACAACAGTTGCGCCGGCCCCAATTCCTTCATGACCACGCCTACCGCCCTGGCCGGCTATCAGGTTCCATTGAGCGGTCAGGCTTACGCGGGCGCGGTGCTTTACACCAAGTTCGGCACGAACCCGACCAATTCCTACCGCGAGTATCTTGAAGTGCCGCTCGTCACAGCCCTGACGCCCGGGCAAAAATACCTGGTGTCCTTTTACGTCAGTCGCGGGGAAGTTTACGGCCAGGCCATTGCCGACATCGGCGCGCGCTTCATGCCGCTCGCTTACACGATCTACGGTTCGATCAGCAACCCCTTTACCGGCGTGCTCGATTTCCCGACGCCACCGCATGTTGTTAATTCTCCGACCAACATCATCACCGATTCGACCAACTGGACGCTCATCCAAGGTCTCTACACCGCCGTCGGGTGGGAAAACCATCTCATCCTCGGCAACTTCAAGGACGATCCGAATACCACGGCCACGTTTGCGGGCGGCGCGTTCACCAATTACGCTTATTATTATTTCGACAACGTCTCCGTCGTCGCGATTTGCGATCCCGACCTGACGAACAAAGTCGTGCAGTGCGGCACGCCGTGGCAGTTTCCGCCGTTCCCGGTCATTGACAATTGCAGCGGCGGCAACATCACCGTCTCGAACTTCACGCTCACCACCAGCTATTGCCCCGACGTGACCACGCGCACTTGGTATCTCCAGGATCAATGCGGCAACTCCAACGTCATCACGCAGACGGTCACGGTCATTGACACGAATCCGCCGATCCTGATGTGCGGCGGCGGCGCGAACCTCGTCCCGAATCCGCAGTTCGAGGGCTATTCGTATTGCCCGTATTTCTTTTCGCAAGTCAATGCCGCGGGCCCGTGGTTCAATGCGACCATTGCCACGCCCGATTACATGAACACCTGCTCGACGCATCCCGGCGCGAGCGTGCCGAACAACGTCCCCGGTTCGCAAACGCCCTACAGCGGCAACGGCTACTTGGGCATCTTCACCTATTCGGTTTACGGAACGAATCCCGTGCCCGGCTACCGCGAATACATCGAAGCACCGCTGCTGTCCTCGCTCCAGGCGGGCACGACTTATCAGGTCTCCTTCCGCGTGAGCCTCGCGGATTACTCCGGCTGGGCCATGTCCGAGATCGGCGCGTTCTTCTCCGCCGGGCCGCTCACCGGCAACACGCAAGGGCCGCTCAACGTCACACCGCAGATCGAAAATCCTTCCGCCAACCTGCTGACTTCGACCAACGGCTGGATGCTCGTGCAGGGAACGTTCGTCGCGGTGGGCGGGGAGAACCACATCACCATCGGCAACTTCCGCAGCGACGCGAACACCACCGCCACGACCGCGTGGGGCACGAACAGTTCCTACTACTACATTGATGACGTGGCGGTCACGCCGCTGTGTTCGTTCACGAACAAGACCGTTCTCTGCAACAGCCAATGGGATTTCGACACGCCGCTCGCGTACGACGAGTGCAGCGGGGATTATCTCTAGGTCTTCGTGACGACCAACTGGACCACTGGCATTTGTCCGAAAGTTCACACGCGCGTCTGGACGATTTACGACGCGTGCGTGAACTCGATCACCGCCACGCAGAGCGTCACGGAAGTGGATTTCACGCCGCCATTGCTGCTGTGCAACGGCGTGAACATGGTGCCGAACGGCGATTTCGAGAATTACGTGCAATGCCCGCCGGCGTTTTCGTACCTGCAAAACGCCCAGCCGTGGTCGGGCTGGAGTTCGGAATTGTTTCACGCCTGCGCTCCCTTCAACTCCGGCGTGTCCGTGCCGGCAAACTTCATCGGTTCGCAAGCGCCGTTCTCCGGCTCCGGTTACGGCGGCTGCTACGTTTATTTCAACACGGGCAACAGCTCCAATTCCATCCGGGAATATCTGGAAACGCCGCTCATCGCGCCGTTGATCGCCGGGCAAACGTACGCGGTGTCGTTCCGGGTGAGCCGCGCTGATAATTGCACGCACGCCATCGCGCAAATCGGCGCGGCCTTTTCCACCGGCAACATTTCGAACTACTTCGCCCTCACGCCGCAGGTCGTGAATCCCTCCGGCAACATCATCACCAACTCCACCGGCTGGACGCTCATCTCCGGCGCCTTTACCGCCAGCGGGGGCGAAAACACGCTCACGCTCGGAAACTTTCTCCAGGACGCGAGCACCACCGCGCAGTTCATCGGCCCCGCCCTCATCAACAACAGCTCCTATTACTACTACGACGACGTGAAAGTCATTGCGCTCTGCACCAACGTCCCGGTCAAGACTGTGCCGTGCGGTTCACCGTGGAATTTCGATCCCGCGCCACTCGCCGTGGATCGTTGCAGCGGCAGCAACGTCACCGTCACGCTCGCGGGCACGGTCACGAACACATCCTGCCCGCTCAACGTCGTCCGCACCTGGACCCTCACCGACGCCTGCGGTAACGCGACGAACTGGAGTCAGACCGTCATCGCCGCGACGAACGGCGGCGCGCTCACCGTGAACTGCGATTGCCTGATGGACGGCGCGATTGCGTTGCTCACCACGAACGCGTGCCAAGCCTTCGTGCCGAACCTGTCCGTGCTGTCGAACTCGCCGTGCATCTCCAACAACTGCGGCAGCATCAACATCACGCAAACACCGGCAGCGGGAACAATCGTTGGCGCGGGATCGCATCCCATCACGGTGAAGATTTCCAATTGCGCGGGCATCACCAACACCTGCGTCCTGCCGTTCTTCGTCAACGCGCCGCAACCCACGATCACTTGCCCGCCCAACCTCACGCTTTACACCTGCACCAATTACGCCATCGCGAACTTCGCGCCGACCGCCACGGGCAACACCGGCGTCATCGTCTGCTCGCCGCCGTCGGGCAGTGCCTTCCCGATCAACACCACGACCACCGTGACCTGCACCGCCACAAACTCCTGCGGCGCGAGCGCGAGTTGCACGTTCACCGTCACCGTGCGCCCGCCGCATCCCAAGTGGGCCTGTTTCATCAAAGTCATCGGCATCATCACCTTCCCGCCGCCCACGGGCCGCATTATTTATCTGCCCAACTTCCCCGACGGCGGCAAGGGCGTGGACTTCGCCGATCTCAGCGGCACGGACGGCGTACGCTTCGATCTCGGCCCGGCGGAGAAATTCACGTTCAGCACCGTGCTGGATTTCGCCGCCCCCACCAACGCGAGCTTTGAACTGCGCCTCCCGCCCGGCGCGGGCACGACCATTAGCACACCGCTGGTCCGCTTCGAGCGCACGTGCGACACGAATTGCGGCTGGGCCGTCCGGCTGTCGCCCCAGATCGTGAGCGATCCGTCCGCGCAGTTCCGCGCCGTGGCCATCAGCGACGAAGGCGAATTGTTCAACTCCGTCACTTTGGACCGCGCGGCACTCGGCACGAATCGCTTCGCGATCATCGGCCCGATGGACGGCAATACGAACGCGTTGATCACGGTGACCTTCGACTTGCTCACGCGCGAACTCAGCCTCGGCCTGCCCGGTTGTGATTGGACGCCGAGCGCGCGGCACAAAGGCTGGGACGGCTGCATTTACGGAAACCCGCGGCCACGTCCCACCGGAACGAACAAAACCGCGCGCGTCATCATCACGCCGCAAACGCCGCTGCCCCTGCCGCCGATCACGGAACTCAGCCTCACGGTCAGCAACCTCGCGACGCTCGCCTTCGACAATCCCGCCATCACCATGTCCGGCCGCAAGTGGGGCGACGGCCACGTCACGTTGATGAAGGCGTACGACGACGGCGCGGAGCGCGGCATGGAATTTTTCGCTGCCGGCACCGGCGGTGGCGTGAACGCGGAACTTGGCCACGCGGCGAGTTTCCAATTGCGCATGACTTCGCTCGACACCAACGGCCTGCCGCCGCTCGAGCAGCAATTCGCGATACGGGGTTGGCCGCCGGGTACAACCACAAACCGCCCGCCGCCGCCCATCATCAACCTGCGTCTCTCACCGGACCTCAACGGTCTTAGCGGCGTGGAACTCGCCGCGGAATTTGTCGAGTGGGGCGTTGCTAACGTCACGGTGCAGCTCTGGAACGGCACGGCACTCGTCGCCGAGACGAACCACGTTCCTGCCACGCTTGTCAGTTCGCTCGTCATGTTGGGCGGCTTCCCTGGAATCATCGGTTGCTCCGGCGTCGGCATCGTGAGTCTTTCGGTGGACCCGCCGCGTACGCTGGACGTTTACGACGGTCTTTTCTGCCCCGGCTCCGTTGGCTGCATCGGCACGGAACTGCGCATCCTCCCGGAATTCATCCCCGCCCCGACTCCGCCGACCGCTTACACCGGCTTCAGCGCGGCCATCGGCGACGGAATGGACTACTTGATTCACCGCCTGCAAACCACGCCGGCCTGCTCACCGGTGCCGCTGCACGTTGCGACCGCGCCTGGCGGAGTCACGTTGACTTGGGAAGGCGACGGCTTCCACCTTCAAGGCGCGGAAACTGTCGAGGGCCCGTGGTACGATTTGAATGTGGAATCACCGGCAACGATTCCGGCCAGCGCAACCGCGCGGGTTTTCAAGCTCCGATGCGATTGAGCCGCTAATCTTCGCTAATCAGCGCTGATGAGTGGAGATTAGCGGTCAAAGATACTTCGCCAAAATCGGTTTCAGTTCGGCGATGGTCTTCCGCGGCCAGACCTTCCGGTCGGTCATGATGGCGTTCTTGAGCGCGGAGTGGCACGGCCAGTTCGGTTCGGCGGGAATCTGCGCAATGGTGCGCGCGACGACGGCTTTGGCAGTCGCGGCGTTGCGCATCAGGTTGGCGATGACCATTTCCACGGTCACGTGCGCTTCGTCCACTTTCCAGCAATCGTAGTCGGTGATCATCGCCATCGTGGCGTAGGCAATCTCGGCTTCGCGGGCGCACTTGGCTTCGCCTAGATTCGTCATGCCGATGACGTCGTAACCGAGCTTGTGGTTGGTGATGGATTCGGCGCGGGTGCTGAAGGCCGGGCCTTCCATGTTCACATAAGTGCCGCCGTCGTGGACGCGGGCTTTCTGGATGCGCGCATTTTTCAAAAGGAGTTGCCGCAATTCTTCACAAACCGGATCAGCGAAAGCAATGTGCCCGACGATGCCGCGTCCGAAGAACGTGTGCTCGAAGTCGCGCTTGGTGCGGTCGAGGAACTGGTCAATGAGCACGATGTCGCACGGTTTGTATTTCGCCTGGAGCGAGCCGACGGCGCTGACGCTGATGATCCACGCGACGCCGAGTTTCTTCATGGCCCAGATGTTGGCACGATGATTCAACTCGCTCGGCAGGATGCGATGTCCACGAGCATGGCGCGGGAGAAAAACGACTTCGCGCCCAGCGAGCTTGCCGGTGAGCAATTCATCCGACGGCGAACCGAACGGCGTTTTGACCTTCACCCATTTCTGGTGGGTGAAGCCTTCGAGGTTGTAAAGCCCGCTGCCACCGATGATGCCGATGCGATGTGAAGACATGCGCGGGGTTATAGCAGCGCGGCTGACAGGTGCGAGCGAATTTTGTATTTTCCCGGCGGTTGCCGCTTGCCGCCGTGCGGATTATCCGGCAGGATATGTTCGCGTCGAAACCTCGACGTTTTTATGTCACGCACCGGACGTCAAACCACCAACACCAGCAACGCGCTTTGCGTGATCATGGGCGGTGGGCAAGGCTCGCGCCTGTTTCCGCTGACCAAGGAGCGCTCCAAACCCGCCGTCCCGCTCGGCGGCAAATACCGGATCGTGGACATCCCGATCTCCAATTGCATCAACTCCGGCCTGCGACGCATCTACATCCTGACGCAGTTCAATTCCACGTCGCTGCACCGGCACATCTCGCAATCGTACAAGTTCGACCAGTTCACGGGCGGCTTCGTGGACGTGCTGGCGGCGCAACAAACGCCCACCGACACCTCCTGGTATGAGGGCACGGCCGACGCGGTGCGGAAAAACCTGGTCAATTTTCTCAACCACGACTTCGAATACCTGATCATTCTCAGCGGCGACCAGCTTTACCGGATGAATTTCCGCGAGGTGGTCGCGCAGCACGCGGAGAGCGGCGCGGACATCACCATCGCGACCATCCCGGTGGGCCGCGCCGACGCGCAATCGCTCGGCATCATGCAGATCAACGAGGAACGGCGCATCACGCGCTTCGTCGAGAAGCCCAAGGACCCCACCGTCCTCGATTCGTTACGCCTGCCGGCGGATTGGCATCCAAAACTGGACATCGCGGGCGATCGGGAATTGTTCCTCGCCTCGATGGGCATCTACGTTTTCAACCGCGACGTCATCCGCGCGCTGCTCGACAACACGTTGTCCGACTTCGGCAAGCACATCATTCCGCAGGCGATCCAGACGCACAAAGTTTTCTCGTACGTTTTCCAGGGCTACTGGGAGGACATCGGGACGATTCGTTCCTTCTTCGAGGCGAACCTCGATCTCTGCTCGGAACTGCCGCGCTTCAATTTTTTCGACATGAGCGCGCCGATCTTCAGCCGGCCGCGCTTTCTGCCCGGCTCGAAGATCAACGGCGCGCAGATTGATCACGCGCTCGTCTCGGACGGCTGCATCATCAACCACGCGAAGATTTCCAACAGCATCATCGGCCTGCGCACCATCGTCGGCGAGGGCACGCAATTGCACCGCGTAGTGAACCTCGGCTGCGACTATTACGAATCCAACAGCTCGATCGAATACCACGAGAAGGCGGGCAAGCCGCGCATTGGCATCGGTTCAGGCAGCCGCATCGAGAATGCGATCATTGACAAGAACGCCCGGGTCGGGAACAACGTCGTCATCTCGCCCGCCGGCAAGCCGGAGAATCTGGATCACCCGCTTTACTTCATCCGCGACGGCGTGGTCATCATCCCAAAGGGCGGGACGATTCCGCACGGCACAGTGGTTTGAGGCGCGCATTTACTTTCCGCCGCGCGGCTGCTAAAAATGCCGCGTGCTTGCCGCCGCCATCTGGAAATCCATGAACTCGCCGCGCACGCTTGCACTCATCGCCGGGCCGTGTGTCATCGAGCGGGAAAGCCTTTGCCTGCGCGTCGCGGAGTCGCTTCAGAAAACGTGCGCGCGGCTGAAAATCTTTTACGTCTTCAAGGCCAGCTTCGACAAGGCCAATCGCACCTCCGGAAAATCTTTCCGCGGACCGGGCCTCGAATCCGGACTGAAAGTGCTCGGCAAGGTGCGCGCCGAATTCGGCGTGCCGGTGCTGACGGACGTTCACAACGAGGCGCAAGCCGCGGTCGCCGGCGAGGTCGTGGATATTTTGCAAATCCCCGCGTTTCTTTGCCGGCAGACGGATTTGATCGAAGCCGCCGTCGCCACCGGCCAGATCGTCAATCTCAAGAAAGGCCAGTTCCTTTCCCCGACGGAAATGAATCAAGTTGTTGCGAAAGCCCGCAGCGCAGGCGGTGAAAAAATCCTGCTCACCGAACGCGGCACAACCTTCGGCTACAACAATCTCGTGGCGGACATGCGCTCCATCCCGATCCTGAAACGCACCGGCTGCCCGGTGATTTTTGACGCGACCCATTCCGTGCAACTCCCCGGCGGCGGCGGCGACAAATCGTCCGGCCAGCGCGAGTTCGCGCCGGTGCTCGCCAAAGCCGCCCTCGCCGCGGGCGCGAATGGAATCTTTATCGAGACACATCCGCAGCCGGACCAGGCGTTAAGCGACGGGCCAAACATGATCGCGCTCGCGGACATGCCGGCGCTGTTACGCGAACTGGTGAAAGTTTTCGAGGCGGTCAGATGAAAAGCACCAAGCACCAAGCACCAAGCTCCAGAGAAATTCCAAGCTCCAAATTCCAAGCGGGGCCGGGCGCGCGGAGTTTGGAGCTTGGGTTTTGGAGCTTCTCTGGAGCTTGGTGCTTGGTGCTTGGAGCTTAACCCCAATCGTGCCCCGCCAACCCTCCCCCCACCTCACCGCGCGCCTCAAACGCGTGAAGTTGTTCCTCTGCGACGTGGACGGCGTGCTCACTGACGCCTCCGTTTTCATCGGCGGCAGGGAAGAAATCAAACGCTTCAACATTCTGGACGGACTGGGAATTGTTTTGCTCCGGCGCGCCGGAATCAAAGTCGGTTGGATTTCCAGCCGGCCATCGAGCGCCACCCAACTGCGCGCCGATGAATTGAAAATAGATTTCCTCGTCCAGCAAAAGGAAAGTAAAGTTGCCGGCGTTGAAACGATCCTCGCGCAGACCGGCTTCACCTGGGCGCAGGTTTGTTACGTGGGCGACGACATCGTGGACCTTGGAGTTCTGAAACGCGCCGGCGTGGCGGTAGCGGTGGCCAACGCGACCGCCGAAGCGAAGGCCGCCGCGCATATCGTGACGAAAAAGCACGGCGGGCACGGCGCTGTGCGCGAGGTGGTGGAAAAGATTTTGAAATCGCAGAACAAATGGACGCCCTTCGTTGTCGAATACGCGGCTTGAAACTTTGACCGGATTGAAAACGAGAACTCTTTTACTGTTCGCAGGCGTCGCGCTGCTGGCGTTGACGTGGTCGTTCGCGCGCGCGCAGCCGAAGCCCTTCACCATCGGCACGGCCAGCGATTTCTCGACCAGCATCTATTACGATCCGCCGTTGCAGGACAAATTGAAGGCCACTGTCATCGCCGCCGAAGCCGAGCAGAAAACGGACGGGCTGTTCCTGCTCAAAAAGCTGAAGCTCGACGCCTTTCGCGAAACCGGCGAGCGCGAACTGACCGTCGAAGCGCCGGAATGTCTGTTCGATTCGTCCGCCCAGACCGCCAGTTCGGCGGGCGCGGTGCGCGTGCAAAGCGGCGACGGCCGGCTACTGCTCGAAGGCGTGGGCTTTCTCTGGCAGCAAAAGACCGAGCACCTGACGATTTCCAATAAGATCAGCACCGTCATCACTGGCTTCCGCCCAACGAAAAAAGAACCATGAAAACCTTTTGGACCCTTCTCGCAATGTCCGGCTTGAGCGTGATGTTGATCGCGCAAACGAACGCGCCCGCCACCGCCGGCGCCGCGCGGCCTCAGACCAAGATCACGGCGGTGTCGGTGGACATGAGCGTGAAGGAGCGCCTGGCGGTTTACACCGGCAACGTCCGCGTCGAGGACCCGCTGATGACCCTGACCTGCGAATTGCTGACCGCGCGTATGTTCACCAACAGCATGAAACCCGAAAGCATCGTGGCCGAGAAAAACGTGGTTGTGGACTGCACCGACAACAAGGGACAGACTGGCCGCGCGACCGCGGACAAATTGGTTTACAGCTACAAAGTCGCCGACGGCGTCACCAACGAGGGCATTGTGCTGACGGGAAATCCGCAGCTTACGACTTCGCAGTTGGGCAGCTTCATCGGTGACCCGATTGTTTGGGACATCACCAGCGGACGAATCGTTGCCCAGGCGCCGGTAACGCGGATCAATCTGCCGACCAACACCATCGCACCCGTGCTGGAAAAATTCTCCCCGGAGAAAAATAAATGAGACGTGCAGAGAACCAGTCATCCGCACCCATCGCCGACAGCGAAGCGAACGGCGTTTTGCTTCGCACCGAAAAGCTGGTGAAGGAATACAAGACCCGTCGCGTGGTGAACGGCGTTTCCATCACGGTCGCGCCCGGCGAGATCGTCGGCTTGCTCGGGCCGAACGGCGCGGGCAAGACCACGACCTTCAACATGGTCGTCGGCGTCGTGAAGCCGGACGAGGGCGCGGTGATGTTTCAGGACGGCGACATCACCCGCCTGCCGATGCACCAACGCGCGCGGCTCGGCATCGGTTATCTCACGCAGGAGCCGTCCGTTTTCCGCAAGCTCACCGTCGAGCAAAACCTGCTGGCGATCCTCGAGACCTGCAAACTTTCGCGCGCCGAACGCGCCGTCCGCCTGAAATATCTCCTCGACGAACTCGACCTCGCGCCGCTCGCGCGCAATATGGCCTACACGTTGAGCGGCGGTGAAAAGCGCCGGCTCGAAATCACCCGCGCGCTCGTCACCAGCCCGAAACTGTTGCTGCTCGACGAACCGCTCGCGGGCATTGATCCCATAGCGGTTTACGAGGTGCAAAAAATCATCCGCCGGCTGAAGGAGCGCGGTCTTGGGATCTTGATCACCGACCACAGCGCGCGCGAAATGCTCAAGCTCGTGGATCGTGCCTATCTCATCCACCGCGGCGAAGTGGTTTACGAAGGCGACGCCGCGCGCATGGTCGAGGACCCGAAGGCGCGGGAGATTTATCTCGGGCCGGAGTTTAATATGTAAATCCGAAAGCCGAACATCCAACACTCAACATCCAGATCGAACATCCAATTTGAACGGGCCGCGCGCCGGGTTCTTTGGATGTTGGTTGTTCGATGTTGGTTGTTTCGTTTCACTTCCAAAACCACGTGACCACCGGCGCCACCATCAGCGCCGGCAAAAAGTCCGCCAGTTCGACCTTCTTGAATTCAAAGATCACCAGTCCCACCGTGCAGATGATCAATCCACCCACGGCGTTCACGGAATCGAGCAGCGCGTACGCGTGCAGCCACGGCTGGAGATAGATCACGCACGCCAGCGTGAGGGTGCCTTGCAGCAGAAATACCGGCAGCGCGCAGAGCATCGAAGCCGCGCCGAACAGCCGCACGAAACTCATCATCGCCAGCGCGTCCATCACACCCTTGACCGCGAGCGGATAAAAATAACCATCGGCATCGGGGCGGTTCGGCAGACCGTCGTGGATCGCGCCGAGGATCCCGAGCGGCGAGGCGCAGAACAGGATGGCGCACGCGTTCAGGCCGTTGGTGAATCGGAGCGCGCCATCCTTTTGCGTCTCCTCGATAAGCCGGCGCGCGTACTGGCCGGCGCGATTCGACGCGTTTTGAAAATGCAGCAGCCGCCCGAGCCATTTGCCAAGCAGCACGGCGAGGAACGCGATCACAATCTGCTTGAGCACCAGCGCGAACGGCCCGCCGACGCTCAACCACGAGAGCCGCAGCCCGTAAAAAATTGTGAACACGCCGATCGCGACCTTGAAGAAGGCCTGCGACTGCGCGGTCAACGGCGTGGACCGCGCCAGCCCGATCACGCCGCCGACGACGATGCCCGTTGCGTTCAAGATTGCGCCCGTCACGCGGCGAACTGAACCACGCCGCGCGCCGCGAGCAAAGCGCAAAGTGCGGACGGAGCGCGGAATTCATTCCGCTTCGCCGCACCAACGCCAACCATCGCCGAAGCGGAATAAATTCCGCGCTCCGGAAAATTCATTGCGCCCGCTCTCAACGCAGCTAAAACTTCCCGGCAACTCAGACACTCATGGAACGCACGATTAAAATCGCCCTCGTCGGCGCCGGCATGTTCGGCGGCGATGTCCACCTGCGCGCCTACGCCGACCTCCAGCGCTTCGGCATCGCCGGCCAGCTTGCGCGACTTGGCCTCGACAAATATTCGCGCGACCTCGCGGCGGTGAAATTTGAAGTGGCCGCCGTCGCCACGCGTTCGGAGAAATCCGCCAGACGCTCCGCCGCCGCGTTCAAGAAATGGACCGGTCATTCGCCGAAGCAATACTTCGGCGCCACGCCGTGGCTCGACATCCTCCGCGACTTCCCCGACCTCGACGTGCTGGCCGTCGCCACGCCGGACAACTTGCACACGCCCGTCATCCTCGCCGCGCTCAAGACTGGTGTTCACGTCATCACGGAGAAACCTATGTGCCTCAACATCGCCGAGGCCGACCAAATCATCGAACTCGCGCGCGCGAAGGACCGCGTCGTGGCCGTGGACATGCACAAGCGTTACGACCCCGATCACTTGCGCATCCGCGACGACATCCAGAAGCGCATCGGCGAGCCGCTCTACGGCACGGCGTATCTCGAAGAGCCGCTTGAAGTTTCCACCAGCACGTTCAAGTGGGTCGAGCAAAGCGATCCGTTCAGCTACGTCGGGCCGCATTGGGTGGATTTGATCTGGCATTACTACCGGAGCAAGCCCGTCTCGCTCACCGCCGTCGGCCAGAAGAAACGCCTCGTGCGCGACGGCATCAACGCCTACGACGCCGTGCAGGTGCGCGTGGATTTCGCCAACGGCATGAGCATCAACTTCCACAACAACTGGATCACGCCGCCGGACTTTGAAGGCCCGGTGAACCAGGGCCACGAAATCGTCGGCGCGGACGGCAAGGTGGAAAGCGACCAGCAATATCGCGGCTTCCGCTGGTGGAACGCCGGCGGCGGCTCGCGCACAAGCAACAACCATTTCACCCGCGACGTGAAACGCCCCGACGGCACGCAAGCCTGCGTCGGCTACGGCGTGGACAGCCTCACGGCGGGACTCGTGGCGATCTGCCGCATGAAATTTCTCGGCGCGACCCGCGATGCGGTGGCGGAGACTTATCCGACCGCCGAGGACGCGCGCATCGTGGTGGCCATCGTCCACGCGGCGCGGTTGGTGCGCGACTTGAATTTCAAATACCTGCAAGCCGGCAAAGGCGCACCCGTCACCGCGCGTTTCGGCAAGGACGGCATCACCGTTGTGGACCCGTTGGGCCAAGGCTCCCAGAAGCAGTTGCAAAAAATCTACCAGCAACCGCTTTGAGATGGTAGGGCGCGTCGCTCCGCGCGCGCCGTCCCCCGCCGGTATGCCAACCTCCAAATAATCCGGGAACGCGGCGCGCGCGGAGCGACGCGCCCTACCCAGCAACGGCGGAGCGCGGGCGGTCCCCGCCCGCAGCACTTCCGCAAGCCGAGAGCGGTTGGAAATTTCCGAGGTCTTCCCGCAATCCACGCGCTGCGACCCCGCCATCGCGGGATCGCGCTCCGTCAATAATACGGTTGTTGCAATTCCACCGGCGCGGGCAATTTCTTCGTTGCATCCATGCCAGGCTGGCGGTTCACGTTTTCACCAGCGGATTGCGGGTCTTGAGTTTCGGGAACAGGGAGAAGTCGCGGTCAGCCGTCCAGAGTTCGCGCACGCCGTTATGCAGGCACAGCGCGGCGATGCGCGCATCGTGGATGCGCGGGCCGGAGAGTTTCGCGGCCAGCGCCAGCTCGCGCAGCTTTTCAAAATAACCCGGACTTTCGGAGAGCAGATGCAGTTGAGGCGAGGTCATCAAAGAGTCGAGAAAACCCAGCACATTGGCGAGCGGCGAGGCTGGCTTATAGACACGGCCGCTGGTCACCACACCGATAAATTCATGCACACAAGGCCACGGCAGCGCCCACGGACTGCCGCCTTCGATGACCGGGCGCAGTTGTTCCATCGTGTCCGAGTGAAATTCCGAATCTTCCCGATAGGCGTAAACCAGCAGGTTGGTGTCGAGCGCAATCATGCGCCGTGGCCCCGATAAATTTCGTCACGGATTTTTTCCCACGAGGCGTTCTTGAATTCATCGGTCAGTCCGCCGCCGCGAAAGGTCACGGGCTTCCATTTCCATTTTGCGGGTTTGGCCTGCTTTTCCTTGAGCACGATCCGCAAGCCCTGTTCGGTCAACGAACGGAAGGTCGTCTTCTCCTTGCGCGCGACGCGTTGGACGCGTTCAAAGAGATCGTCGGCAATTTCGATGGTTGTCTTCATAATATGGCGACCCATATTCGCATGGCTGGCCACCCCTATCAAGCGCCATTTATCAGTAGCGGTCAGGGTGGGTGCGATTAAAGGCAGGTGAGGGTGAGCGGGTGCTGGCGGTATTTTTGGACTGCGGTGGCAAGTCGGACGCGACACCGCTTTCGAGCGAACGAGGCGGGTTGCTCATTGCCCTCGCCGTCGTCGGTGCCAAAGCGGTGTCGCGTCCGACTTGCCACCGCAGTCCATTATGCCCTCACCCGTTTTTAATCACACGCTGCACCCATGGGTGCGATTAAAGGCGGGTGGGGACCGGAGTGTGGCCGTCCCCGGCCACAGCAAGGTGGAGCGTACGGACGTCTTTTGAATTTCACAAATCTCCAAGCGTACGTGCGTTGCTGCGCCCGGGGACGGGCGCACTCCGATCCCGCGTCGTGGCGGCGCTCTGCCGAGACGCCGCTACGCGCTTCCATCACGCCTTCGCGTCCGTACCCGCGATGACATTCGTCGCGCCTTGCTTCGTCGGGTTGCGGAAGAAAATCAGGAAGATGACCAGCACCCCGATGGCCAGATACGCCGGCGTGAGCCAGACTTTTTGCCAATCATGGCCGATCACTTTGCCCGCCGCGTCGGTCAACGCATATTTCCCCAGCACTTTACCCGCGAGCATCGTTCCGACAAACGCGCCGACGCCCCACAGGATGAACGCGATGAATCCCTGACACGCGCCGCGGATGCGTTCGTTCGCTTCGTCATCCACATACAATTGCCCGGCGATGAAAAGAAAATCGTAGCAGCAGCCGTGCAGCAGGATGGCGGTGAAAATAAATGCCGTCTGCGCCGCGCCCGCGTTGGCACTGTGCGCCAGCGCGAAATAGCGCAGTACCCAGCACAGGATGCCCATGAAGATCGTGACCTTGTAGCCGAAGCGTTTCAAAAACAGGGGCAGCAGCAGGAAGAAGATCACGTCGGACACCTGCGCGAACGAAGTTTTTACGAGCATGTTTTCCCATTTCATTTCGGTGAGATAGACACCGAGGTTCACGAAGTAGAAGTAGAGCGGAATACAAATGAGAAACATGCACAGGATGAAGATGGCGAACGACGGTTTCTTCAGCAGCGCGAGCGCGTCGAGGCCGAGGATTTCACCCAGGCTCACATTCGCGCCGGCCTTCTTCGGCGGCGTGTGCGGCAAGGTGAGGGAGAACAATCCGAACACGATGGACGCGCCGCCCGCGAGATAGAATTGGATAGGTGACTCCGCGCCATGCAGCGCATTGAGCGCGACGAGGCCGGCGATCCAGCCGACGGCGGACAGCATTTTCACGCGCGGAAAATCGGTCTTCGCATTCGCCAGATGATGCAGTGAGAGCGAGTTTCCCAACGCGAGGGTGGGAACATAGAGCGCGCAATAGAAAATCAGCGCGGGATAAAAGGTGGCGAAGGTCCGCATCTGCGGCAGCACGCACAACATCGCCCCGCCGAGAATGCCCAGCACCGCGAGCAACTTCTCCGAAGCAAACCAGCGGTCGGCGATCAGCCCGACCAGAAACGGCGAGATCATCGCGCCGATGGCGAACGCGCCGTAGGCCAGGCCGATTTGCGGTCCTTCGAACTTGAGCGTGTTGAAGAGATAAGCGCCCATGCTCACATACCACGCGCCCCAGATGAAGTATTGGAGGAACATGAAGACGCTGAGTTTGATTTTGAGTTGGGTTTGCATAGGTGGTCGGGTTGAGTGCGCCGAACGTAGTGAAGTCTTCGCGTGGCGAGAAGAAGAAAATGCTGGACGTTGCCGCCCAGAACGGTGGGCGGGGCCGGTGGCGTTTCCGCATCGGTTCCGCGGCGCGCGTCTTGGACTGCGGTGGCAAGTCCGACGCGACACCGCTTTGGAAGGCGCGTTGACCAACCGAACCGCTCACGCCGTCCGAAAGCGCCGTCGGCGCTGGCGCTCTGTCGGCGCAGTCCAAAAATGCAGCACCGCCGCGAGAAGAAAAAAATGCTGGACGCCGTTCGGCGACTCTGCGAGTAACGTCGCAGTCCTTGGCCGCGTCTGAACCCAAAGTTATGAAAAAACTTCTCTCGACCCTGACGTTCGTTGCCCTCGCCGCACTCACTTCCCTCGCGGCGGACAAACCGTCCAAACCCAACATCCTGTTCATCCTCGCCGATGACACGGGCATTGATGACTACGGCTGTTACGGCTCGGACCGGTTCAAGAAGTTGACGCCGAACATTGATGCGCTGGCGAAGTCGGGCCTGCGCTTCGAGCGTTGTTACGCCGAGCCGCTGTGCGGGCCGACGCGAACCACGCTCATGACCGCGCGTTACGTTTTCCGCACCGGCGCGATCAGCAATCCCATCACGCACGCGACGTCGTTCAAGGATGAACCGTCGCTCGCGCGGACTTTGAAGTCGGCCGGCTATGCCACGGGCATGGCCGGCAAGTGGGCGCAGATGGGCGACTCGCCGGGCGACTGGGGCTTCGATGAATTCATCACGGACAAAACGGCGGGCGGCTGGTATTGGCAGAACGGCTACAACAAAAACGGCCAGCACGTGGACGCGGGCAAGGAGGTTTATTGCCCGGACGCTTGCCTCGACTTCACCAAAGATTTCTTCAAGCGCCACAAGGACGAGCCGTTTTATTTTTATTTCCAGACGCACCTCGTCCACGGCCCGATCCTCCGCACACCGGACACGAAGGAAGGCACGAAAGGCGAGGAGGCGCTCTATGACGACAACATGGTTTACATGGACAAGCAGGTCGGCCAGCTCGTTGCCGAACTGGAGAAGCTCGGCCTGCGCGAGAAGACACTCATCGTGTTCTCCGGCGACAACGGCACGGCGAAACAATCCGGCACGATCGGCGGGCGGCAAATCAACGGCCACAAAAGCACGGTGCTCGAAGGCGGCAGTCGCGTGCCGCTCATCGCCAACTGGCCGGGGGTGACGCCGAAAGGTAAAGTGCTCAACGACCTCACCGACTTCACCGACTTTTTTCCGACCTTCGCGGAAGTCGCCGGCGCGAAGATGCCGAAGGACGTTAAAATTGACGGCCACAGCTTCGCCCCGCAACTGCTCGGCAAGAAAGGCAGTCCGCGCGACTGGATCTTCGTCCAACTCAACGCGAAGTGGTACGCGCGCAACGACGGCTGGAAGTTGAACGAGTCCGGCGAACTGTTCGACATGAGCGACGCGCCGTTCGTGGAGAAGCTCGTCGCCGCCGACGGCCAGAGCGCCGCCGCCAAAGCCGCGCACCAGAAACTTCAAGCCGTCCTCGCCGACCTTAATCCCGCCGCCGGCAAGACCGCCTCGGGCGCAGGCGATGCCGCGACCAAGGCGGCGAAACAGGCGAAGCGCAAGGCCAAACGGCTGGAGGCGGCGGGCGCGGCGAAACAGTGAACCGCGCTCGAAGGCGCGCGGCCGGGTTCAGGTCTTGTGCTTCGCCAGCACCCACGCGATGTGGATGCCTTGAATCACGCCCATCGCGAGCAACAAGACGCCGGAGCCGCGTTCCATTTTGAGCATCGTGGCGTCGGTGATTTTTTGGTGACCGAGCGAGATGGCCCAGCTCAATCCGAAAAACCACAACCCCACGCCAAGCGCCACGCCGGCCAGACACGCGAATTTGCTTTTCCACGTCGGCTCCACCCAGCCATGCGAGATGAAAATCCCAACGAGCAAAATCCAGCCGAGCAACACGCCGGGGTTGGCCAGCGTCCGGACGAAGCCGATCATGAACGCCGAGTGCGGATGCAGTTTCTCCTCGATCTTGTCCGCGTCAACGCCGAGACGAATGGGGGCGGAAACGGTCTTGGCGAAGGTGAATTTGAACCCGAGGAACATCATGAAGAAGAAACTGAACACCTCCATGGCGGCTTTGATCCAGCGGGTTTCAAAAAAGGCCGCGAAGCCGGTTAAGGCGATGCCGCAATAGATCAACTCCATCAACGTCGCCCCGGTGCCGATCATCGCCGCCCACTTGAAGCCGCGCCGCGCGCCTTCGTTCATGATGGTGAGATTGACGGGCCCGACGGGAATGCAGAGCAGGATCCCAAAAAAGAATCCGGTGAGCGCCGCGAGGCCAAGCGTCTGGAATTGATCCATGATTCAGTTCGTTGCCGGCGGCGTCTCGTCGTCCTCCTCGTCCTCGATCTCATGCCGCATCCGGCCCGAGATGAACGGACGCACGAAACCGTAGATCAAATAAACCGCGAAGAACGTCGGCAGCACGAATTGCAGCAGCTTGTCCCAGAGGATCACGAAGAACCCGATCACCAGCACGATGGCCACCATTTTCGGAAATGTGCGCGTGGCGCGAAAATCCAGTTTCTTGAACGTCGGATACTTCACCGTGCTCACCATCATCATCGAGAGGAACACCAGCATCACCGGCAGCACAAAGCGCACATTACTCTCGCGGAACTTGGTGTAATCATGGTCCTCCGCCCACAGCAACAGCAGCGTGAGCGACGCCACAAAGCCCGCCGCCGCCGGGATCGGGAAGCCGAGGAATTCCTTGCCGCCGCCACCGCCCTCCTTCGCCGCGATGCAGTTGAAGCGCGCCAGCCGGAACGCGCCGCAAATCAGATAAATCGAGGCGATGAACCAGCCGATCTTCGGGTAAAGCTTGAACACATCCTGCAACACGATGCGGTAAACGAGAAACGCCGGCGCGACGCCGAACGAAACGATGTCCGCCAGCGAATCGAACTCGCGCCCGAACGGACTTTCATAACCTCCCATGCGCGCGACACGGCCATCGAGCAGATCGCAGATGCACGCCAGCAAAATGTAGAACAGCGCCACGCGGATCGTGTGGCTGAACATGGGATCGTCGGGATTCGCGTCCACGATTTTCGTGAGCGCGACGAAGCCGCAGAACAGATTCCCCGCCGTGAGCAGGTTCGGCAGGAAATAAATCCGCAGCGGAACTCCGTCGTCGGGAGGGGGAGTTGGCGTGGGCGTCGTCATGCGGTCACTCGAAGGTTGCGATCACCGTTTCACCACCGACGACCTTGTCGCCGAGTTTACATTGGAGCTTCGCGCCCGGCGGGAAATAGACATCCGCGCGCGAGCCGAACTGCACGAGGCTGATGCGTTCGCCTTGCGCCACGGTTTCGTCCAGCGCCGTCCACACGATGATGCGCCGCGCGATCAAACCGGCGATGAGCCGGATGCCGAGTTTCCGGCCAGGAAAATCCGTCGCGTTGAAACCGAGCAAAACATTTTCGTTGAACGTGCCGCTATCGCTCCGCGTTGCGCTGAGATACTGGCCGTCGCGATGTTTGTGGAAAACCAGCTTTGCGTTCACGGGCGCTTTCTGGACGTGAACGTCGAAGATGTTCAGGAAAATGGAGATCCGCTGGCACGCGCCGCCCATGAATTCGGCTTCGGTGGTTTCATCCACCACGTCCACCGTCCCGTGCGCGGGTGCGAGGATCAGGCCATTGCCCACGGGCACGCGCGCGTCGGGGTCGCGGAAAAAATTCAGGGTGAACAAACCGAATAACGCCCACAGCAGCAACAGCGCCGCGGCCAGCGCCGTCACCCAAAGGCCGGCGTGGCGATTGAAATAGCAAACCAACGCGACGGCGAGCGCCGGGATCAGCGTCAGCGCGATCAATCGCATCCCGGCCCGCTGCGCTTTGCCCGCGTGTTTCATCGCGCCGAAGTTAGAGTCGCGCCGGGCGCGTTCAAAGAACAAAAGTTCGCGGCGCGTTGCGGAGCGCGCCCGTCCTCGGGCGCAGCAAGTCGCCTACGCCTGAAGGTTCGGGAAGTTCGGGCGGCTTTCGTACGTTCCACCTCGCTGTGGCCGGGGACGGCCACACTCCGGATTCATTTCGAACGCGAACCGGCCCGGCGCGGTCACATACGCACGAGCTTTTTCGCTTTGTGCCCGGAGCAATTCGCGTAGGCTCGCGTCAAACCGGTCGGGGATTTTCAAATGAAACCTGTCACACTTCTTATCGCCGTGCTGTTGGCCGCCGGCGCTTTTGCCGTCGGCTACAAAATCGGCGGACGCGGTGCCGCGCCCACGAAAGCCGGGGAGCCGAACGCGGTCACGTCGTCGCCCGCCAACTCGGCCAATGCGCTGCCCAAGGTCAACGTCCGCTCCAAACGCGCCTCCGATCCCGCCGGGAAACCCGACAAGTCCGCCAAGCGCATGTCGCTCGCCGAGATCGAAACGGCGATCGGCGAGTTGAAAGGTCTTTCGCGTAACAAACTTTACGAACGCGTGAACGAGATCGTGAAAGGCGTGGACCCGGCGGACATCCCGGCGGTGATGGCCCTGGCCGCGAAGTTGCCGCAGGAAATCTCGAACGCGCTGCGTTACCAGTTGCTCCCGCGCTGGGCGGAAACGGACCCGAAGGCGGCGATGGATTTCGCCGGCGGCATCAAGAATTTCAACGAGCGGCATCAGGCGATTCTCTCGGTGCTGCGCGGCTGGGCGAAGAATGATCCGCCGGGCGCGCTGGCGTGGATTCAACAATTACCACCCGGCCGGCTGAAAAACGAAGCGCCCGGCGCCATCGCGGGCATTATCGCCGAAAAGGACCCGAACGCGGCCTTCGAGTTGTTGAAGAACGTCAAGTCTGACCGCAGCTTCGGTTACAACTCGTATTACCAGTTGTTCGACACCTGGGCCAACAACGATCCCGCCGCCGCCGCCGCGAAGGCCGGTGAGATCAAGAACTGGCAGCAACGTCAGAACGCCTACCAGAACATCGCGCGCCGCTGGGCCGAGAAGGACGTGCCGGGCGCGCTCGCGTGGGCGAAGAGCCTGCCCGATGGCCGCGACCGTTCGAGCGCGATGGGCGCGGTGCTCGGCGCGTGGGCGGGAACCGATCCGCGTTCGGCGGCGGAGGCGGCGATCGCGTTGCCGCCGGGGCAGTCGCGCAACAGCGCGATCAGTTCGCTCGCGAGCCAGTGGGCCTCGTCGGATTTGACGGCGGCGCTGGCGTGGGCGCAGGCGTTGCCCGATGGCCAGGCGAAACAATCGGCATTGAACAGCATCAGCAGCCAGTGGGCGCAGAACGATCCGCAGGCGGCGTTGAAGTACGCGCTCGATATGCCGTCCGGCACGAAGAAAAATAGTCTACTCTCGACCATCGCTTCGCAGCTCGCGCAACAGGATCCGGAGGCGGCGCTGAAGTGGGCGCAGGAGTTGCCGCCGAGCCAGTCGAAGAACCAGATGTTGCAGAACATCGTGAACCAGCTTGCGTGGAACGATCCCAAGGCCGCGGCGGGTTTTGCTGTCAACATGCCGCCCGGCTGGCCGCGCAACAACGCCATCTCCCAGATCGCCAGCGGTTGGGCGCAACAAGACCCGAAGGAAGCCGGCGACTGGGTCAGCGCGCTGCCCGAAGGCCAGGCCAAGCGCGACGCGTTGCGAAATATTTCCTACCGCCTCGCCGAGACCGATCCGAAAGCCGCGGCGGAGTTCGCGATGAATCTGCCGGTGGGCCAGGCGCGGAATGACTTCCTCGGCCAGGTCGCGTCGTCGTGGGCCCAATCGGACATCCCGGCCACGGTGGATTGGATCCGGCAAATGCCCGAAGGCGACGGCCAGCGCCGCGCGTTGAGCAGCCTGAGTTCTCAATGGGCGCAAACCGACCCACAAGCCGCGGCGACCTACGGCCTCTCGCTGCCCGCCGGCGCGGGGCAAAGTGATTTCCTCAACAACGTTGCGCGGCAATGGGGCGAGAGCGATCCCAAGGCCGCGCAAAGCTGGCTCGCGCAATTGCCCGAGGGCGAGGCGCGCCAACGGGCGATTGACGGCATCGCGTCCGGCTGGGCGAACACCTCGCCGACGGAAGCCGCGAATTTTGTCGCGACGCTGCCCGCCGGGAAGTCGCAGAACAGCGCGGCGTTGAGCGTGATGTCCGCGTGGGCGAATGCCGACCCGGCGTCCGCCGCGAACTGGGCGGCGCAATTTCCCGAAGGCGACCTGCGCAAGAACGCGATGCAAAACCTGATGAACTCGTGGGCGCAAAACGATCCGGGCGGCGCGGGAAAATTTCTCGAAGGCCTGCCCGCCGGCAAGTCGCGCGAATCGGCGATCCAAAGTTACATCAGCCAGTTGTCGCATCAGTCACCGGAATACGCCGCGCCGTTCGTGAACCAGATCGCCGACGACAACCAGCGCTTCAACTCCGCGCAAAACCTCGCGCACAACTACAAGAACAATGACCCGATCGGCTACGCCAAATGGCTGACGACGCTGAACCTGCCCGAGGACAAATTGAAGCATCTGCCGAAGTGAAGGGGCGTGTTGCGTGTTACGTGTTGCGTCAAGCAGCGAGGACGCCAACCGCAATACTTGACGCAACACGCAATACACAACACGCCCGGTCAAAATACATTCGCGCCCTCAACTTCCCGCCGTGTCCAGTTCATGAATCGCGTGCCGCAGCCGGCGCTCGATGAGCCGTTGCCGCTCGGGGGAGAGAATTTTCCCGCCGCCGAGTTCGTGGACGTAGAAGCTGTCAATCGCCGCGCCTTTCTCGGTGCAGATGCGCGCGGCGGAGATGTCCAATTGCAATTCCGCCAGCGTTTGCGCGATGACATAAAGCAAGCCGATGCGGTCCTCGGTCTCGACTTCGATGAGCGTGCGCGTTTCCGAGGCGTCGTTGTCGAGGTGGATTTGCGTCGGAATATTTTCGCCGACGTAAGCCTGGAATAGCGGACGGGAAATCTTCTGGCGCGCGATGTGCGCGGCGAGGTCGGTGTCGTCGCGGATCAGGACCTTTGACAGCAGGGCTTCAAATTTTTCCCGCTGCTCGGCGTCGGCCAGGGCGCCGGTCTTGGCGTCAGCCACAAAAAACGTGTCCAGCGCGATGGCGTCGGTGCGGGTGAAAATCTGCGCGCTCAAGATCGTCAGCCCCGTGGCGCTGAGCGAGCCGGCGATCTTGCCGAACAGCCCGGCGCGGTCCCAGGTGCAGACCTGCACGGCGGTGTAGCCGCGGTCGGGTTCGTTGCGCCAGTCCACCTCGGGCGCGAGTGCGGTTTCGTCGTCGCCCAGCACCTGCGCGCGAATGAAGCGGTGCGTGAGTTTGAGGTCGGCGGCGATTTCGTCGGCCTGATGGATCTGGAAATAACGCACCGGGAGCGAGATGAAATGGGCGTTCACCTCTTCGGTGGTGACCGCGTCGGCGAGGATGGCTTTCGCCTCGGCGTAAAGTTCTTCGCGTTGTCTGGCCTCCGCGAGCACGAATTCCGTTCCGCCGGTGAGCAGCGGCAGCGTGCGGCTGTGCAGTTCGCGCAGCAGCGAATCCTTGAAGCCGTTCCACAACTTGTCGCTCGTCGCCAGCGCGTCGGCAAAGGAATGGAGCGTGAGCAGGTGGAGCATTTCCGGGTTGTGCATCTGCCGCGCAAACGCGCGGATGACCGCAACATCATCCAGATCGCGCCGCTGGGAAATGTTGGCCATGAGCAGGTGATGCTCGATGACCGAGCGCAGGGTTTGCGTCGCGGTCGCGTCGAGCCGCAGGCGTTTCGCCACGCGCACCGCCATCGTCGCGCCGGTGACGGCGTGGCTGCGGTCGTGCGCGGACTTGCCGGTGTCGTGCAGCAGCAGCGCGAGATAGAGCAGAAACGGGCGCTCAAGACTTTGCAACATCGGCTCGTAGGTTTTGAAGATCGGTTCCTGCGCCTCCCACACGTGATCCAGTTTGTCGAGGCAGACGAGCGTGTGTTCGTCCGCGGCGTACTGATGATAAAACTCGTGCTGCACCAGGCACGTGAGTTTGCCGAACTCGGGAATGTATTTGCCGAGAAAATCCACCTCGTGCATCGCGCGCAGGACGGGCGCGACGTTGCCGCGTTGGTTGAGAATGGTGAGAAACGTTTCCGCGACGTGTTCGTCGAAGAGAAAATCGCGGTCCACGAGTGAAAGCTGGTTGCGGATGAGTTGCGCGAGATCGGGATGCAACCGGAGGCCGCGCTGCTGCGCGTGCAGGAAAACGCGCATCAACCGCCGCGGCTGGTCACGGAAAATGCGGTTGGACGCGGCGTGGATCTCGCCGCCGATGAATTTCAATCCGTCCACCGGTTCGAGCGTTTCGGCGCGGCGCGGCTTGGGCAGCCAGGCGCGGATGGAAAGCCGGCTCGGCGGCTGGGGCGGCGGCGCGAGCGCCATGCGCTGCTCGAGCGTGCGCGTGATGAGAAAAATGTTGCGCATGTGAACGTAAACATCGCGCATGAATTTCTCGATGCGCTGGCTGGGCGAGCGGTCGCCGTAGCCGAGTGCGGTCGCGACGGCGGGCTGGAGATTTTTCGTGAGCGCGTCGAGCGGGCGGTTGACGTGGTAATGAAGTTCCGTCCGCACGCGCAGCAGGAAGTCGTACGCCGCCTCCAATTGTTCGCGCTCCTTCTCGGTGGCGAGTTCGTGCCGGCACAGGTCCGCCAGCGAGCGAGCGCGGTATTTGAAGAACGCCATCCAGAGGAGATTTTGAAAATCCCGCAGCCCGCCGCAGCCGTTCTTGATGTTCGGCTCCTGCATCGTGGCGGAGTTGCCGAACTTCGCGCGCCGCGACGCCTGGTCCTGGAGGCGCAACGCGATGTACTTCTCCTCGAAACCGGCAACGCACTTCGCCACCACGGCTTTTTGGAAACGGGCGAAAAGTTTTTCGTCGCCGACGATCAAGCGCGATTCGATGAACGACGTTTTTGTCTCCATGCTGCGCGCGTCGGACTTGTCGTTCGCCGCCGCGATGCAATCGGCGACGCTGCGGACGGCGTGGTTGGGCTTGAGGCCGAGATCGTAGAGCGGCAGCCAGACGCCGTTGATGATTTTCTCCAGCACGGGCAGCGGCTTGGAGTGCGCTGCGACCTGGCCTTCCTGCAAAAACATCAGGTCAATGTCGCTGTGCGGATTGAGTTCGCTGCGGCCATAACCGCCCAGCGCAACGACGGCGATGGGCGGGAACTGTTTGCGCGCCGAATCGGAAAGCGAGTTCACCGCCGCGTTCCAGTAGGCGTGGATGATGTGATCGAGGATCGCCGACCGCGCGGAACTGACGACGAGGCCACCCTTGCCGTTGCGATGCGCGAGCTTGAGGCGGTGCGTGGCGAGCTTGAGAAACGTGCGGAAGCGCGCGCGTTCCTGGTCGGGCGTCCGCCCGGGCGGCAACGTCAGCCGCGTCTCGGCGTCGGCGGCAATTTTTTTCAGCAAGTCCTGCACGGGCGGGGAAGGTGCCGGGAAAGCTGGCTTGAAGAAAGCTTCAAAAAAACGAAAGCTCCAAATTCCAACCTCCAAACTCCAGAGAAACTTCAAATTCCAATTTCCAAAAACAGCGCGCTGGACGTGGCTCTTGGAATTTGGTGCTTGGAATTTCTCTGGAGCTTGGAGGTTGGTGCTTGGAACTTCGCGAAACTTGTCGCGCCGCGTGGTGTTCACCTAGACTCTGGCCGGAATGTCCGTCAATCTCGATCCCGATGCCGCCCTGATGTTGCGCGTGAAAACGGGCGATGCCAGAGCTTTCACCGCGCTGGTCGAGAAGTACAAACAACCGGTGATGAATCTCGTCCGTCGCACGCTACGCGATGAGACGGAAGCGGAGGACCTCGCGCAAAATGTATTCGTGCAAGTCTGGAAATCCGCGCCGCGCTACGAGGTCACCGCGAAGTTTTCGACCTGGCTGTTCACCATCGCGCGGAATCTTTGCCTGAACGAAATCCGCCGGCGCTCGCGGCACCCCGCCGAATCCCTCGACGCGCCGCATCCCGAGCAGGACGAACAACCGAAGCATCAGATCGAGGACTTGAAGGTTGTTTCGCCGCCGGAGACTTTGTTGCAGGGCGAGCTGGTGAAAAAAGTTGAGGCCGCCATCCAGTCGCTGCCCGAGAACCAGCGCACCGCACTGCTGCTTTGCCGGCAGGATGAGATGAGTTACGAGGAGATCGCCGCGGTGCTGGGCTGTTCGCTCTCGGCGACGAAATCGCTCATCCATCGCGGCCGCGAAACGCTGAAGGAACGGCTCAAACCTTACCTCCGCACCGGCCAGTGGGAGGAGACGAAATGAACGCAACTTTCATACGCACACGGTTTTTAATCCAAAGGTGACTCGATGAACAACGACCCGGTTTACCAACGATTGCGTGAGATTGCCTGGCGGCGAAAGCTGACCGCGGCCGAGCAGGCGGAATTGCGCGCGTGGCTCGCCGCGCATCCCGAGGCGGCGGCGGAGCGCGAACTTGATTTCGCGCTGGACGACGCGCTCGCGCGATTGCCCGATGCGCCCGTGCCGTCAAATTTCACGGCTCGCGTTTTGCAAGGCATCGAGCGCGAAGCGATGCAGCCAGTGCCGCAGCCAAAGGATTGGGCGTGGCTCTGGCGCGTGCTCGTGCCGCGCGCAGCGGTGGCGATGGTGGTCGTGGGGGTCGGCGCGTTCGCGCTGCAACAGCACCGCACCCGCACCCGCATCGGCACGAGCGTCGCGACGGTGGTGGGTGTGCCGACGCTCCCCAGCCCGGAGACGTTGGAAGATTTTGACGTGATCCAAAGATTGGGTTCCGAACCGATTGCGGACACGGAACTGCTCGCGTTGTTGAAATGAACGAAGGCCGTAAATTTTTTCTGCTGCTGGCGATGCTGGCCGTCGGCGTGTCGGCGTTCGCCCAGACGAACGCGGTACTGCCGCCGTTGCCGCCGTTGAAATCGCCGGTGGACACGTTTCGCGAGTTGCTCAACATGACCTCGGCGGAACGGCAGAAAGCGCTCGCCACCGGTTCGGCCGAATGGCAGCGGCGGGTATTGGAAAAACTTCGCGGGTATCAGTCACTAGGCGCGGACGAACGCGAGTTGATACTGCGCGCCACGGAATTGCGCTGGTGGCTGCTGCAACTCATGCGCCAGCCGGCGACGAACCGCGCCGCCGGCCTCGTGCAGATTCCGGCGCATCTCCGCAAGCTCGTGGATGATCGGCTCTCGGTTTGGGATTTGCTCCCGCCACCGCTGCAAAAAGACCTGCTCGACAACGAAGAGTTGGCGCAAAAGTTTACCCAGATTCAAGGCAGCACGCCGGATCAGCGCGAACGGATGCTGAAAAGTCTTTCGCCTGACCGTCGGCAGTGGCTCGAAGCGGGCCTCGAACGTTGGGCCGCGATGAACGCCGACGAACGCCGCAAAACCTGCGAACGCTTCGACCAGTATTTTGAACTGACGCCGCGCGAGAAGAAAAAAGTTCTGGCCACCCTTTCCGACACCGAACGCCAGCAGATGGAACAGGCGTTGCGTTCGTTCGAGAAACTTCCGCGCGAGAAGCGGATTCTTTGCGTCCGCTCCTTCGAGAAGTTCGCGGGCATGGACGTCGCGGAGCGCCAGCAATTTTTGAAGAACGCCGAGCGGTGGGAGAAAATGTCGCCGACCGAACGCAAAGCCTGGCGCGATCTCGTGAAAACGGTCCCGGAGTTTCCGCCGCTGCCGTCGGGTTTCGGCGAACTCTCGCCCCCGTTGCCGCCGTCATTGCCACGCGCCCCGCAACCGCCGGTGACGAATGGTGGCGGGTAGGACTGGCCTGACGTGTTCCGTGTTCCGTGTTGCGTCAAGTGGCAAGGGACGTCGCTGCTACTTGACGCAACACGCAACACGCAAAGCCCGCCCACTTTCCCACTTTCTCCCCCGCCCGCTTTCGATTAGGGTCGAAAGCATGAGCACCGTTGCCAAAGAAACCATGCCGGACGCCCAGGGCCACTTCGGACCTTACGGCGGACGGTTTGTGCCCGAGACGTTGATGCATCCGTTGCAGGAACTCGAAGACGCGTGGCGGCGGGCGTCGAGCGATCTCGATTTCGACCACGAGTTTCGCTACTACCTGCGCGAATTCTGCGGCCGGCCCACGTCGCTCTATTTCGCCGAACGCCTCACGCGCGAACTCGGCGGCGCGAAGATTTATCTCAAGCGCGAAGACCTCCTGCACACCGGCGCGCACAAGATCAACAACGCCATCGGCCAGATTCTGCTCGCAAAGCGCATGGGCAAAACCCGTATCATCGCCGAGACCGGCGCGGGCCAGCACGGCGTCGCCACCGCCACCGTCGCGGCGATGTTCGGGATGAAATGCGTCATCTACATGGGCGCGGTGGATTGCGAGCGGCAGGTGCTCAACGTTTATCGCATGAAAATGCTTGGCGCGGAAGTCGTGCCCGTTCACGCCGGCCAAAAAACTTTGAAGGAAGCCGTCAACGAAGCGATGCGCGACTGGGTCACGAACGTCCGCCACACGCATTACATTCTCGGCACGGCATACGGCGCGCATCCGTATCCGGTGATGGTGCGGAATTTTCAGCGCGTCATCGGCGACGAGGCGCGGCGGCAAATCATGGAGAAGGAAGAGCGCGTGCCCGATCTGCTCATCGCGTGCGTCGGCGGCGGCTCGAATGCCATCGGACTTTTTTATCCGTTCCTCGAAGACCAATCCGTGAAGATGGTCGGCGTGGAGGCGGGCGGCGAAGGCATCCGGCCGGAGAGACACGCCGCGCGATTTCAGGGCGGCTCGCTCGGCGTGTTGCAGGGCACGCGCAGCTACATTTTGCAGGATGAGCACGGGCAGATTCAAGGCACGCACAGCGTCAGCGCCGGACTCGATTACGCCGCCGTCGGTCCGGAACACGCGTGGTTGCACGACGAAGGCCGCGTGGAATACACCTACGCCACCGACGACAAAGCGCTGAAAGCTTTTCAAACCCTCGCGAAGCTCGAAGGCATCATTCCCGCGCTGGAAAGTTCACACGCCATCGCCGAGTGCATCGTGCGCGCGCCGAAGATGCGCAAGGACGCGCTCATCATCGTGAACCTCAGCGGTCGCGGCGACAAAGACGTGGCACAGGCGGCGGCCAAGCTGGGATTGCAGATGCCGCAGTGAACGCTTCGAAAGCTCTACCGCTGTGATTCACTGCTAGTCGAATTTGTGTAAGGATTGTTGGTGAAACTATGCGTGCTCAGAAGTTTCCAATCTGGCGATTGCACCGATGTGGATGACGATGGATCTGGGTGGAATAACCGTTTCAGCTCGGTGCCTTCTGCGTGCGAAAGCACGATCCCAATCTCAATGCCAATCACCACGCATAGCGGAAAAGTGGTCCATGCCACATGCTCTGGCGGCTTGGGACGGTCGTAAGCCGGAGTGACTCCGGCAGCCACCATGCGGTCGAACAAATGCGGATGCACCTTCCGATTACCTGGCATGACTGTAGGTAATTGGTTTGTTTCATACAGCCGCTCCAATGCCCTTGCATAGATTCCTTCCGCAGCTTGGTTGTCGCACGCAACCGCGTCGGCTCGCTCCTCCATTCGCCGCGCCAGCCGAAGACTGAACACCGTCAACAAGGCGCTACTCACCGCCAGAGTTGCAAGTCCTCCAAACGCGAACTCGTTGACCACAGGCTTCACAAACAACCATGGAAAAAACTTGAGTGATCCGACCCATCGCCCAACTCTCGTCATGCGCGGCTCGGTCAAGTGCCCGATTTCATGTGCACAGATCGCCGCAATTTCTGCTTCGGGGTGCACCTCAACAATTCGCCGACTGAATATCAAGTCACCAGTCAATGGCAACGCCGCTGCATACGAGACCGGGCTGTCAAGCAGCCACACCCTGCAAGGTTTGCCCATCCGTTGAGATACTTGAGCGACGATAAGCTTAAGCAAGGCCGGAGGTGGCCCCAGCAACCGGAACAACCGGGCCAACCGGAGAAAAAGCCCGAGATTGATCCAAGTGTGAAAGATAAGCAATCCGCATCCAATCCACATCGTCTGCCCGGAAAATCGCTCCGGCATCACGATGAATCCCGCGACAAATAATATCCAAACGCTGAACTGCAGCAACCACGAGGCAATCACCAACCCCAGCCAAACTCGAAAACTCGCCAATTCCGGAATCACCTCCCGGTCAAATGGAAATGACCCCAACAAAGTGCCCATCCACGCACACAGTGCTGTCAGAAACCAAGCCGCCTGAACCTCCGGCAAAATGAGTTTTTGTCCCAAGACCAACGTTGCGGGAATCAGCCAGATGTTTAACCGTGCCGAGACGTGTGCGGGGTATAAGCGCCGCGCTCGCTCTGTCCAGTGGTCGTCAAGGGAACGCCGCCACGGAATCAAAGCGAACCAATTCAATCCCCAAGCGAGCAATAGTGCCGCGCAGAAAATGCCCGTCAGCATCAGGAGAATCACTGCGCCGTGGATAACACTTCAATCCGACCGAGTCCAGCGTGTATGGAAGAATGGCGCAGACTCTTCCGTGCCCGGCTGCTGGACATGAAAACGTTGCGCGCGTGAGAGGACTTGGACTCTCGTACATCCGCTCTCACTTCGTCACAGCGCGACGAGCCCGATTGCTCGGACTGGAAGAACCACGACGCCTTTGAACGCGCCTTCGCCCGGCTGGAAAAAGATTTGCGGCGAGCATCGGGTGTTAGGAATCCGTCGTTAGCTTTCCATTGCGCGCTTGCCACGGCACAGTCGCAACTTGAAACTCCCCGCGCTTGAACGTCGAACTCATCAACACCGGCAGCGAATTGCTGCTGGGCCGCGTGCTCAACACGCATCAGCAATGGCTTTGCCGCCGGCTCGCGGACCTCGGTTACGTCGTCACGCGGCAGGTGGCGGTGGCGGACACGGGGCAGGACATCGAGCAGGCGGTGCGCGAAGCGCTTGGGCGCGCGGACCTCGTCATCACCACCGGCGGGTTGGGGCCGACTTCGGATGACATCACGCGCGATCTGGTCGCGCAGTTGCTCGGGAAAAAACTTCACGAAGACGCGGCGGCGCTGGCAAACATCGAGAGGTTTTTCACCCAACGCAAACGCGTGATGCCCGTGAGCGTGCGCGTGCAGGCACTCGTGCCAGAGGATTCAATCGTGCTCCAAAACAGGCATGGCACCGCGCCGGGACTCGCGATGGAGTTGAAGCCAAATCAGTTTCGAGCGGGAGGCAAAAGCAGTTGGCTCGTGATGTTGCCGGGGCCGCCGCGCGAATTGCGGCCGATGTTCAACGATCAGGTGGTGCCGTTGCTGAAGCGCGAGTTGCCGCTGGAGAGCGAGTTCGTCTGCCGCACGTTGCGCACGACGGGCATTGGCGAATCGCTGGTGCAGGAAAAAATCAACGCGCCACTGGCCGCGCTGGTCGCGAAGGGTCTGGACGTGGGATATTGCGCGCACGTCGGGCAGGTGGACGTGCGGTTGGCCGCGCACGGCGAAGCGGCGGGGGCGGTGGTGCGCGATGGCGAGGGCATCGTGCGCGCGCTGCTGGCGAAGGAAATTTTTGGTGAGGAAGATGAATTGTTGGAAGCGGTGATCGTGCGGCGGTTGACGGAACGTAAACAAACGCTCGCCCTCGCGGAGTCCTGCACGGGCGGGGCGATTGCGCATCGGCTCACGAATGTTTCCGGCGCGTCGGCGGTGTTGCTCGCGAGTCTGGTGACTTACAGCAACGCGGCGAAGGAAAAATTTATCGGCGTGCGCGCCGAAACGCTCGCGCAACACGGCGCCGTGAGTGAAGCCACCGCCCGCGAAATGGCCGAAGGTTCGCGGCGGGAAACGGGCGCGGACTTCGCACTCTCGGTGACGGGCATTGCCGGACCGACGGGTGGCTCGGAGGCAAAGCCGGTCGGAACGGTGTTCATCGGCCTGGCGAGCGCGAAGGAGACGGTCTTGTTGAAACAATTCAACCCGTACGACCGCGAAACGTTCAAGCAAGCGACGGCGAACCAGGCGTTGGAAATGTTGCGCCGCGCCATCTTCGGTTGAACCCGCCATGCCCGGCCAGATCAAACACGTCGCCGCGAACTTCGTCGCGGAGTTGTGTCCGAACTGCGCGATGTGTTGCAACGGCGTTTTGTTCAAGGACGTGGAACTGCAACCCGACGATGACGCCGCAAAACTGAAGGCGCTCGGGCTGCCGGTTTCCAAAGCGCGCGTCGCGAAATTTCCCCAGCCGTGCGCGGCGCTCGAAGGTTGCACGTGCCGGATTTACGCCGACCGGCCGGTGCGCTGCTGGGATTTTGATTGTGCGTTGCTTCAGTCGGTCGCCAGCGGCGAAACGGACACGACAGCAGCGTTGCGGGTGATTCGTCGGACGCGCGAGCGGTCGGAAAAAGTCCGCGCTTTGTTGCGGGAAGCCGGCGACACGGAGGAAACCCTCGCCCTGAGTCTGCGATTCAAGCGGACGAAGAAAAAGTTTGAGTCCTCGCCGCCGGACGATGAACGGGCCGACACCTTCAGCCGCCTCACGCTGGCCGTGCATGACCTCAATCTATTGCTGAGTGAAAAGTTTTATCCATCGCCGGCGGACTGAGCGATTCGATCAGTCAGGCGGACGCGAGTGGCGCGCGGCGATCACGCCGCTTCAGCGTCCGAACCGAAGGGAGTGGTCGTTTTGTATTCGACGCTACCAAGCGCTTGTGCGGTGAAGCGGCGTGAACGCCGCGCGCCGCCTTCACACACTGGTCAACCCCGGCAACTTTTCCTCCAGCGCGGCCCGGAACTTCGCGGCGATTTTGGCGAAGCCTTCCTCGGTGGGATGCAATTCGTCGCCCCAATCGTTTCGCGTGAGCGTTCCCTGGGTGCGGACGTAACACCAGTTCTCGTGCGTTTGCTCGAGCGCCGTGTGCAGGTCGTCAAATTGCGAGAGCAGGTGGTCGATGATCTTTTGCTGGATGACATTGTTCACGATGCCCTTTTCCTCCTCCATGTATTGTTTGATCCACGGGCCGATGGCGAAGCACAGGAAATGCACCGGCTTGCCACTGACAACGGCGTAATCATAGGCATGCGTGAAAATCCACGCCTGCGGCTGGTAATCATCGCGCAAATGGGCCAGTTCCTCATACGCCAGCTTGATGGCCGCGAGCCGCGCCTCGAAACGCGTGTGGTTGATGCACTGCATGTAGTCCATGCCGTCCTGATAATCGTTGAGCAGCGGCAGGAGTGAAGCGCCGACGATGTCGTTGCCGCCGCCGCTGAACAGGATGGCGTCCACCGCCACGTTCGCGTCGCGCAGCCGGTGTTGGAGGTTGAGGAATTCGGTGTATTGCTCGCCGCACATCATTTCGCGCGCCTCGTCGCCATTGCTTTGCAACTGGAACCACGTCGCCTGGTCGCCGTAGGCCTTGATGAGATGCTGGATGAGGCTCACGCGCAGCAGGGCGGGGAAGGCGAACCACGAGTCGCCTTCGACGACAATGCCCTTGGCACCGGCGCGCTTGAGACGGACGAAATGTTGGAAGTTTGATTCGGGTCTGACTTCAGGCATGGCGATTCCTTTGGGTTGGTTGTGATCGTTCCGGGCCGGCCCAAACAAAACTGATTTTGACGCTGGGGGCAAGTGCGCAACGCGCGAAAAATATGCCTGCTCTCATGCTAGGATTGGATCATTGCGCCCGGAGCAATGGAACCGCGAGCAGGAAGCCGTTTCGCAACGGTCGAAGGAATTGACACAGGACCTGGCGGGAGCCGAAGCTCAAACCCAACCCCGATGTGACGCGCAGCCTGGCAGAATATCGTGTGACGGATCAGCGGCGTCTGGAATCATTACAGTTGACCGATGACACGGCGGAGATTTTCGGACAGTTGACGCTCGCGGTGCATGATTTGAATCTCGCGTTGCGCCAGCATTTTTATCCCGCCGCCACGGATTGAGTGGTTTGCCGCGAGCCACATGAGGTCCGTTTGCCGTGGCTTGTCTCCTGCTAAAACTAATGCGGGTAGGAACGCCGCCGTTCGTGGAATTGATGCGGCGCTGACCTGGCGGATCGCGTGATCCGGGGAAACCGCCAAAGAGGCAAGTTTATGACAGCCGAAAACTTCGTGGACCTGATCGAGGAGATGGTGGACGTGAAACTCCAGCAACACGTGGAGTCGCACATGAAACCGACGCCGGAGATCGCCGCCATTCTCGCGGAGAAAAAAATGACAGACGGACGGAGACTGAAACAGATTCGCGCGGAATTGATCCGGGCGTTAGGTGAAGGCGAAGCGCCAACCCGCCAGTTGCAAAGCGCGTGAAGCGCGCGGCCGCGGTCAGGCCGCGAGGATTTTTCCCAGTCGCGTCGCGAGGTCTTTCAACCCGTCGAGCGTGCCGCCGCCGCCCTGCTCGGTGATGGCCCAGCCGTGATAGCCCACGTCGTCGAGGGCGCGCAGGACGGTGGGCCAATTGTTTTCACCCTCAAGCAGCGGCACATTGAAGCCGGCCCATTTGCCTTCCTTGTCGGCCTTGGTGCGGCTGAATTCCTTGATGTGCAATTTCTGGATGCGCTTGCCGAGCACGCGGATCCATTGTTCGGGCCAACCGGTGTTGATGACGTTGCCCACGTCGAAATGCCAGCCGACGGCGGGGCTCTTGAATTCGTCCACGAAGCGCGCGGCTTCGAGCGGGCTGAGGAGGAAATTGTTCCAGACGTTCTCAATGGCGATCTTCACGCCGAGTTCTTCGGCGAGCGGGACAGCTTTGCGGATTTCCGCCTGCGCCCGTTGCCAGGCGTCGGCATAGGAAACCTCCTTGTTCACGACGCCGGGAACGAGGAGGACGGAGGTCGCGCCGTAGCGTTTGGCGTCGCGGAGACATTGTTTCAACGCGGCGAGACCTTCCGCACGAATTTTCGGATCGGGATCGGTGAGCGGCTTGGCCCAATGCTGCGCGCCACAGACGCTCGGGATTTCGAGGCCGGCTTCGTCGCGCGCTTTCAACACTTCGTCCGCGTTCATGTGGCTCATCATCTCGACGCCGGCAAAGCCCGCTTCTTTTATGGCTTTCATCTTCTCGATGATCGAGCCTTTGAAGCCAACAGTGCCCCACATGATGGCCTTCTCGATTCGGCGCCCAGCCGCCGGCGACGCGGCTTGGTCGCGCGGCGCAACACATCCCGGCGCGACGGCGGCCACGGCGAGCGTCGCGCCGGTGGCTTTCAAAAAATCCCGGCGGGTGAAAACTGTTTTCAAATTTCGAGGCGCGGCGGTGTTCAGGTCAGTTTCGAGAAGCCCGGTACGGCCATCGGCGGGACATCGAGTTTCATTTTCCAATCGAGTTTTTCGGGGACGAGTTGTTCCTCCGAGTTGAACGCTTCCTCCCACGTGACTTCCTGTCCGGTGTAGGCGGCCATGCGGCCCATGATCGCCATCATCGTGCTGTTCACCATCCGCGTGCTGTCGTTGATCGGTTCGCCTTTGCGAATGCTCGCGAAGAGTTCGTCGTGTTCCTGTTGATACATATCAACGGGGTTGGGGCCGCGATAACGCCAGGCTTCCTTGCCGTGAATCACGGGTCCGGCGGCGCCGGTGATTTTCGCCGTGCCGCTCGTGCCGAGGATGTAATCGGAAACTTCGCCGTGAGCGTTGCTGAGCTGCCGCTGGCCCATGAACGCGCGCACGTCGTTGGGAAACTCGTAGGTGACGAAAATATGATCGTAGATGTTGCCCTCATGGTTCGGGGAGTTGCGCCCGCCAACCGCCAGGGCTTTGAGCGGCGAGGTGTCTTTCATCGCCCACGCAATCTTGTCCACGCTGTGGACGGCCTGCTCAACCAGGCCATCGCCGGACAGCCAGACGAAGTTATACCAATTCCGCACCTGCCACTCCAGATCACCCATGCCAGCCGGGCGCTTGGCGGCGGGCGGCATCGGCTTCACGGGGCCCGCAAAGTAATTGGCATGAACGGCGCGGATTTCCCCGATCGCACCGGCGTGGATGCGTTGATAAAACTCCCGGCGCGCGGCCTCGTAGCGCCAGCAGAATCCGGCCACGAGCGAAAGTTTCTTCTCCTTCGCCAGCTTACCCGATTCGATCACGGACCGCACACCCGGCGCATCCGTGGCCATCGGCTTCTCGCAAAAAATGTGTTTGCCCGCCGCCACAGCGGCCTGGAGGTGAACCGGTCGAAATCCTGGTGGCGAGGCCAGCAACACCACGTCCACCCCGCTCTCGATGACTTTTTGATACGCATCCAGGCCAACAAAACATTTTTCCGGCGTCACCTTCACCCGCCCGGGATGCGCCTTTTGCAACGCGGCGAGGCTGCCGTTGATTTTTTCCTCAAACGCGTCGCCCAGTGCGACCAGCACGACATTCTTGTCGGCGTTGAGCGCCTGGTCCGCCGCGCCCGAGCCGCGCCCGCCGCACCCGATGAGGCCGACGCGGAGGGTCTCGCTGTTTTCGCCGGCAAAAAGTCTCCCGGAGAGAATGGCGGGCGCGGAAAGAACGGCGCCCGCGGCGGCGGAGGTTTTGAGAAAATTTCGGCGGGTGGTGAGGAGGTCTGGATCAGTCATAATCGGTTACGGGCAGTGTTGCCCTGCCCATTGTACGCCGTCAAGCGTGGCCTCGTATTCTCTTATTCGCGGCGGCGACTTTTTTGGCCGCAGAGAAAACAGAAAGCGGCCAACTGAAATCAGTTGGCCGCTTCGTGAAACCCTTACGCCTTGCTAGTTCTTCTTATCTTCCTTCTTCTCCGGATTGCATTTTTCGCAGACCTTGCTGTCTTTCGATGCTGCCACGCAGCATTTGTGAGTGCACTCCTTGCCCGCCGCAATGGCTTTGTCGCAACAATTATTCGCGTCGGTTTGGCACTTCTCGCACAGCTTGGCGTCCTTGTGCGCCGTCACGCAGCACTTGTGCTCGCACGCTTTGCCTTTGGCTTTGGCTTTGACGCAGCAACTCTCAGCATAGACTGGACTGGCTAACAGCGCACAGGCGAATACCGTAGCAATCAATGTCTTGAACAGTTTCATTTTTTTAACCTTTCTCTGATGGTTTGGTTATTTGAACGCACCCGCTTGCTCGGATTTCCGATACAACTTCCGCCGGACGTAGAGCAATTTGGCAACGGGTGCATTGTATCGGGAAACGGACGGCTGTCCACCCGGTTTTATTCGGTTCGCCAACGCGCCCGGGCGAAAACACTCCAACAATCAAACTTTGTGAAATTAATCACAAAACGCCTTGCCTCGCCGCCAACGCCTGTTAGCCTCCTCCTAGGCGGTGTTGCCCGGCTTTTATGCGTTCCCAAACTGAATTTGGCTACGATTCCCGAATCGAGGGGGATGTCATCCACACCCGCGTGGATGCAGCCCTAAATTGGTTTCGCAAGAACTCCATCTGGCCGATGCCGATGGGGTTGGCGTGTTGCGCCATTGAGCTGATGGCCACGGGCGCGAGCCGGTTCGACATCTCGCGCTTCGGCATGGAAGTCATGCGGTTTTCACCCCGGCAATCCGACTGCATGGTTGTCGCCGGCACGGTGACCTACAAGATGGCGCTGGCGGTGAAGCGCATCTATGACCAGATGGCCGAGCCGAAATACGTGATCGCCATGGGCGCGTGCGCCTCGACGGGCGGAATGTATCGGAGCTACTCGGTCTTGCAAGGGGTGGACAACATCATCCCGGTGGACGTTTACGTGGCGGGCTGTCCGCCGCGACCCGAGGCGTTGCTGGACGCGCTGATGAAATTGCAGAACAAGATTCAGTGCGAGCCGTTGCTGGCGGATTTGAAGAAAGCAAGCTGAACGGACTTTGAGACACGGATTTCACGGATTTCCACGGATTCAACAATTCTGGAAATCAATCCGTGAAAATTCGTGAAATCCGTGTCTGATTTTAGTTGTGAGCGCAGTTGACCAGACAAAGAAACTCAGAGCGCAGTTCGGAGATTTGGTCTCCGAACCGACGGAGTTTCGCGGTGAGCTTTCGCTGAACGTCGCGGACGCCGAGCGCGTCGTCGAGGTGTGCGAGTTCGCGAAGAAGGAACTGGGCTTCAACTATCTCGTGGACGTTTCGAGCGTGGACAATTACGGCGACGACCCGCGCTGGACGATTGTTTATGAACTTTACGGCATCGCTCACAACCAATATCTGCGACTCAAGACGAACGTGAGCGAGGAGAAGTCCGAGTTGCCGACGGTCACGGGCGTGTGGCGCACGGCGGATTGGCACGAGCGCGAAATTTACGACATGATGGGAGTCCGCTTTCGCGGGCATCCCGACTTGCGCCGCATCATCATGTGGGAAGGCTATCCTTACTTTCCGTTGCGCAAAGATTTTCCGCTCGGCGGCAAACCGACCGAGTTGCCGGACGTGGCGTTCAGCCAACCCGCACCCATCGAAGGCGGCCCGTTCGTCACCGCGCCGGGCGGCAAGAATGCCATCGAGCGCGAGCCGCGCGTGCGAACGCCGGAGAACTGATTTCATGGCTAAAGAATTTAACGCAGAGACGCAGAGGCCGCAGAGAGACGCGAAGGAATTCTTTGTGTTTTCTCTGCGAGCCTCTGCGGCCTCTGCGTCTCTGCGTTTATTCGGCAACAATTAAGGCAATGCCCGAAGTTCAAGAAATCGAAATCCGCGATTCCGCCGCGCAGTCCGCAGCGGCAGCTCGAGCTTTGCCCCGTCCGAGCGACGAAGATTTGCAGGACATGCAGGGCGAGAAGATGGTCCTCAACATGGGGCCGTCGCACCCGTCCACGCATGGCGTGTTGCGCATCATTCTTGAGCTGGACGGCGAGATCATCACCAAGGCGATTCCAGACATCGGCTATCTGCATCGCGGCGACGAGAAGATTGCCGAGAACATGACCTACACCCAGTTCATCCCTTACACGGATCGGCTGGATTATCTCGCGCCGATGGCGAACAACGTCGCCTACGCGCTCGCGGTCGAAAAACTGCTCGGCATCCACGACAAACTCCCGCCGCGTTGCCAATATCTCCGCGTGATTTGCGCGGAACTGGCGCGTATCTCGTCGCACTTGCTCGGCGTCGGCTGTTTCGCGATGGATGTGGGCGCGATGACGGTTTTCCTGCTCACGTTCACCGAGCGCGAAAAGATTTACAACCTCTGCGAATCCCTCACTGGAGCGCGATTCACGACGAGTTACACGCGCATCGGTGGCGTTTCGCGCGACACGCCGCCCGGTTGGTGCGACGCGGTGCGCAAGTTTCTCAACGAAGTCGTCGTCAACATCGCCGAGGTCGAGACGCTGCTCACGCGCAACAAAATCTGGGTGGACCGCACGCGCGACGTGGGCGTGATCTCGAAGGAAGAGGCGATTGATTTCGGTCTGAGTGGTCCGAATTTGCGCGGCAGCGGCGTGGATTACGATCTCCGCAAAGCGCAGCCGTATCTTTGTTACAAAGATTTGCAATTCGACGTGCCGCTCGGTTCGGTTGGCGATTGCTACGACCGCTACCTCGTGCGCATGGAGGAAATGCGCCAGAGCGTGCGCCTCGTCCATCAGTGCCTCGATAAACTGCCCGGCGGATTCGAGAACAAATCGAAAGAGCCGGTGAACGTGGCCGATGGCAAAATCGTGTTGCCGCCGAAGAACAAGGTCATGTCGAGCATGGAGGAATTGATTCATCAATTCATGCTCGTGACGCAGGGCATGAACTGTCCGCCCGGCGAAGTTTATTTTGGCCACGAAAATCCGAAGGGCGAACTCGGCTTTTACATCAACAGTCGCGGCGGTGGCACGCCGTATCGGATGAAGATCCGCAGCCCCAGCTTCGTGAACCTGAGCATCCTGTCGCACCTGTTGCCCGGCCACATGATGAGCGACACCGTGGCAATCTTGGGATCGTTCGACTTTGTGATGGGAGAATGTGACCGATGAGCTTTTCCGTTCCCGCAAATCTTGAAGCCGAGATTGACGAGCTGATCACGCATTATCCCGTGAAGCGCAGCGCGTCGCTCATGCTTCTGCACGCGTTGCAGGAACATTTCGGCCACATCTCGCCGGAAGCTACGCAATGGGTCGCAAAGAAACTTGGTCTTCAACCCATCAACGTTCACGAACTCGTGACGTTCTATCCGATGTTCCGTCAATCTGCGCCGGGCAAACATCAGATCAAAGTCTGTCGCACGCTCAGTTGCGCGCTCGGTGGTTCGCACAAGTTGCACGAACATTTTTGCACGAAGCTCGGACTCGATCCGCATGCGCATGGTTTGCAAACGACAAAGGATGGAAAGTTCTCGGTCGAGTTCGTCGAGTGCCTCGCCGGTTGCGGCATGGCGCCAGTGATGATGTGCAACGAGGATTTCTTTGAAGGCGTATCTGAGAAAAAGGCCGATGAAATTCTGGGAGGCTGCAAGTGAAGATGCTGAATTCGACATTCTTCATTCTGCCTTCTTCATTGGGAGAGTGGTTGCCCGACATGGATTTGAACCATGACAAACAGATTCAGAGTCTGCTGTGCTACCGTTACACCATCGGGCAAACCGACGTGTCCGCTAAACTAGAGAATTTCGCAGGCCAGTCAAGCCGACAGACCGGTTCAACCGCGAACGACTTGAATGGTTTTGACGCTCGCCCTCACCCCGGCCCTCTCCCCCGAGAAGAGGGAGAAGCTGCGCGCGGCTTACGAAAATTTGGCCGTCACAATTGCAGTCGCCATCTCTCTGCCGTTCGCTCCAAGGCGCTCACAACAAACTGCGATGTCCGTATCGCCACCAACCGGCGAACGATTCTCCCTCTCCTGGGGGAGAGGGCCGGGGTGAGGGTGGTCGTTCCCACAAACATTTCACGCATCACGCATCACGCACCACGTTAACATGCCGCAAGAGTTCAAACTCATCCTCAAGCACCTCGATAACCCGGGTTACACGCCGGACATCGAATGCTATTTGCGACACGGCGGCTACGACGCGCTCAAAAAAGCACTCGCCATCCAGCCCAAGGATTTGCCCGACGGCAAGAAAGCATCGCCACAGGAACAGATTCGCGACGACGTGAAGCTTTCCGGCCTGCGCGGTCGCGGCGGCGCGGGTTTTTCGTGCGGACTCAAGTGGAGTTTCGTGGATCGCCGCAGCGGCAAACCGATTTATCTCATCTGCAACGCCGACGAATCCGAGCCGGGCACGTTCAAAGATCGCCAGATCATCCACAAAGACCCGCATCAACTCATCGAGGGCATGATTGTCTCGTGCTTCGCGAACGACGTGAAGCTCGCCTACATCTACATCCGTGGCGAAATGCCCAAGGGCGCGAAGCTGCTGAACGCGGCGTTGAAGGAAGCTCGCGCGAAAAATTTCCTCGGCAAAAACATTTTGGGCAGCGGTTACGATTTGGAGATTCACGTTCATCGCGGCGCGGGTGCTTACATCTGCGGCGAGGAAACCGGCCTCATCGAATCGCTCGAAGGCAAGCGACCGTATCCGCGCATCAAGCCGCCGTATTTTCCCGCGGTGCTCGGGCTTTACATGTGCCCGACCATCGTCAACAACGTCGAGACGCTCTGCAACGTGAAGCACATCGTCACGATGGGCGGCCCGGAATTCGCGAAGCTCGGCACGCCGAACAACACCGGCACACGCATCGTGAGTTTGAGCGGCCAGGTGAAACGCCCCGGCTACTACGAGATCGAAGTCGGTAAAGCCACCATCGGCCAGCTTATCAACGATCCCGCGTTCGGCGGCGGCTTGCTTGATGGAAGAAAACTTAAAGCGGTCATCCCCGGCGGTTCATCCTCAAAAGTTTTGAAGGCAGGCGAGAAATTCAAACTCAAGCGCAAGATCGAAGGCAAAGATGTCGAAGTGGAAACCGACATGCTTGATCTGCCGTATGATTTCGATTCGCTCCAGCAAGCGGGCACAATGAGCGGTTCGAGCGCGATCATCGTGATTGATGACAGCGTGGACATCGTCGGCGCGCTGGCGAATCTCTCCGAGTTTTACGCCCACGAAAGCTGCGGCCAATGCACGCCGTGCCGTGAAGGCTCGCTCTGGATGAGCAAGACGCTGCATCGCCTCACGCACGGTGAAGGCCGCAAACAGGACGCGGATTATCTCGTGAAGATCGCCGACAACATTCCCGGCGGTAAGACGATCTGCGCGTTCGGCGAAGCCTGCTCGTGGCCGGTGCAAAGTTTCGTCGCGAAGTTCAAAGATGAATTCGTTGCCAAAGGCGCAGCCGATGAAGAACGTCGCGCGAAAGAAAAAGTTCAACCAAAAATTGCCACGCCAGCGGAGCGAAAAGAATTAACGACCGCACATTAGAAATCATGCCCAAGCTTTACGAATACTTCGGATTGATCGTGTTCTTCTACACCAATGAACATGAGCCGATTCACGTTCATGGCGAGTTTCAGAACGGCCACGCCAAGGCGGAATTCTTTTTGAAAGAAGGCAACATCGTGCGGATTGTGTTCTCGAACGTGAACGGCAAACGCCCATTGCCGGGATACAAAATGAAGGATTTCAGAACCTTGGTGAACGCCAAAGCCGACGATATCGTCCGGCGTTGGATTGAATACTTTGTGTTCAAGAAACACAACAAGCCGGAAATCATTACCCGAAAAATCAAATGAAAGCGCTGGCGACAAAATATTTGGAAATCGTCCAAGCCGGATACGTTTCCGGCTACAAGATTCGATTGACGTTCAATGATGGGCTGGTTCGCGTCATGGACTTCGAGCCGTTTTTGCGCAAAGCCCTGAACCCCGACATCACAAAATACCGGCAATTTCGGAACTTCAAAAAATTCCATCTGCACTACGGTGATTTGATGTGGGGAGATTTCGATATGATTTTTCCGATAACGGATTTGCATCGCGGGAACATTCTCAAAGGGGAGGAAGCCGCTCTGTCTCACTTTGTGTTGAACGACACTGCCGCTCCGGCCAAACCAATTTCGGACAGGAAAACCAAAATTGTTTCTTACCAAAATGTGAAACGGAAAAAAGTTTTGCATGGCTGACGCAACAACAACCGAAGTCAAGCCCGCGCCGCCTGCGATCGAAAAGATCAAGGTCAAGGTGGACGGGCGCGAAGTCGAAGTGCCGAAGCTCACGCCGGATTGGCAGGGCAAACTCGCGCCCACCACGATGCTGCAGGCGTGCGACATCGCGAAGAAGGATGTCCCGCATTATTGCTATCACCCGAAGCTGCCCGTCGCCGGTAATTGTCGCATGTGTCTCGTCGAGTTTGGCACGCCCGCACTCGGGCCGGATCGCAAGCCGGTGATGAATCCCGACGGCACGCCAAAGATTGCGAAGTCGCCGCGTCCGGCCATCGGTTGCGCCACGCCGATTTCGCCGGGAATGGAAATTTACACGAGCACTCCGGGCGTGAAGCAGATGCGCGAGGGCGTGCTCGAATCGCTGCTCATCAATCATCCGCTCGATTGCCCGATCTGCGACCAAGCCGGCGAATGCAAGCTCCAGGAATATTCCGTGGACTACGGCCAGAGCGCGAGCCGTTTCGTTGAGGCAAAGGTTCACAAGCCCAAGGCCGTTGATCTCGGGCCGCGCATCATGCTCGACGCCGAGCGTTGCATTCTGTGCACGCGCTGCATCCGCTTCACAAAGGATGTCGCAGGCGACGACGCGCTGGGCATCGTGAATCGCGGCAGTTACAACACGATTGCGACGTTCCCCGGCCTGCCGTTCGACAACAACTACACGCTCAACACCGTGGACATCTGTCCCGTCGGCGCGCTGACGTCGAAGGATTTTCGTTTCCAGATGCGTGTGTGGTTTCTCAAGGAAACTAAAAGCGTCTGCACGAGTTGCGCGACGGGTTGCAACGTCCTCATCAGCTCGCGCGAGGAAAAGATTTACCGCTACACGCCACGCGACAACGACGCCGTCAACGGTCCGTGGATGTGCGATGCGGGACGACTCAATTATAAGTGGATTCAACGCGAAGATCGGTTGAAGGATGTTTTAGTGGGGCAGGCTTCCAGCCTGCCTGTTTCAAAGTCCGGGCAGGCTGGAAGCTTGCCCCACTACAAATCTTCGTGGACTGCGGCACTCTCGGAAATTGCGGAGAAGCTCAAGCAAGCTCCGGCGGGTTCGGTGGCGATTGTTGTCTCGGCCTGCCAAACGAACGAAGAGCTTTGGCTGATCAGCAAACTCAAGGCGAAACTCGGTGCGATCAGTGATTCCGTCGAGCGCACAGGTGATGCCGACAAGTTGCTCGTCAGCGCTGACAAGAATCCCAACACAAACGGCGCGCGGCTCACCGGAATTTGCTTCAGCGAAATGGGAATCAACCTGCCCAAGATCGCGGACGGCATCGCGAGCGGAAAGATTAAGAGCCTCATCGTTTTCGGCGAAGACGTGACGAAGCACGGCATCAGCGCGGAATTGCTCGGCAAGCTGGACACGCTCATCGTCAGCGACATTTTGCCGAACGCCACAACGGCAGCCGCGCATTACGTTTTGCCTGGTTGCGCACACGCCGAGAAGCGCGGTTCGTTCACGAACACCAAAGGTCGTGTGCAAAAGTTCATGCAAGCCGTCCAGCCGCCCGGCGACGCCCGCGCCGAATGGGATTTTCTGCACGACTTGGTTTACAACGTCACCGGCAAGAACGGTTTCCTGACCATCGAAGGTCTGTTCAACGAGATGGCGAAGGATGTTCCGGCGTTCAACGGTTTGACGTGGGCCAGCCTCAGTGACACGGGCGTGACGGTGAAGATTTGAAATGATCGAAAGCGTCAATAACTGGCTCAATGGTTTGAGCCCCGCGCAAAGCCTGCTGCTTTTCACGAGCATCAAGGCTGTCGTGTGCTTCGCAATCATGATGACCATGTTTGCTTACACCGTCGTGTTGGAGCGCCGCCTTTGCGCATGGATTCAAGATCGCATCGGGCCGAATCGCGTCGGGCCGTTCGGTTTGTTGCAACCGGCGGCGGATGGCATCAAAGCCTTTTTCAAAGAAGAAATGACGCCCGCGCATGTGCGCAAAGTATTCTTCACGCTCGCGCCGATGATTGCCTTGATCCCCGCTGTGTTGAACCTTGCGGTGATTCCTTTTGGGTCGACGCTTGGCAAGCAACACATGGTGCTCGCGGATTTGAACGTCGGCATTCTCTACACATTCGGCATCGTGTCGCTGGGCGTTTACAGCATCGTGCTGGCGGGCTATGCGAGTAACTCCAAGTTCCCGTTCCTCGGCGGCATCCGCTCCAGCGCGCAACTGATCTCCTACGAAATCGCGATGGGCATGAGTGTCATTCCGATTTTCCTGTTCGTTGGCGATTTGAATTTGAATAGCGTGATCAAGGCGCAGACCGGCACGCAACTCGGCTTCCTGCCGAACTGGTTCGTCATCCAAAGCCCGATGACGTTTCTCGCGTTCTGCATTTTCCTCGTCGCCGCATTCGCGGAAACGAATCGCACGCCGTTCGATTTGCCAGAAGCCGAGCAAGAACTCGCGGGCGGTTACAACATCGAATACAGCTCCATCAAGTTCGCCATGTTCTTCATGGGGGAATACTGCAACATGATTCTCGTGTCCGCGATGATGGTGACGCTGTTCTTCGGCGGCTGGACTTTGCCGTGGTTCGGGCTCGACCATGCGGCGACAACGCTGCTCGGCGGCGTGCTGCACATCGGCATTTTCCTCGGAAAGGTTTTTCTGTTCCTCGTGATGTTCGTCTGGATTCGCTGGATGTGGCCGCGTTTCCGTTATGATCAACTCATGGACCTGGGCTGGCGGCGGTTCATTCCGCTCGCGCTGGCGAATATCTTGGTCACGGCCATCTGGCTCTGGTGGCAGAGCGGCAAATAACATGATCGTCAAACGCAAACCACTGAATCTGTTCGAGCGGCTTTACCTGCCGGCCATCATCGGCGGGTTCAAAGTCACGCTGCGCCACTTCTTCAAGAAGAAGGTGACGATGCAATATCCCGAGGAGAAATGGGTCGTGCCCGATGGTTATCGCGGCGCGCCGTATCTTGTGAAGGATCAAGAAGGCAACACCAAGTGCGTGAGCTGCCAGCTTTGCGAATTCGTCTGTCCGCCCAAGGCCATCAAAATCATCCCCCCCGGCCCAGTGGTTTCCAACGCCGACCGTCCGAACGCGGAGAAGATGCCGAAGGAATTCGAGATCAACATGCTCCGGTGCATCTTCTGCGGCTTCTGCCAGGAAGTCTGCCCGGAGGAAGCGATCTTCCTGCAAAAGGATTATTCGCTCACCGGCACGAGCCGCGCGGAAATGATTTACAACAAAGAAAAGCTCCTCGCCCTTGGCGGCGTCCACGCGGGCGTCCAGAAGTGGAAGCACAAAGCCGAAGAGGCGAAGGAGCAGGAAACTTTTCCGGTGAAGGTTTAGCGATGCGACGAATACTCCTCATAACAGCAGTCGTTCAATGCCTGAGCGCTCTAAGCGCACAAGCCGTGACATTGCCTTTTGAGCAGAACTACGTTGAGCCATTCTACTCGTCAAAGCTTCAAGTGGTTTGGGCGGCCACTAATCAATTGCCAGCGACGGCAAAGATTTACAAAGTTGTTCCGGCCAATTTTTCGTCGTCAGCCATTTCAAATCTTACGGCGCTGGGCGGTTCGGCAAATCTCAAGCGTGGCGCAATGAACCTTTACAAGCCGACCGATGGGCGACTGCCTTTGGAGAAAGTCCCCGACAAGGCCAGAGCCTACGAACTTGGGATTGGCTTGCTCGCAAAGTTGGAGATTCCGGTTGGTGAATTGATGTCAGAGGGTGGAAAGCCGGTGGCTGGTTATTCTCCAGGCACGCGCGGTCACATGGACAAGGCCACTCGCAAGATGATAACCGAGCCTTGCACGATGGGAGTTCAGTTTCGGCGTGCGCTTGATGGCATCGAATGTTTCGGCCAGCAAGTCCGCATTCAATTTGAAAGTCAGGAGGCAATGACGCAGTTGGACGTCAGGTGGTGTGGCGTGCAAGCCGACAAGACCTGCGTGGTCGCCACTCCTGATCAAATCATTTCTTGGATCAAGGAAGGGCGAGCACGGGCGCATCCGATTGAAACGACGGGCCAACGCTGGATCAGGGTCGCTGACATCAAGAAGGTCACAATTCGGCAAGTCCGGCTCTGCTACGATGCCGAGCCAGATACGGAGAACCCGGAGAAGTTCCCGAACTATTTGTATCCTTATTTGGGAATCGAAGCCGAAATCGAGTTCTCGTCCACCGACCGCGAAACGTTGGGGATTTCCTGCCCCATCATCAAGGAAGCGTTAAGCAGCGCTAACCGTAAGACCAGCGAGTTCAACATTCTGCCAAAGACATTTTTCGAGAATGAAGCCCGGCGGGAGGGAAGCCAGTAAGCTATGGAGGAAATCCTTTTCTATATCTTCGCTTTCCTGACGCTGATCTTCGGGGCGCTCGTCGTCGCGAATCCGTTCAGCCGCAACCCGGTCACGAGCGCGATGTTCTTGGTGTTAACCATCATCTCGATGGCGGGACTTTTTGTGCTGCTGCACGCGTTCTTCCTCGCGGCGGTGCAAGTGCTCGTCTATGCCGGCGCGGTCATGGTGCTGTTCCTCTTCGTCATCATGCTGCTGGACTTGAAAGAGGAAGAACGCCGCAAAGTCAAAAAGCTCAGCCTCGTCGCCGGATTGATTTCCATCGGCGCAATCGTCGGCATCTTCGTAAAGTCACTGCTCGCGACACAGCCCGTCAAGGATTTGCCCGCGCCGATGCACGACGGTGCGACCATCCCGCTCGGCAAGCTGCTGTTCACGAATTACCTGTTGCCGTTTGAAATCGTCTCGCTCCTGCTCCTCGTGGCGATGGTGGGGGTGATTTTGTTGAGCAAGAAAGATTTGAAATGAACTATGGCCAGATAAACGCAGAGCCGCAGAGCCGCAGAGAACGCGGAGAAACGCAGAGGAAATCATTTTCTTTTCTCCGCGAACCTCCGCGGCCTCTGCGTCTCTGCGTTTAGGTTTTTGCCCCACGGTTAAAAGAAAATGAACGTCGGCCTCGAACATTATCTTGTGGTGAGTGCGCTGTTGTTCGCGCTCGGTCTGCTGGGCGTCATCACGCGACGCAACCTGCTTGTCGTTTACATGTCGCTGGAGTTGATGCTCAACTCGGCGAATCTCGCGCTCGTCTCCTTTTCGCGGTTCAACGACAACCTCAACGGTCAGGTGATGGTGTTCTTCATCATCACTGTGGCGGCGGCGGAAGTGGCAGTCGGCCTCGCGCTGATCGTGGCGCTCTACCGCAAGCGCCAGAGTGCGCACGTCGAAGACCTGACGAGCATGAAACTTTGATGATGAAAGGCGAAAGAATTCAACGCAAAGGCGCAAAGACGCAAAGACGCGAGGAATCCTTTGCGCGACGGGCGTTGTGCGGCGTAGCGCAGGTTTCCAAACCTGCTGTATCGCCGATTTCCAAATCGGCGTGGCGTGTTGATTCAGAGCGCGTCGAACTTGCGGGCGGCCTGCGGGTTTGGAAACCCGCGATACAGCAGACTTGGAAGTCCGCGCTACAGACTTTGCGCCTTTGCGCCTTTGCGCCTTCGCGTTGGAAAATTACCGGATGAAACTCGAAGCGCTACCTTGGTTGGTCTTGTTCCTGCCGCTGCTCGCGGCGGGCATAATCACGCTGTTCACCCTGCGCAACAAAACGGTCAGCGCCACGTTGTCCATTGGCGCGATTGTGACGGGCTTCGTCCTCACGCTGGCGGTCATCAAGTTCGGCGGCTGGGAAGCGCGCGAACTTTCCGTCAACTGGCTCTCCATCGGCGGCCTGAACGTGGACTTCGGCCTCAAACTCGACGCGCTCAGCCTGATGATGCTCCTCATCGTCACCGGCGTCGGCAGCGCGATTCATATTTATTCCTACGGCTACATGCGCGAAGACCCGGGCTTCTCACGCTTCTTCGCGTGCATGAGTCTGTTCACGTTCTCGATGCTTGGCATCGTGCTCTCGAACAATTTCCTCCAGATGTTCATTTTCTGGGAACTGGTCGGTGTGTCGAGCTACCTGCTCATCGGTTTCTGGTTTGAAAAACCCAGCGCGGCGGATGCGGCGAAAAAGGCTTTCATCACGAACCGGCTCGGCGACTTCGGGTTCATGCTGGGCATCCTGACGATTTTCGCCATCGTCGGCTCGCTGAACTTCGGGACGATTCAAGAACTACTCAAAGTGAACCCAGCATTGTTCGGAGCATCAGCCACGCTCGCCGGTCTGTTGATTTTCTGCGGCGCGATGGGCAAGTCCGCCCAATTTCCGCTGCATGTCTGGCTGCCCGACGCGATGGAAGGCCCAACCCCCGTCAGCGCGCTCATCCACGCCGCGACCATGGTGGCCGCTGGTGTTTACATGCTGTGCCGCGCGTTCTTCATCTTCTCGCCGGATGCGCTGACCGCCATCGCCTGGATCGGCGGTTTCACCGCCTTGCTCGCCGCGCTCATTGCCGTCCAGCAAAACGACATCAAGCGCATCCTCGCCTACTCGACGCTGTCGCAACTCGGCTACATGGTCATGGCTGTGGGCTTGACTGGGCCGACGCCCGCGATGTTTCATCTCACCACGCACGCGTTCTTCAAGGCGTTGCTGTTCCTCGGCGCAGGCTCGGTCATTCACGCCATGCACCATGAGCAGGACATCTGGAAGATGGGCGCGCTCCGCAAGAAAATGCCCGTGACGTTTTGGACGTTCCTTGTCGGCACGCTCGCGCTCTGCGGCGTCCCGCCGTTCAGCGGCTTCTACTCGAAGGACGCGATCCTCGCGCAGGCGTTGCACGCGCACAACTACCCGCTCTTCGCCGTCGCCGTGTTCGTCGCGGTGCTGACGACGTTCTACATGTTCCGCTTGTTCTTCGTCGCGCTTGTCGGCGAACCCAGAACGAAGGAAGCCGAACACGCGCACGAATCGCCCGGCGTCATGATCTGGCCGCTGAGAATTCTCGCCTTGCTGAGCGTGATTGCTGGAGTGATGGGCATTAACAAGATTTTTGACCTGTACTCAAGTAGAGTGCTTCCTCCCTTTACGTATGAAATCCCCGTCGGCGAATTTTCAGGAGCAGTCAAATATGTAGGAAGGCTGCTCGAACCATTCCAACATGCGCCTGTCGCTGCGTTCGGTGGATTGATTGCTGTTGTGATTGGTTTCCTCGCCGCCAAGGTGCTTTACGGCAAAGCCAAGACCGATCCGCTGCCCGCCAAACTCGGCGCGTTGTCCCGCGCGATGGCGAACCGCTTTTACTTCGACGAAATTTACGAAGCCACGGTCATCCGCATCCACGACACCATCGCCGCGATCTCCGACTGGATTGATCGCTGGATCGTGGAAGGCTTTTGCATCGGCCTGGTGCGCGGCGGAACGGATTTGACGGGCCGCGCGCTGCGCCTGGTCCAAACGGGTAACCTCCAGACCTACGCCTTCCTGTTCGTGCTCGGCGTGGCCGTGGTGCTGTGGTTCGTGCTGGGGAAATGAAATCGCGATCTGCCAACAAAAAAACTTTGAGGAAGGCCCGCCCGGCCTCGCGGAAGATTGTCGCGACATCGTCGCGACAATTGGCGAAGGCTTCTCCCAAAGCCTTGCTGGTAGATGTGCGAGAACTGATTCTCGCCGCGCGCGCGGGCGTGGCGCGCACGGTCAATGCCGGCCTGACTCTGCTCTATTGGGAGGTTGGGAATCGCATTCGCGTGGATGTCCTCAAGGAGCGGCGAGCTGGTTACGGCGAGGAAATTGTGCAGACGTTGTCGGCACAATTGGAAATCGAGTTCGGGCGCGGGTTCAGCAAGCGCAACCTTTTCAGCATGGTCGCTTTTGCCGAGGCATTTCCTGACCGGAAGATTGTGCAGACACTGTCTGCACAATTGGGCTGGAGTCATTTCAAGGAAATCATTCCGCAGCAGGATGAATTGAAGCGCGACTTCTACGCCGAGATGTGTCGCATGGAGCGATGGAATGTGCGGACGCTGCGGCGGAAAATCGGTGGAATGCTTTTCGAGCGCACCGCCATCTCAAAGAAGCCCGACCAACTCATCCGCCAGGAACTCAAAGCTCTCCGCGAGGAAGACCAACTCACCCCCGACCTCGTCTTCCGTGATCCTTATGTGCTGGATTTTCTCAAGCTCAAGGACAGCTACAGCGAAGGCGACCTCGAAGCCGCGATTCTGCGCGAGATCGAGTCGTTCATTCTGGAACTCGGTGAGGGCTTCTGCTTCGTCGCGCGGCAGAAGCGGATGCAGATTGACGACCGCGATTACCATCTTGACCTGTTGTTCTTCCATCGCAAGCTGCGCCGGCTCGTGGCGATTGATTTGAAGCTGGATGATTTCGAGGCCGCCGACAAAGGGCAGATGGAACTCTACCTGAACTGGCTCAAGAAACATGAGCAAAGCCCGGACGAAGCGCCGCCGCTCGGCATCATCCTGTGCGCGGGCAAACGGCAGGAACACGTCGAACTGTTGCAAATGGAACGCGACGGCATTCACGTTGCCAGCTACGTGACGAAGTTGATTCCGAAGAAGCAACTCGAGCGAAAGCTTCACCAGGCTGTGCGCTTGGCAAGGGCCCGGCTGGAGGAAACCAAACTTAGATGACGACGTTGACCTTAATCTTTGCGCTGCCGTTGCTCGCCGCAATCGCGCTGGCGTTTGTGCCGCGCAACTTTGCCGTCATCATGCGCGCCGTGGCGGTGGGTGTGACCTTCGTCACGATGCTGCTGGCGGTGCTGATGTTTTGGCGGTTCGACGCGAAGGCGGAAGGCTATCAATTCGTCAGCACCATTCCCGGACTCGGCGCGGAGTCGCTCGGTATCGCCTGCAAGCTGGGCGTGGACGGTTTGAACGTCGGGCTGGTGTTGATGGGCGCGATCGTTGCGTTCGCGGCGGCGTGTTGCTCGTTTGAGATCAAGTCGCGGGAGAAGGAGTTTTACATCCTGCTGCTCGTAATGACCGGTGGCATCCTTGGCGCGTTCATGTCGCTCGATCTGTTCTTCTTCTACTTCTTCCACGAACTCGCGCTCGTGCCGACGTTCATCATGATCGGCGTGTGGGGTCGCGGGGAGAAGAAGAACTACGCCACGTTTCAGATCACGCTTTACCTGAGCATCGGCGCATTGCTGGCGCTCATCGGCCTCATCGCGCTTTACCTGCAAGTGCCGGCGGACGTTCGCACGTTCGACATCCCGACGCTCACAAAGTTTTTCACGGAACATCCAATGGCGCTCGCGTCGCAGAAATTTATTTTCCCGATGCTGCTGTTTGGCTTCGGAATTCTCGTTTCGCTCTGGCCGTTTCATTCGTGGGCGGCGCTGGGTTACTGTTCTGCGCCGAGCGCGACGGCGATGTTGCACGCGGGTGTGCTGAAAAAGTTCGGGCTCTACGGTTTGATCCGCGTGGCGCTGCCGTTCATGCCACAGGCGGCGCAGACTTGGATGCAAATCCTCGCGTGGCTCGCGCTTGGCAACGTGCTTTACGTCGGCTGGGTCGCGATGAAGCAAAAGAACCTGAACCTGCTCATCGGCAATTCCAGCGTGGCGCACATGGGCATGATCTTCCTCGGCATTGCGAGCCTGAACCTCATCGGCGTGACCGGCGCGGTGGTCATCATGATCGCGCACGGCTTCCTCGCGGCGCTGACGTTCGGCTTGAGCGGCTACATCTACAACCAGACCGGCACGCTCGAAATGAGCGAACTCGGCGGGCTGGCGAAGAAGCTGCGTTTCATCGGCGTGGCGTTCGTGATGGCGGCGATGGCGGGTTGCGGCCTGCCGGGCTTCTTGAATTTCGTCGGCGAGGTCACGGTGTTTTTCGGCGCCTGGGCTCAACCAAGCTTGCGCGTCGTCACCGTGCTGGCGGTGTGGGGCGCCCTGATCATTGGTGCAGTTTACATGCTGCGCGCGGTGCGGGCGGCCTTGCATGGCCCGATGCCGGAGAAGTGGGCAGACGTTTCCGACGCAAACCTGTGGCGCAAACTACCCTATGCCCTTTTGCTTGCGAGTTTGCTGGTGTTTGGTTTCTTCCCGAAGTTGCTCACGGAAAAAATCAAGCCGGTGACGGAACAGATTGTGAACATGGCGGTGGTGAAGGCGGTTGTTGCCGAGAAGCCGGACGCAAAAAATCCCCTCACCCCGGCCCTCTCCCCTTCTGAAGGGGAGAGGGAGAATCGTCGGCAGTTGTCTGGCAGTTTCGGTGCTGCTGGTGACTTGATACCCGACAAAAAATTGCCAATAGCCAAGAAATGAATTTGTCATTGATGAGTTTGGAAATCGTGGTGGTCTTGCTTGGCATTACCGTGCTGATGGCGGATTTGTGGCTGCCGGCGGAGCGCAAGCGGATGCTCGGCTACGCGGCGGCGGCGGCGTTGGGGCTTCTCTTTCTGAATACGTTTACCAGTCATTGCAGTTGCAGTTTGACGGATGGTCAAACGGCCAGTACTGCGGGCGGGATGTTCATCCAGGACGGCTTGTCGGTTTTCTTCAAACGCTTTTTCCTGATCGCCGCGGTGCTGGTATTGATTCTGGCGGTGGAGTTTTCGGATCGCATCGCGGTGGGCGTGTCCGAGTATTACTCGCTCATCATCTTCGCCCTGGCGGGGATGTTGTTTGCCGCATCCGCGAACGACTTCGTGATGCTTTTCGTTTCCATCGAACTCATCACGATCACGTTTTACGTGCTGACGAGTTTTACGCGTGGCAAGGTTGTCGCGTTGGAGGCGGGCGTGAAGTATCTGATTCTCGGCGCGCTGGCATCGGCATTCATGGTTTACGGCATCGCGCTGGTTTGGGGAACGACCGGTAAATTCAACTTCAGCGAACTCTCGATGGTTTCGGCGAAGTTTGCGGAGAACAAGTTGTTCCTGTTCGGCGTGTTGTTCATCCTCGTTGGTCTGGGTTTCAAGATCGCGGCGTTCCCGTTCCAGATGTGGACGCCGGATGTTTATCAAGGCGCGCCCACCCCGACGACCGCGTTCCTCGCCGTCGGTTCAAAGGCCGCCGGCTTCGTTCTGCTGCTGCGCTTCCTGTTCACCGCCATTCCGGAAGTGACGGCGCACTGGAAAAATCTGCTCATTGTGATTTCCGGCATCACGATTCTCTACGGCAATCTCTGCGCCATTCCACAGCGAAATCTGAAACGGTTGCTGGGTTATTCCAGCATTGCCCATGCGGGGTATCTTTTGCTGGGTGTGGCCGCGTTGACAAATGCGGGTCAATCGGCAGTGCTTTACTATCTGAGCGGTTACCTGTTTACGACGCTGGCGGCGTTCACGGTGATTGCGTTGGTGATGCGGCATCTCGACACGGAAGACATCAGCGGCTTGGCGGGATTGAGCCAGCGTTCGCCGCTGCTGGCTGCAACCCTAACACTGGCGATGATTTCGCTGGCGGGCATTCCGCCGCTGGCGGGATTCTTTGGAAAATTCCTGCTGCTGAAAGCCGTCATCGAGCAGGGCGCGACGAACCACGGTTACTATTGCCTCGTGTTCACAGCGCTCGTCGGCGTGGTGATCTCGCTCTACTACTACTTCGGCGTCGTCCGCGCGATTTACTGGAGCAAGGATGTGCCGGACCGTTCGCCGATTTGCATTTCGCGGCCGATGCGGCTCGCGGTTTGGGTTTGCATCGCTGGGATGTTCTGGCTGGGACTTTTCCCCAACGCCGTGCTCAAGCTGGCGGACTCCGCGGTGAGTGTTCTGAAGTAATCCGGTCGCCCGGTCACTTGCCGATCGAAATCAGGAGGCAGGCGGGTTCGCGGAACATTGCGTTGTCGGAGGCGCCGGGCGAAACCGCTTTTCCCGATACCGCGCCCCAGGGCCGGTCGCTTTCGCCCCAGCAGAAATATTTTCCACCGGTCGGCGTCGAAGGCAGCGGGCGTGGAACAGCCAGGCGAATGATGAGCAGGTCCAGGATTCTACGACCGAGGCTGCGTTCGCCGCCGGGGCGACTTCGACGAAGCCCTTCGATCAACGGGCCGCTGACGATCAAATCGCTTTTGCCGATTCGCAGCGGAGGGGAATTGGACTTCACCTGCAAAATCCGGTCCCAGTGCGCCGGGCTGTAATCCCAAGCGGGCATGGCGACGGCGGACGATGAAGCCTTGAGCGAAACGTTTGTGGATTCCGCGCCTGCCCAACCGGCGAACGCGGTCAGCAGCGCTACGATGGTCAACTTTCTGGAAGCCGCAGCCACAAAGAACTGACCCGCGCGAACCCGAATTCGTTCAACTACACGGTGCGCATCTGGACGGCGTCCACGACCTGATCGCCGACCAGGATCGAGCCGATGATGACGATGGTCTGGCCCTGGGAGATAAAATTCTTTTCCGTGAGTTCCTTCACGGCGTCTTCGATGGTGTTTTCGGGATTGATCATGTCGAACGGTACGACGAGCGGGGTCAATCCCCAGTTCAAGGTCAGCCCCGCCGCGACCTCCGCGCGGGCGCACAGGGCGTAAACCTTCGAGTAACGCGGGCGCATCCAGGCGGTGTGCCGCGCGACGTGGCCGAGCCGGGTGAAAACGAAAATGGCCTCGGCTTTCAAATCGTTCGCGAGGACGACGGCGCTCTTGACGAGTTTCTGGCGCGCGGTGCTCAACTCGGCGTGCGCCTCGTAATGCGCGCCGCCGCTGCGCTCGATCCGCCGTGCGATGCGGTCGAAAACTTCGATGCACTGCAACGGATATTTGCCCACGGTCGTCTCGCCGCTGAGCATGATGGCGTCGGCTTGTTCAAAAACCGCGTTCGCCACGTCGGTGACTTCGGCGCGCGTGGGCATGGGGGAGGCGATCATGCTCTCGAGCATGTGCGTGGCGACGATGACGGGCTTGCCGGTACGCAGACACGATTTCACGATGCGGCGTTGGACGATCGGAAGTTCCTCGTACGGAATCTCGATGCCGAGGTCGCCGCGCGCGATCATCACCCCATCGGCGGCGGCGATGATCTCGTCCAGATTCCTGAGCGCTTGCTGATCTTCAATCTTGGCGATGACGAGCGGCGGCGGTTTGCCCTCTCCAAAAAGTTCACGGAGCTGCTGGAGATCGCGGGCTTCGCGGACGAAGGAGAGGGCGATGAAGTCCACGCCCAGCTCCAGGCCGAGTTCGACGTCCTTGATGTCCTTGGCGGTGAGCGCGGGGAGGCTGACTTTGACGCCGGGGAGATTGATATGGCGGCGGCTGCCGAGTTTGCCGGCGGTGAGGACTTCGCACTCGACGCGGTTGCCGGACTTGGCGAGGACTTTCATGTGGATCGCGCCGTTGTCGAGCAGCACCACGTCGCCGACGCTGATGTCGTTGACGAAATTCTCGTAGTTCACGTCCACGGAATGTTCCTCCTCGCTGCGTTCGCCGCGGACGGTGAGCGTGAATTTCTCGCCGGGTTTCAAATCGAGCGGCACGGGCAGGTCGCCGGTGCGGATGGCCGGGCCTTGCGTGTCCATGAGAATACCGACGAAGCGCCGGCTCGCGGCGGCGGCGGCGCGGATGTCGGTGACGACGCGGCGCACCCAATCGTGCGTGGCGTGGGACATGTTGAGGCGGAAAACATTCACGCCCGCTGCGATGAGTTGCGCGAGCATGGCGGGCGAATCCGTGGCGGGGCCGAGCGTGGCGATGATCTTGGTTTTTCTCTGCGCTTCCGTCGGCATGGGCGAAGAATAGCGAGCCGGCGGCAGCGAGAAAGTTTTTCCGGTGGAAAACGGGACTTGCCAACGTTCCGGCCCGTCCGCATATTTTTGCCCGGAAAGAAAAAATTTATGGCAGACCTGGCAAACAAATACGAAGTCAACGTCGGCGGCAAATATTACGTGGACAATCAGTGCATTGATTGCGACCTCTGCCGCGAGACCGCGCCGGACAATTACAAGCGTCACGAAGACGGCGGCTATTCGTTCGTCTATAAGCAACCAGAGAATCCGGAAGAGGAAGCGCGCTGCAAGGAAGCGAAGGAAGGCTGCCCGGTCGAAGCCATCGGCGACAACGGCGGGTAGTTTTGCGCCGTAAATGTTTTCCCAGACCCGCGGGCGAAAAGCTCGCGGGGGTTTTGTTTCCGCTGATCACCGGCGGGCGGGCCGCCGCCGGGGCGCAATGGAATAAAATTCCCGGTTGCGCACCGCGCGGATGCGCTTATGTTGCCCGCGTGAACTGGCAGCAGATCCTCTCCCTCATCATCGTGGCCGCGGCCGCGGCGGCGTTGGCGCGGGGCGCCTGGCGCCGGCGCAAATTCCGTTTCGACCGCGACACGCATTGCGGGTGCGCGGCGACCGGCACCGCTCACAACCAGAGTTCAATCGTTTTTCACGCGCGCAAAGGCGAACGACCGCGGGTGGTCGTCAAAATGAAATAAGGTGGCGCTTGCGTCATTTTCGACGCTAAGATACTTTCCTCACGCACATGGCCGTAAACAAAATCAGTTCGACTTTGAATTTCGTCAGCCAGACGGCGATGGCCAGCCCGAAAGGAACGGCCAACGGGCATTGGGTGCCGAACACCGACGTGTATGTCAGCGACGCCGGCTTGGTCATCAAAGTCGAGCTGGCGGGGATGAAAAGCGAAAACCTCGAGATCAGCGTCGAAGGCAACCGCCTCCGCATCGCCGGCAACCGGCCGGATGGCTGCCGCGCCGCCAAATGCAATTTCCTCGTGATGGAAATCAATTATGGTCCATTCGAGAGTTTGATCGAGCTTCCGCCGGGGTACGATTTGAGCCAGGCCAAGGCCGCCTATTTGAACGGCTTCCTGCGCGTGGATGTGCCCGTGGCCGTTTCCCAGTCAAAGAGCACCAAGGTGCACGTCGCCGAAGGCAACTAGCCTTCACCGAGTTTTTCAACGGGCGGCGGGCAGCGAATCAACAGGATCACACGACGATGACCGCGCCGGACACAGAATTTGTCAGCATCCTCGGTTCCGCCGGAAGTGCGGAGCCGCCCTCCCGCATTTCCGCCCGGTCTTTGCCCGAGACGTTGCCGGTTCTGGGACTTTCCGATGTCGTCATTTTCCCCGGCGCCGTGGCGCCGCTGCTCGTCGAAACGACGCCGAGCATCCGGTTGATTGACGACGTCGTCGGCGGCGATCGTTTGATGGGCGTGGTGCTTCAGCGTCGGCCCGAGGTCCCCGATGCGATGCCAGAAGATTTGTACGAAGTCGGCTGCGTCGTGCGGCTGGCGAAGATGGTGAAGTTTCCCGATAATACCGCGCGCGTGCTCGTCGATGGGTTGTGGCGGATCCATTTCACCGAATACACCACGAAGCTGCCGTATCTCACAGCCAAGTTCCAATTGCTGCGCGACGAGCGGGAGGATTCGATCGAAGTCACCGCGATGATGCGGAACGCGCAGAGCCAGTTTCACGAGATCATCAAGCTCTCGCCCGCGTTGTCCGAGCACGTCAAGATCGCCGCGCTCAACACCGAGGACGCCGGCCATTTCGCCGATCTCATCGCCGCCAACCTGAATCTCAGCCTCGAAGACCGGCAGAAACTCCTCGAAACCGCCTCCGTCCGGGAACGGCTCCAGCGCCTGCTGCCGATGCTCAATCGCGAGAATGAGGTGTTGAATCTCAGCTCCAAAATCCAGAGCGATGTCGCCAGTTCCATCGCCAAGACGCAGCGCGATTTTTTCCTGCGCGAACAGATGCGCGCCATCCAGCGCGAACTGGGCGAAACGGAACCGAACGCCGTCGAGATCAAAACGCTCCGCGAAAAGATCGAGTCGGTCCCGATGCCCGCCGAGGTAAAAAAAGTGGCGACGCAGGAATTGGAGCGGTTGCAGCAGACGCCGACCGCCGCCGCGGAATACGGCGTCTCGCGCAATTATCTCGACTGGATTCTCGCCGTGCCGTGGGAAGCGCAGACCGAGGACAAACTCGATTTGAAGGAAGCCGAGCGGATCCTCAACGAACAACATTACGGCCTGAAGAAAGTCAAAGACCGGCTGCTGGAATTTCTTGCCGTCATCAAGCGCAAGAAAGCCATCAAAGGCCCGATCCTCTGCCTCGTCGGCCCGCCGGGCGTCGGCAAGACTTCGCTCGGCAAAAGTGTGGCCGACGCGCTCGGGCGCAAATTTGCCCGCATCTCCCTCGGCGGCATGAGGGACGAAGCGGAGATTCGCGGTCACCGCCGCACCTACGTCGGCGCGCTGCCGGGCCGGATCATCCAGACGTTGCGCCGCGTCGAGAGCCGCAACCCGGTGATTCTCCTCGACGAACTCGACAAGGTCGGCGCGGATTTTCGCGGCGACCCGGCGTCGGCGTTGCTCGAAGTCCTCGACCCGGCGCAGAACAACACCTTCACCGATCATTATCTCGATCTGCCGTTCGACCTCTCGCGCGTGCTGTTCATCACCACCGCCAACTGGCTCGAACCGATTCATGTCGCGCTCCGCGACCGGCTCGAAGTCATCGAGCTGCCGAGCTACACCGAAACGGAAAAGTTCCAGATCGCGCGTCGCTACCTCGTCCCGCGCCAGCTTGAGGAACACGGCCTTTCGCGCAGTGACGTGGCGTTGCCGGACGCGACCTTGCGCCGATTGATCCAGGAGTACACCCGCGAAGCCGGCGTGCGGCAGCTCGAACGCGAGATCGCCGCGCTCGCCCGCAAAGCCGCGCGCAAAATTGTCAGCAACAACGGCCAGAGCCACGCCATCAAGCTCGAGCCGGAAGGGCTTAAAGCTTATCTCGGTCACGCGCCGTTCATCGCCGAGGCGCCGGAGACAATTTCCGAATACGGCATCGCGACCGGACTGGCGTGGACGCCCGTCGGCGGCGAAGTGCTTTACGTCGAAGTGACGCGGATGCCCGGCAAAGGCGCGCTGCTGCTCACCGGTTCGCTCGGCGACGTGATGAAAGAAAGCGCGCAGACCGCCGTCAGTTATCTCCGCAGCCAGGCGAAGGCGCTCAATCTTGATTTCTCCGACTTCGGCAAAAGCGACCTGCACATCCACGTCCCGGCGGGCGCGACCCCGAAGGACGGCCCGAGCGCGGGCGTGGTCATCACCTGCGCGCTGGCCTCGCTGTTCTCGCGCCGGCACATCCGGCCGAACACCGCCATGACTGGCGAAATCAGCCTGCGCGGGCGCGTGCTGCGCGTCGGCGGCGTGAAGGAAAAAGTCCTCGCCGCCGTCCGATTCGGCATGAAGCACGTCATTCTGCCGGAACAAAACAAGCCCGACTGGATGGAAGTTCCGGTCGAGGCGCGGAAAAAGATCAAGGCCCACTTCGTCAGCCACATCTCGCAGGCGCTCCGGGCGGCGTTGGAGCCGAAATGATTTTCCGGCGCGCAATCACTGCGCTCGGTCTGTTGGCGGCGGTCAATGCGATGGCCGCCACCACCAACGACCCGGCCACGGCGGAAATCGAAGGCCGCGAACTCGCGCTTCAACTCCTCAGCCAGCGGCCTGAAAAAAACTTCACCAACACCGGCACGCTCCGCATCTTCGGCGGCAAGGGAAAACCGGTGGCCGTTCCCGTCGCCTTGCACACGTTTGTCACCCCGACGAACTGGCAGACGCTGTATTTCACGAGCGGCCCCAACGCCGATCACGCCGCTTCGTTCACCGTCACTCACGCCGCGAGCCAACCGAACGATTACCGCGTCGCGATTCTTTTCCAGCGACGCGGGCCGACCAACGAATTTGAATTCCTCGCCGGCGAGAAGTCGTTTGTCCCGTTCGCCGGTTCGGATTTCTGGCTGGCGGACCTGGGCCTGGAATTTTTTCACTGGCCGTCGCAGCGCGTTATCCGCAAGGAACTCAAACAGGGCAAACTTTGCGCCGTGCTCGTCAGCGCCAATCCGGATCCGGCGGGCGCGTACTCGCGGGTGGTCTCGTGGATCGGCGAGGAGAGCGGCGGCATCTTCCAGGCGGAGGCCTACGATGCGAAAGGGAAGCTGCTGAAAGAATTCGAGCCGAAGTCGGTCGAGCGGGTGAACGGCCAATATCAACCGCGCGAACTCCAGATCCGCAACCGCCAGACCGGCACGCGCACGCGCATCGAGTTCAATTTCGACGCGCGGTAGCGTCGCGCTTCACCCACAGTTTGAGCGCGTGACAATCAATCACCGCGCCGCCCGCCGCCAGAATTTCCCCGCCGAGAATTCCCCGCACCTCGCTCAAGGTTTTTTCCGGCGCGGCGAATCCCCAGTCCGCCAGATCGAGCATCGCGAGCGTGGTTCTTTTCATTTCCACTTCGCCCAGCCGAAAACTGTTCACGTTCGCCACTGCGACGTTCCGGCTGCCGGTCCGGCCCGCGCCGGAAATCCTCACCAACGATGGCAGCGCCTTCAGCCCGAGCCGTTCGCGTTGCCGCGCGTCCACGCAACTCCATGCCGCGCCGGAGTCCACGAGCATTTCGAGCGTCTGGCCGTTCAACTGCGCGATGGCGGTGATCGCGGGCGGCTCTTTCAATCGGAGTTCGAGTTCCACAAAGCCGCCGCGCCTCAAACCATTCTCAAAATCTTTTTGCGCTTCGACCGTTGGCGCTTCGCGACGGAGGTAAAGTCGCTGCCGCGCGCAATCGAGGACCGCGAAGTTGCGCCGCAGAAAATCCAGCCCGAGCACCACGTCGAAGGAGGCCGGCTGGCCGTTGAAGACGATGTGTTGAACGAGGGCCGGCTGGTTGGTGAATGATTTGTCGCCCAGCGTGATGTTGCCCAGGGTCACACCGTCCGCGGCTGATCCCGCCGGGATTTTTTTTAGCAGCCGGGCCGCGTTCGTGGATACGGTCGTAAAAGACCAGCCGGTGTCCACGAGAAAACTTCGCCGCCGGCCATCGAGTCTGCCGGAAACGAACAGGTGGTTCTCGCCCGTGCGTCGCAACGGAATCTCCTCGTAGCCGCACCGCGCGCAGGTTTCCGAAAGTTGGAAAACATTTTCCACCCCGGAACTGTTCGCCGCGAAACCGAACAGGATGGCGGCAAGGCATCCGCCCCGGATTTGCCCGCCCGTTCTCTGCCGCTGCGTTCGCACGCCGCAGCTTCTCACTCGCGTCCACGCCACGCAACCTGAGACCACAACGCCACGTATTTTTCCTCTGGCCTTCCAGCGAATCCTTGCTATTCACTTTGCCGACAACCAAACCGCTGCCCAATGCGCTTATGAAAAAATACCTGAGCCTCCTCGCCACCGTTGCCATCGCCTCCGTCCTCACACCCGTCCACGCCCAGCCCGGGATGGGCGGTCCGCCGGCCGCGCCGCGCTTTTACGGCAAGATCAAAAAAGTTTTCGGCGAACACACCGCGTTTTCCGCGAACGCCGAATTCGAGATGAAAGACCGGTCCGGCGACCCGACCGCCATGCCCGGCAAGCTCGCCTTTCTGGATGGCAAATCCCGGTTCGAGATGGACCTGAGCCAGGCGACCAGCAGCCGGATGCCACCCGAGGCCGCCGCGCAGATGAAAGCCATGGGCATGGACAAGATGATCGCCATCTCCCGCCCGGACAAGAAAGTCACCTACCTCGTTTATCCCGGCTTGAACGCCTACCTCGAAATGCCGCTCAAGGACGCCGACGAGGCGCAGAACGATGCCGACCTGAAAATGGAAACGACCGAGCTCGGCAAGGAGAAACTCCACGGCCACGATTGCGTGAAAAATAAAGTGGTGGTGACCGGCAAGGACGGAAAAAAACAGGAGGCCACCGTCTGGAACGCGAGTGACCAGAAAAAATTCCCGGTAAAAATCGAAACCACCGAACAGGGCAACAAGGTCGTCATGACGTTCAAAGAAGTGAAGCTCGCCAAGCCCGACGCCGCGCAGTTTGAACCGCCCGCCGGTGCGACGAAACACGACAACTTCGGTTCGCTCATGCAGGAGATCATGGCGAAAATGGGCGCCGCCGGAGGCTTCCCGCCGCCGGGACGTTGAGGTTTCCGGGAATTGTAGGCGACGAGGTAACGAGTCGTTCCGGCGAAGCACTCCTAACGTCGTGCCCTACAGTCAAAACGAGCCACGCCCGGCGTACCTGTGAATTGCCATTTGCCGTTTTCCGTTTAGACTCACGCGCATGATGACCCTCGTCGTTGGCACAAACCGTCCCGGCAGCAACACGCGCAAAGTCGCGCGGCACGTCGAAGAGATTTACGCAGCGCTGAAAGTCCCGTTGCGCGTGCTCGATCTCGCGCAACTGCCACCGGAGATTTTTTCGCCGGCTTCGTACGCGGAAAAACCGGCGTCCTTCGCGCCCTTCGCCGACGGTGTGCTCCAATCCTCCGGCCTCCACGTCATCTCGCCCGAATACAACGGCGGCCTTCCCGGCGTGCTGAAATATTTCATAGACATGCTCAAGTTCCCGGAGAGTTTCGAGCGCCGGCCCGTCTGTTTCACCGGCGTGGCGGCGGGCATCTGGGGCGCGCTGCGGCCGGTCGAGCAGTTGCAGGCGATCTTCGGCTATCGCAACGCTTACCTTTATCCCGAGCGCGTATTCATGCCCGGCATCGGCAAGTTGCTCGACGCGAACGGGCGCTTGCAGGATGCGGAATTGCTGGGCCGGTTGCAAAAACAGGCGGATGGTTTCGTGACCTTCGTCGAGCGAATGCAGGGCGTAAAGTTGCGCGGCGCTTGAACAAAACCGCCGCCCGCCGCGTCAGAAACCCGTTCACCAAACCATCGAAAGAACTTTATGAAAAATCATTTCATGGCGAAAGCTGCCGCGGGCGTGACCGCTTTGTTGGCGGGCATCGCGCTGGTTCAGGCCGAACCCGGGAAACTGCCGCAGGTCGGCGACAAGTCGCCGCTCGTCACCGGAAAAAACCAGAACGGCAAGACGTGGAAGCTCGCGGATTCCGCCGGGAAGAAAATCGTGCTGCTTTATTTTTATCCGAAGGACGACACGCCGGGTTGCGCGAAGGAAGCCTGCGGCCTGCGCGACCGCATGGCAGACTTGAAGAAGGACAAGGTGGAAGTCATCGGCGTGAGTTTCGACTCCGCCGAGAGCCACCAGAAATTCATCGAGAAGCACAGCCTCAACTTCCCGTTGCTCGCCGACACGGACGGGAAGATCGCCGACGCTTACGGTGTTCGTGTTGCGGGAAAAAATGTCGCGCGCCGCGTCAGCTTTCTCATCGGACTCGACGGAAAGATCATCAACGTGACGGACGCACCGCAGGCGGACATTCATCTGACGCAGATGAAAGAAGCCATTGAGAAGTTGACGAAGAAGTGACGGCCGGCAGAAAACTCCACGGTTGAGGCACCTTCGCCAAGAAAGAAGTCAAAGTTTCGGGTCGGACCGCGCCGCCGGAACAATATTTTCGGCGGCGCGTTTACTTTCACTTGTCACCGCGCGTGACTGAGGCAACCGTAGGCGCGTGCGAATCGGGCTTTCGACATCGGTGATCGGTCGCGGGAAGACGGGCATCGGGCAATACGTCTTTGCGCTGACGCGTGCGCTCCTCACGCGCGAAGGTTCGCATCGACTCGTACTGTTCGTGTTGCGGGAAGACCTGCCGCTGTTCGACTTCGCCGAGGACCGTGTGGAGATCGTTCCCGTTTCCGAAAAATTCCGTTCCGCCGCCAATGACATTCTCTGGCATCAACTGCGGCTGCCAGGCCTCGCGCGCAAATTGAAGCTCGACGTGCTGCACGTGCCCAGTTACCGGCGGATGTTGTGGCGCCGGCCATGTCCACTCGTCGCGACGATTCACGACCTCGCGCCGTTTTGCGTCGCGGAGAAATATGATCGGAAGCGGATGTTTTACGGCCGCGTGGTCGCGCGCCGTTTGGCGCAGCGCCAGGACGCGATCATCGCGATCAGCGAGAACACCGCGCGGGACGTTCACCAGTTCTTTCACGTGCCGCATCCGAAGATCACGGTGATCCACAACGGCATCGAGCACGGCCGGTTTTCTCCCCAACCGCCGTTCGACGCGAAACTGGAAATCGCCCAACGCCACGATCTCCCGAAGCCGTTCTTCCTTTACGTCGCGCGGCTCGAACATCCGGGGAAAAATCACGTGAGACTGATCGAGGCGTTCAACCGCTTCAAGACGCAGACGAAATCCAACTGGCAGCTTGCGTTCGCAGGCACCGACAGCCACGGCGCCGAGGCGGTTCACGCCGCGATCAAACAATCTCCGCACGCGGCGGACATCCGCGCACTTGGTTTCGTGGCGAACGAGGAGCTTTCGACGTTGTATCGCGCGGCGGACGTGTTTGTCTTTCCGTCGCTCTACGAAGGTTTCGGGATGCCGCCGATTGAAGCGATGGCGTGCGGTTGTCCGGTGATTTCGTCCGCGCGCGGCTCGCTCGGCGAAGTCGTCGGTGACGCGGCGTCGCTCATCAATCCCGAGGACGTGGACGACATGGCGGGCAAGCTGACTTCGATGGCGGGCAGTGACGTGTTGCGCAAGACGTGGCGCGAAGCGGGCCTGGCGCACGCGAAGAAGTTTGACTGGAAAAAGACGGCGACGCAAACGCTGGCGGTTTACGAGCGCGTGGCGAAGCGGTGAACGCGAACCGGAGCGTGGCCGTCCCCGGCCACAGCGAGCGGGAGCGCACAAAGGCCCCCGAACTTTTTCAAAACCTCCACGCGTGGCTGCCTTGCTGCGCCCGGGACGGGCGCGCTCCGCCGAAATTTCGCCTAGGCAGTCGGGCGCGAGTCGCTACACTCCCGCCACATGAATTCAGTGCGGCTCGGCATCATCGGCATGGGAAACATCGGGAAGTACCACGCCGATTATCTCTCGAACAAAAAGGTCAGTCGCTGCGAACTCGTGGCCGTTTGCGATGCCGTCGCGCCGCTCGACCGTTACCAGCCGCTCAAAACTTTCACGGCCGGTGAAGCGTTGATCAAATCGGGCGAAGTGGACGCGGTCATCGTCGCCACGCCGCATTTTCAGCACACCACGCTGGGCATCGTCGCGCTGGACACGGGCGTTCACGCGATGATCGAGAAGCCAATCTCGTCGCACAAGGCCGACGCCGAACGGTTGATCGCCGCGAGCAAACGGAATCCCAAGGTGGTTTTCGGCGGCATGTTCCAGATGCGCACCGAGCCGCGTTATCAGAAGGTGCAGAAGCTGATCCAGAGCGGCGAACTCGGTCAAGTCGTGCGCGTGAACTGGATCAACACCGATTGGTATCGCACCGATGCCTACTACGCGAGCGGCGGCTGGCGCGCGACGTGGAAGGGCGAGGGCGGCGGGGTGTTGCTCAATCAATGCCTCCACAATCTCGACACGATGCAATGGCTCGTCGGGATGCCGAAACGTGTGCGCGGTTTCTGCCAGCTCGGACGCTTTCATCAGATCGAAGTCGAAGACAGCGTGACGGCTTATCTCGAATGGGCGAACGGCGCGACGGGCGTGTTCGTCAGCTCGACGGGTGAAGCGCCGGGCACGAACCGGTTTGAAATCGTCGGCACGCGCGGGACGCTGGTGATGGAGAACAACAAACTCTCGTTCACGCGCAACGACGCGGACATGATCGCGTTCAGCCGGACGGCGAAGCAGGGCTTTGTGAAGCCGGACGTGTGGCACGTGGAGATTCCGTTCGAGAACGCGACGTTGCCGCACTCGATCATCATCCAGAATTTTGTGAACGCGATTCTCGACGGTGAACCCTTGATCGTGCCGGGCGCGGAGGGAATGTCGTCCGTCGAACTCGCGAACGTGATGGTTTATTCCTCGCTGATCAAAGAGACCGTCGAGCTGCCGATGGACGGCGCGGCGTGGGAAAAGAAACTGAACGAATTGATCGCCGAATCGAAGGTCGTGAAGAAAGTGGTGAAGGTCGAGGCCGCCGACTTCGCGAGTTCATTCCGGCGGTAAACTCCAACCCGAATCAACATGAACAATAAAACTGGCGGCGCGGCGGCGGCGAGATTGAATTCAAATTCGGCGTGGCGTTTTGTGGAAGCGTTCATCCGCGAGCCGTTGTCGGTCGGGTCGTTCTGGCCGAGCTCGCCAGAACTGGCGCGAGCGGTGGCGGACCATTGCGATTTCAAGCCGGGCGACACCGTCGCGGAACTCGGGCCGGGCACAGGATCGTTCACCGAGTTGCTGCTCCAACGGCTGCACGGACGCGGGCGGTTGCTGGCGATGGAACTCAGCGAGACGAACATCGCCGAGTTGCGCCGGCGCTTTCCGCATTGCGAAACCATTCACGACACGGCGGAGAATCTGCCGCACCATCTCAACGGCACGCGCGCGAAGTGCGTCGTGAGCGGGCTGGCGTGGGGCAACATGCTGCCGGCGATGCAGGACCGGATCTTCAACGCGATGCTCGAATCGCTCACACCGGACGGGCAGTTCGTGGCGTTCGCGTATGTTCATGCGGGCTGGTTTCCGACCACCCTGCGCTTCCGCAAATTGATGTCCGGCCGGTTCGCGCGCGTGGAGCGAACGCCGATCATCTGGCGCAACCTGCCGCCGGCGTTCGTGTACCGCTGCTGGCGAAGTTGAAAGCATGGCTATGAAACTGATGGGCATAGGCGACGAAGCGGCAAACGGGGTTGACGGCCAGATTCAGGCGACCCGGGAACTCGGCTGGAAATTCATCGAGCCGCGCGGCGTGGAGGTGCCGGGGTTTGCGAAGGCGAACTTTCACGAAATTCCCGACGCGGCGTTTGATCTGGGAGTGAAAAAATTGGAGGACGCCGGCATCCAGGTTTATTGCTTCGGCTCGACGGTGATGAACTGGGCCAAGAAAATCACCGACCCGTTCGACGTCACGCTGGCCGAGGTGAAGCGCGCCATCCCGCGCATGAAGCGCACCGGCGCGAAATACATTCGCATCATGAGTTTCAAGCCGGGCGATGAGGAATTCAAAACGCCGCCGGAGGTATTCCGCCGCGTGCGCGACGTGACGAATATGTTTCTCGACGAGGGTCTCCAGCCGGTTCACGAGAACTGCATGAACTACGGCGGCATGAGCTGGCAGCACACGCTCGAACTCCTCGACCAATGCCCCGGCCTCAAGCTGGTGTTTGACACCGCCAATCCGATTTTCAATCCCGACCGCAGCAAACCCAAGCCCTGGCCCCGCCAGGACGCGTGGGAATTCTGGGAACACGTCCGCGACCACGTCGTTCACACCCACATCAAAGACGCCACGTGGAATCCCGCGAAGAACGACGCCGACTACAACTGGCCCGGCGAAGGCGCGGGCCGCGTGCGTGACATTCTCGCGGACGCCTTTGCGCGCGGCTACGATGCGGGCATCAGCATCGAGCCGCACATGGTCGTCGTCTTCCACGATGCGCAGTCCAAGGCAAACAACGACGACGCGATGCGGAAAAATTACGTGGAATACGGGCGGCGGCTGGAGAAGATGATCGGGGAAATCAAAATCGTTTCTTCGCCCCGCCCGCAGAATCGCGGCTAGAGATTTTGTAGTGGATCAAAACCAAACCAAGAGAAAGGCATCACATGGCATACAGCATGATCAGTCACAAGGTCGCCAATTACGCGAAGTGGAAACGCGTCGTCAAGTCGTTCGCGAAGTTTCGCAAGGAGTCCGGCGAGAAATGTTTTTACGTCTGCCGCTGCGCGAAGGATCCGAACCATTTGCTGGTGTGGTCCGAATGGGACCACGCGGCGAAGATGAAGAAATTCATGAAGTCGCGGGAACTGCGCAAGGCGATGAAGGACGCGGGCGTCATCAGCAAGCCGGAGATTTCCTACTTCAGCGGGATGGAAGTCTTGAGCGTTTGAGGATTTTGGACTGCGGTGGCAGAGCGCAGCGGCGACACCGCTTTTGGAGCGCGTTCCCCATTACGGGGAAAGCGGCGTGGCGCTTCGCTTCCCGCCGCAGTCCAAATTTGAATTCTGTTGTTCCCTCCGACGGGTTGCGTAACCTGTCGCCGCGATGGCGTTCAAAGATTTTCCCGAACAGGAGCAAGGGGTCGCCCTGCTGCAGCGGTCGCTGGAGCGCGGGCGGCTGGGGCACGCGTATCTGTTCACCGGCCAGCAACTGGACGAACTGGAGGCGCTGGCGCGCACGCTGGCCAAGACGTTGAATTGCGCGCAGCCGGTGAAAGCCGGCGGCGTGGCGGTGGATGGTTGCGACACCTGCGCGAATTGCCGGAAGACGGACGCGCAAACGCATCCGGACGTGCATTGGGTGCGGCCCGAATCAAAATCCCGCGTGATCCTGATCGAGCAATTGCGCGAGTTGATGCAGGCGGTCAACCTCAAACCCGCCGAGGGCGGCTACAAGGTGGCGATCATCGTGGCGGCCGACCGGCTGAACGCCAGCGCGGCGAACGCGTTTCTCAAAACGCTTGAGGAGCCGCCGTCGCGGTCGGTGTTGATTTTGTTGAGCATCGAGCCCCAGCGGTTATTGGAGACGATTCTGTCGCGGTGTCTGCGGTTGAATTTTACGGGAGAAGGCCGGGCGCGGTTCGACGCGACGCAGATGGAGTGGCTCGGAAAGTTCAGCGCCATGGCGGCGGGCGAGCAGAAAAGTTTGCTCGGCCGCTACCGGCTGATGGACGTGCTGCTGCAAAAGCTGACGGAGTTGAAGGAGCGGGTGGAGGAGTCGCTCACGGCGCGGTCGCCGCTGGAACAATACCCGGACGCGGAGAAGGATTTGCGCGAGAAATGGGAGGAGGAGTTGAAGGCGTCCGTGGAGGCCGAGTACCGGCGGCAGCGCGGGGAGATGTTGTTGCTGGTGCAATGGTGGCTGCGCGATGTCTGGCTGCTATCCCTCGCGGCGGGAGCGGGGTTGCTGAATTTTCCAAATGTGAGCGAGACGCGAACCGTGGCGGCCCGGCTCTCGCCGGAACGCGCGCGGGAAAACTTGCGCGTGCTGGAGCAGACGCAGCGGCTGTTGCACACGAACGTGCAGGAGGCGCTGGCACTGGAGGTGGGCTTGCTCAAACTGCAATTCTGACCAGCGCCCCGCTGACGATGAAGCCGCAAACTTCTTCCGCCGCCAACCAAACGAAATCTTTTCCGGCGCAGTCGTTCGCCGTGGTGTTCGGCGCTTTGCTCGGCTTGGCGATGGTGAAGTTTGGTAACGTGGCCATTTTCGAGCGCCAGGTGGAATGGCCGGCCAACGGCTGGGAGTGGGCGCTGAATCCGTGGCCGGTGAAGCTGGGTTACGCGCTGCTGGCGATGGTGGCGATGTTCGGATTGGTCGTGGCCCGCTGGGAAATCAAGAGTTCCCGCTGGCTGGTCGCTTTGCCGGCGGTCTGGCTGGGCTGGCAATTTGTTTCCGCGACGCGAACGGTGGATGCGACGTTGACGGGCGCGACGGTAAAACATTTCACGAGTTGTGTCGTTTGCTTCTACCTCGCCTACTTCGCGCTGCGGCACTGCGGAAGTCCGCTGCGTTTCCTCGCGGGATTGATCGTGGCATTGGGCGTGGTCATCGCGACCGGGTTCGAGCAGCATTTCGGCGGGCTGGAGGAGACGCGGAAATATTTTTACGCCTACGAGTTGCCGCGGTTGCCGAACGTGCCGCCGGAATATCTAAAAAAAATCTCCAGCGATCGCATCTGGGCGACGTTGTTTTATCCGAACGCGCTGGCGGGCGCATTGCTGCTGCTGCTGCCGGTGACAGTGATGGTGAGCTTGAAACACTTCACGCGGTTGACTGTGGGTGCGCGGCAGTTTGTGGCGGTGGTCGTGGCGGCGGGAGCGTTGGCGTGTCTGTTTTGGTCGGGGTCGAAGGGCGGCTGGCTGTTGATGTTGCTGCTGGGACTGGTCGCTTTGTTGCGCCTGCCTTTCGCGCGGCGATGGAAGCTGGCGTTTATCGGTGTGTTATTGGTCGCCGGTCTGGCGGGATTCGGGTTGAAGTATGCGGGGTTCTTTCGCAAGGGAGCGACGAGTGTGAGCGCGCGGTTCGATTACTGGCAGGCGGCGTTGCGAACGACGGAGGCGAATCCGTTCTTCGGCACCGGCCCGGGAACGTTTGGGGTTCCGTATCAGCGGATCAAAAAACCGGAGTCGGAGATGGCGAAGCTCGTTCACAATGACTACCTCCAACAAGCTTCGGATTCCGGGTTGGTGGGTTTTGCGGCGCTGGCGGCGTTTGTCATTGGAGTTCTAATCAAGACTTGGCCGCGGAAGGGCGAGGACTGGGATGCCGTCCGTTTCGCCATCTGGCTGGGCTTGGCAGGTTGGTGGGCGCAAGGATTCCTCGAATTCGGCTTGTACATTCCAGCTTTGTCCTGGTGTGGCTTTGCGTGGATGGGATGGCTGCTCGCGACGGCCGCAAAACCATTCGACAACTCGGACAAGACTCATTTAGGCTCACCCGCGAAATGAAAATCCTATTCCTCAATGGGCCAAACCTAAATCTCTTGGGCCAGCGCGAACCGGAGGTCTATGGCCGAACCACGCTCAAGGAGATCGAGGGTATGGTTCGAGCCCGCGCCTCCGGATTAGGCGCGGAGATTGATTTCCGCCAGACCAATTCCGAAGGCGAACTGGTCGGCTGGATTCAGGAAGCAAAGGGCCGGTTCGCCGTCATCGTGCTGAATGCCGCCGCCTACACGCATACCAGCGTCGCGTTGCGGGATGCCATCGCGTCGGTCGGCGTGCCGACGATTGAAATCCACCTTTCGAACGTCCATGCGCGCGAGGAATTTCGTCACCGGTCGCTCATCGCCGGAGTTTGCACGGGTCAGATTTCCGGTTTCGGAGCAAATTCGTACGTTTTAGCTCTCGATGCGGCCATTAACGCTATCGGGGATAAAAAGTCCGCTTAAACTCAGCCGACTCCAAGGCTTTCTGGGGTTGTTTTGAAGGACCGTTTTGCGGCTTGACGTAAATTTTCACGGCGTTTACCCTCCCGGCAACTTAAATAACCGAATGAGCAGAGTCGAAGTTCGACTACTGCTTTTTTGCTTCTAGGAATCCAAGCCAAACGGGGCTTGAGCCGGTTGAACTTTAACGAAAAACGACTGTGGATCTAAAAGACATCAAGGCCATCATTGATTTGATGAAGAAGAACTCGGTCTCCGAGTTCGAATTGGAGAAACAGGATTTCAAGATCCGCCTCAAGCGCGGGATGAATGGCGGCGCCCCGGTCGTCCAGTATGAAGATGCGCCCGCAGTGGTCTATGCGACCGCCCCGGCAGCCGTAACCGCGCCCGCTTCACCTGCCGCCCCGGCGCCCGCCGAAGTTTCCAACGAAACCGAAATCAAATCCCCGATGATCGGGACTTTATATCGTTCGCCCTCGCCCGAATCCGGCTCTTATGTCGAAATCGGCTCCGAGGTCAATCCCGACACCGTGGTTTGCATCATCGAAGCCATGAAGGTGATGAACGAGATCAAGGCCGAGGTCAAAGGCGTCATCACCCAGGCGTTGGTCGAGAACGCGAAACCCGTCGAGTTCGGCCAGCCCTTGTTCAAGGTCCGGCCGAGTTAAGTCCAATGTCCAAAGTCCATTGTCCAAAGTCGGATACGGTTCGACTGCTGGCTTTGGACTTTAGACTTTGGACTTTGGACTAAAATTATTACGCATGTTCGAGAAAGTACTCGTAGCCAACCGCGGTGAAATCGCCGTGCGCATCATCCGCGCCTGCAAGGAACTCAACATCCGCACCGTCGCGGTCTATTCCGAGGCCGACGTGAACTCCATGCACGTCCAGATCGCCGACGAAGCCATCTGCATCGGCAAGGCCGCGGCTTCCGACAGCTATCTCAAGATTGATCGCATCATCAGCGCCGCCGAAATCGCCGACGTGGACGCCATCCATCCGGGCTACGGTTTCCTGTCCGAGAACGCGCACTTCGCCGACGTGTGCGAGAGCTGCAACATCAAGTTCATCGGCCCGAACTCGCGCGCGATGAATGCGCTCGAAGACAAGGCCCTCAGCCGGAATCTCGCGCGCAAGGCCGGCGTCCCGACGCCGCCCGGCTCCGATGGCGTGGTGGAAAACGAGCAGCAAGCCCTCGCCGTCTCCAAACGCATCGGCTATCCCGTGATGATCAAAGCCGTCGCCGGTGGCGGCGGGCGCGGGATGCGCGTCGCGCACAACGACGTTTCCCTCGTCAAAGGCTACCACACCGCCCGCACCGAGGCCGACAAGGCCTTCGGCAATTCCGGCGTTTACATCGAGAAGTTCATCGAGAACCCGCACCACATCGAATTCCAGATTCTCGGCGACCACAAGGGCCGCATCATTCACCTCGGCGAACGCGATTGCTCCATCCAGCGCCGCCATCAAAAGGTCGTGGAGGAAACGCCCTCGCCCTTGATCGAACACAAGTTCAAGAAGCTCCGCGAAAAAATGGGCAAGGCTGCCATCAAGATTGCCGAGACCGCCCATTATACCAACGCCGGCACCGTCGAGTTCATCGTGGACAACAGCGGCAACTTTTTCTTCCTCGAAGTCAACAAACGCATCCAGGTCGAGCATCCCATCACCGAGGAAGTCACCGGCATTGACCTCGTGCGCGAGCAAATCCTCATCGCGATGGGGCAGCCGTTGAGCATCTCGCAGAGCGATGTCGAATTCCGCGGCCACGCCATCGAATGCCGCATCAACGCCGAAGACCCCTTCGACGATTTCCGCCCCAGTCCCGGCCGCATCGAGATGTATTATCAGCCCGGCGGTCGCGGCGTGCGCGTGGACACCCACGCCTACGCCGGCTACACCATCCCCTCCAACTACGACTCGATGATCGGCAAGCTCATCACCTACGGCAAAGACCGGCGCGAGGCGATGGACAAGATGAGCCGCGCGTTGAGCGAATACATGATCACCGGCATCAAGACCACCATCTCCTTCCAACAGGCGATCTTGCAGGACCCCAATTTCCGGCGCGGCGTGTACTCGACCACCTTCGTCGAACAGTTGCTCAGCGGCGCCCGGCGGGAATTCGGCGCGAGTTGAGCGCCGAAGCTGGTTTCCGTTTCCGATTTCAGTTTTCAGCTTTCAGTCTTTCCGCTCACACCCGCTGACCGGCGATGATGATCTCATCGAGCTTGTTCGCGATGGCCTGCACCTGTGCCTGCGTGGGCGGATTGGAAACCGTCAGGTTCAACAACGTGCGCCCCGTAAAGCTCCCGGCGGTGTGCTCGTTGATGAAGGATTCCACGTAATCGTTGTCCACCTTGTCATCGAGCAGCGCCCGCAAGCCTTGGAACTGTTCGCGTAATTCGGCGGAGAGGATCGGCGAATTGTTGGCCGGTAAATCTGGATCGTATGGCATAGTGAAAAAAAGTTGAGAGTTGAAGGTTGAGAGTCGAGAGCGGGAGCAGGTGTGCGGTCACTCAACTCTCAACCCTCAACCGTTTTGTTCACGGCACAATCTTGCTGCCCGGATCGCACCACGGCCCTTGACCGGCGGCGGCGACGGCGCGCACGCGGATGTGGACGCGCTGGCCGCTGGTCAAACCCGGCAGGACGGTCTTGGATTTGGTCACCGTCGGTTTGTTCACCCAACTGTTCGAGTTGATCGGGTCGGGGCTGGCCAGGATCTCGTAAGTCTTCGCGCCGGGGACGGGGTCCCATTGCGCGTCCAGTTCGCCGTCGTTGTCGCCCACGGCGACGGCGAGGTTGACCACTTGCGCGGGGACGCCGCCCGGCGTACTGGCGGCTTTCACGTCCATGCCCGCGCTTTGGATTTTCACCGCGTCGCCCGCGCTTGCGGCCTCGACGTAGCTGGACAGTTGCGTGAGGCCGGCGCGCAAGGCGTCCATCGCCGCGTTCTTGTCGTCCGTCTTCATCTTCGCCGCCAATTGCGCGGCGGCCGAATCGTTCACCTTCGTCTGCGCGGTGGTGATGAGCGTGCCGACCGCCGTGAGCGCGGGGACGGGGGTGGTGTAGTTGGCGTTGCCGGTCATCGCGGTCTTGATTGCGTTGGCGAGTTGGAGCGTTGCGGCGTCGCTCAAACTGGCGAGGTTCAATTTTACTTTTGCCATTTTCTTCCTTGGGGTTGGTGGCGGAGGAACATCGTCATACAAAACCCCGGTGTCATAGAGAACACCCGGCGTGTCATAGCTGGCCATGTTTCCCGCCTTGGGTTGTTTTGGTTGCTGCGTGAAGTGTTACAACCCGGATCGGTGTAACAACATTCCGGTTCAAAGAATCGCCCGGACGGTTCAGGGAAAGCCGTGGACGATGCCGGGAAGGGCCAACCCCGTGCCGGAAAACCGGGCGACGGTATCGCGCAGGCCCAAGACGGTGCCGGGAATCTTTTACGCTGCACCGGGAAGCTCCGGCACCGTGCCGGGAAAGTTCATCCCTATATCGGGAATGTCCTTTCCCATGCCGGGAACGCGCTGCTCCATGTGGGGAAGCTTCTTCCCGATGTCGGGAAATGGTTTTCTGACATGTGAAAACACCGCTTTTGTGGGGGAATCCGCAGATTGTGGAGAAAAGAGCCGTTTTGGTCGAACGATTCACTTTCCTGCTCATGGCCGCCGATGCCGGAAACCGGACAAACTATTTTCAATTATTTTGGGGCGTGGGCAATTTTGAATGGAAGCGACGACCGCCCTCACCCCGGCCCTCTCCCCCGGGGAGAGGGAGAATCGTTGGCCGTCTTTTTGAAATATCGAAGCGCTGGATTTGCCGGACGAGCGTCGGAATAAAATGGAACTGCCGATGGCTGTTCCCTCTCCCCGGGGGAGAGGGTCAGGGTGAGGGCGGACGTAACGACAATCATTCCCGACGGCGGCTGGCTCCCGAAAGCCGCTGCGCCGCGAAACTACTTCGCCTTTTCGACGATGAGCATTTCGATTGGCTCGCGGCTCGCCACGAGTTCGAGGCCGAGTTGGTCGAGTAATTTCTTTTTCAAGCCTTCTGGATCATCGCGGTTTTGAAACCACCACTGCTCGTCCCATTGAATGGCAAAGTCATATTTTTCTGCCAAACCGGTTCGGTCAAGATGGGCATCTGAAAGAACCCTTCGAGATATGTGTCCAGCGTTGAGAGCGGACAAGCATACCAAGTGAGTGTGTCTGTGCCCGCACTCATATCCGCTGTCCGATTTACGGTTGGAGGTTTTATTCCGTGAGCGCCAGTCTTTCCAGTCTTCAGAATCAAAACATTGGTTTCCCGCAACTCACGTTTCACGACCACGCCGAATGTTTTATTGATTTCCTGTTGTAACGCCTCAACTGAACCGCGAGTGAGGTTTGCCATGTAATCATATCCGCGAGCATCTGAAATATCGTCTGGTATGATCATCCAAGGTTGATTCTTTCCATACGCATTTCTTACGAGCCATGAAAACGGTGCGTTTCGTCCCATCAGTTTGCCGTTGTCATTTCGCATCAGTTGATTGCCCGCATGAGAATCTTTCGCAGGTTCAATCCAGACTTGAGGCGGCCATGTGTCCAGCTTGGCCTTTTCCTCACGGCCAATGCCTTTAACTCGCCAAGAATACATCCGATACTTTTGAATTTCTTTGATAGCAACCGTGGTGACTCCGCCCGCGAGCAACACAACTACACTCGCCACGATTGCCGTCTTCACTTTTGTCCAAGCCATAAGTTTCAATGCTCCTTTGATGAGGGTTAAAGTTGAACCGCTGACTACCGCACCTTTCGCCGCCGTGACCGTCACCGCCAGACCCACCGCCGCGGCTTGCACGGAGTTCGCCGCCATCGTCCCGGCCAGCGCCGCCGCCGAGAGGGTCACGCCGCGCTTGGTGAAAAACTTCCGCAGCTTCTCCAGCCCGCGCGTGACGCGTTTGCGCGCGGCGTCCTCGTTCAACGCCAGCGTCGCGCCGACTTCGGCGAGGGTTTGCCCCTCGAAATAGCGGAGCAGCACCGCGCGCCGGTCGGTTTCGTTGAGCTTCGTCAGCGCTTCATCCAGCAGCGGCGCGATGTGCAGCCACGCGGCTTCGTCCGGGGTTTCAGAGATTAAAGATTCCATGTGAGCTTCTGTTTCGCGGCGTTTGCGTCGGGCGGCGGCGCGCAGTTCCGCCGACGCGGCGTAGCGCGTGGTCTTGAACAGCCAGCCGATGAGGAACGTGCCGTCGGGCAGGCGCGCGGCCTTGCGGGCGAGGATGATGAAGACGGCCTGCGTGATTTCCTGCGCGAGCTGCGGGTCGCCCACCTGCCGCAACGCGGCGGAATGGACGAGGTTGATGTGCCGCGCGACGAGGGTCTCGAAGGCCGCCTCGGAATTGCGCGTGGCAAATTCCCGCACCAGCGCCATGTCATCGGGCTTCAACATCCACCTACTAATGCCCGCTCAAACGGAAAGCGGACAACTATTTTTGCGGAGCGCGACCGGTCCCCGGTCGCAGCAGCCCCGAACGCGGATGAGTGAGCGTTTTTTTGGCCGATTCCAAATCTCGACGCGCTGCGACCGGGGACCGGTCGCGCTCCGCGATCAACTGCCGCTTGACCCACGGCTCGATTGCCGGGCACATTGGTTTCCCAAACCAGTTATGCGCCACCAAAAAGATTCCCGTCGCTTCGCCCTCGCCGCCTTTGCCGCCGGTTCGCTGTTCCTCGCCGGTTGCGCCACGCCGCCGCCGCGCCTCGGCTCGTTCGTGCCGCGCACGGGCGATGAAATTGTCGTCGCCGGCCGATACGTCCACACCGGCACGCCGGTGGTGTTGTGGACCGACCCGGGCGGTTACGATGCCTACCGCGTGGAACGCCGTTTCGCGCCGCTGGACAAGGCCGACTGGAAAACCTCGCACGAAGAAGTCAAAGACCTCGACACGCCCAACCGCTTCAACATGCGCAAGGCCGGTCTGACGACGAATGAAGTCGAGCGCTTTCGCGGCGGCGGCTGGGAATTGCCCGCGCTCCAACGCGTCGTGGACCAGTTTGTCATCCACTTCGACGTTTGCGGCACGAGCCGGCAATGTTTCAACGTCCTCCACGATCACCGCAACCTCAGCGTCCACTTCATGCTCGATCTCGACGGCACGCTTTACCAGACACTCGACCTCAAGGAACGCGCGTGGCAGGCGACCATCGCGAACAGCCGCTCCGTGGGCATCGAGATCGCCAACATGGGCGGTTACAGTCACAAGGAAGACAGCCCGCTGGAAAAATGGTATGCGAAGGACCCCGACGGCAAAGCGCGCATCACCATCCCCGAACGCCTGGGCGATGGCGGCATCCGCACGCCGAATTTCGTAGGCCGCCCCGCGCGCAATGAACCTGTGGTTGGCGAAATCCAGGGCCGCAAGCTGACGCAATACGATTACACGCCGCAGCAATACGAAGCCCTCGCCCACCTCACCGCCACGCTCTGCAAGGTTTTTCCCAAGATCAAGTGCGATTACCCGCGCGATGAGCACGGCAAGCTCATTCCGCGCAAGCTCGACGACGACGCGCTGGAAAAATATGAGGGCGTCCTCGGTCATTATCACATCCAGACCAACAAAGTTGACCCCGGCCCGGCGCTGGATTGGGACAAATTGCTCGGCCACGCCCGCGAATTGATGGATGAGAACGGGGGCGACGGCCCCCGCTCGACCAGCGTCAGCCATCGCCGGATGCGCAACTGATGCGGGGAAATTTTCACCCAAACCGAGCCAAATTACCCCTTGCGCAGCGGATACCAGTTGCCTATAGTGCGCGCTCTTTTCGTAAGAAAGTTAAATTTATGCGACGTCCCAAGGGAATTAAAACAAAGAAATCGGTGGCCAAGCGTTTCAAGATCACGGCGCGCGGCAAAGTCCTGCGCTCCAGCGCGGGCCGCCGCCACCTGTGTCAGGGCAAAAGCCCCAAACGCCGGCGCAGCTTGCGCGGCTCGAAACTCGTCCACGCGACCGACGTGTACCGCATCATCCAGAACCTCCCGTTCAGCCACTGATGCGGCCCTCAACTCTCAACTTCCAACTCTCAACTTAAGATGCGCGTCACCAATTCACCCGCCTCCCGCAAACGCCGCAACCGCATGTTGCAAGCGGCGAAAGGTTTTCGCCTCAAACGCTCCAAGCTTTACCGCTACGCCTCCGACGCCGTGGACCACGGCCGGCAATACGCCTATCGCGACCGCCGTGTGAAGAAGCGCACGTTTCGTTATCTCTGGCAGATCCGCATCAACGCCGCCGCCCGCGCCGCCGGTCTTACCTACAGCCGTTTCATCGAGGGCTTGAAGGCCGCGAAGTGCGAACTCGACCGCAAGGTCATCGCCGACCTCGCCGCGACCGACGCGGCCGCGTTCACCGAACTGGTCAACCTCGCCAAGAACGCGCTCAAGGCCAAGCCCGCTGCGACCCTGGCCAAGGCGTAAAAGTTTTCAGTCTTCAGTTTTCAGACGGGCGGCCAGCAATGGCCGTTCGTTTTTCTTTGTGCTCTTTGCGTTCTCTCCGGTTAAACTCTTGAAAATTTATGGCTGGATTACTCGACGACATCGAACCGCTCAAACAAACCGCGCTCGCCGAACTCAAGGCCGCTCCCGACCTCGCCGCGCTCGAACAAACCAAGGGCGCGTGGACCGGCCCGCACGGCAAGTTCACCGCGCTGATGAAACAACTCGGCACGCTCTCGAAGGAAGAAAAACCCGCCGCCGGCAAACTCATCAATGCCGCCAAAGTTGAGTTGGAAGCCGCGCTCACCTCGCGCCGTGAAGAACTGGAACTCGCCGCCGCGCTGCCGAAAGAGCCGACTGATTTCACTTTGCCCGGACGCCGCCGTACGCTCGGCAAGTTGCATCCACTCACGCAAGCCACCGAGGACATCGTCCGCGCCTTCCGCAAGATCGGATTCGCCGTCGCCGACGGGCCGGAGATCGAGGACGAGTATCATTGCTTCGACGCCCTCAATACCCCCGCCGACCATCCAGCGCGCGACGCGCAGGACACATTCTATCTCGCTGGCAACGATGCAAATTCAGATTCACGCAACACGCAACACGCAACACGCGACTCCCGCCTGCTCCGCACACACACAAGCTCAGTTCAGATTCGCGTAATGAAGAGCCAGCCCCCGCCAATCCGCATCATCGTGCCGGGCCGCGTCTATCGCCGCGACAACGCCGACGCCACGCACAACCCGACCTTCCATCAGATCGAGGGCCTTTACGTGGACAAAGGCGTGACCGTCGGCGACCTCAAGGGCACGGTGGAATTTGTTTTCAAGGAACTCATGGGCGACGACGTGAAAATCCGTTTCCGTCCGCACTACTTCAGTTACACCGAGCCGAGCTACGAGATTGATTTCACCAACGCGCTCGTGAAGAAGATGGGCAAGGACTGGCTGGAGATCGCCGGTTGCGGCATGGTGCATCCGCAGGTCTTCGAGAACGTCGGCTACGATCCCGAAGTCTGGACCGGCTGGGCGTTCGGCTTCGGCATTGAACGCATCGCCATGCTCCGCTACGGCATCAACGACATCCGCCTCCTCTACGAAAACGACGAGCGGTTCTTGAAACAATTTTAACGGAAGCCGCCATGGCACGAACAGAAACTCAACTTGTTGAATTCCTCAGTCGTAATATTATCGCGGGGTTAAAAGAGTTGCTCGAAACAAAACACCTTTACCAAAGTGTTACGATTCCAACACAGGATTTGGACGAGATAATTCGTACAGGAGTCGAGGAACACAAAAAGGAAGTCCGCCTAGCCGGCCCGACCACCAACTATTCCAATCCTGAGGAAGCGGGACAAACACTATCGGAACTGCTACACAAGAATGTCACCCGGCTTTTAGCTTCACATTGGGATTTTGATTCTGAAACCAATTCATATCCGGGGGCGCGGCCAGTAAGCACGGGATACAATCAGGGCCTGCCTCCTCTTCAAATGCCATCAGTAAGGGTTTCGTGTGATAATGCGCTGTGCAAAGGATCGGCGCAGCCTCATAACTCAGGGTATATCGGTCTGCGAGAGGGACTCGGGGTGTATAGCGTCGATAACAATGGCCCTGCTCTTCAGATATTCTCTTTTCCGTTTCAGTGCCAGAATTGTAAAGGTGAACCGTTGATTTTTTTGGTTAAACGTGATGGCCAAAAACTTACATTGGTGGGAAGAAGCCGAATAACAGAAGTCTCGGTTCCACATTTTATTCCTGACGCCCAACAAAAGTTCTATCGAAACGCCATCATAGCAGACCAAACCAGCTTCACACTCGCCGCGGCCTTGTACCTGCGCACTGTGGTCGAGCAACATTTTTACCAGACAGTTCCAGCAGCTGAGATTCAATCGATCAGAGGAATTCCAACGGGCGACGAGTTAGCTGACCTCTATGCAAAGACGTTGCCGAAGAATTTCCCAGAGAGTTTTCCATCGTTGAAGAAAGCTTACAGTGATTTGAGTGCGATTGTTCATTCCGGAAAAGAGAACGATCAATCAAAAAAATCCTTCACCCTAATCCGAGCGGCGGTTGACGGGCACTTTAAGGCCGTTCAACTCTTCAAGGAAATGCCGACATACCCGTCATGAAAAGCTCCATTCAGTTTTCGCGCAGAAGTTTTATTCGAAAGTCTGGCGCGGCAATTTCTTTGGCGGCGCTCGCTCCCCAGGTTGTTCCTTCCTCCGTCCTCGGCATGGGTGGCAAGACCTCGCCCAACAACCGCACCACCGTCGGCTTCATCGGCACGGGCGATCATGGCGTTGGGTGGAATCTCGGGCCGTATCTCCGGCACAAGGACGCGCAGGTCATCGCGGCGTGCGATGTGGACAGCAACCACCTCTTTCGCGCGTCGGAGACGATCAACGATCATTACAAGAACGAGGATTGTTTCACGACGAAAGATTTCCGCGAGGTCCTAGCGCGCAAGGACATTGACGCGGTCATGATTTCCACGCCGGACCACTGGCACACGCTCATCAGCATCATGGCCGTGCAAGCGGGCAAGGACGTGCAATGTGAAAAGCCCACGCTCACGATTGACGAGGGCAAGCAGCTCATCAAAGCCGTGCGCAAACACAAAAAAGTTTTTCAGACGAGCACCGAGGATCGTTCGATCCCGGTCTATCACCGCATGGCGGAACTGGTTCGCAACGGCCGCCTCGGCAAGCTCCAGCGCATCGAGGTGATCTTGCCGCATCGCCCGGACAAGCAGGGCGACCCGACGCCGATGCCCGTGCCGCCGGAACTGGATTACGAGATGTGGCTCGGCCCCGCGCCGTTCGCGCCCTACACGCGCGACCGCGTGCATTACAACTTCCGTTGGCTTCAGGATTACTCCGGCGGCGTGATAGCGGACTGGGGCGCGCACCTGTTCGACACCGCGCAATGGGCGAACAACACCGAGCGCAGCGGACCGGTTGAAGTGGAAGGCACGGGCACGTATTGGACGGGCGGACTCTACGACGCGATCAAGGATTACGACGTAACGTTTCACTACGCGAACGGCGTGGTGATGACTTGCAAGCCCGGCACGCCGAGCATCAAGTTCATCGGCAGCCAAGGTTGGTTGGGAAACTCCGGTTGGCGAGGGGAGGTTCAGGCGAGTTCGCCGGAGATTCTGAATTCAACAATCGGTGAACGTGAAATCCATCTCTACACGAATGCGGAAGGCGAGCACGACGACTTCCTGAAATGCGTTCGCAGCCGCAAAGACCCTTACTTCCCGGTGGACATCGGCCATCGCGTTTCCACGGTCTGTCACCTCGCAACCATCGCGATCAAACTCGGCCGCAAGCTGAAGTGGGATCCCAAGCGCGAACGTTTCGTCGGCGACGAAGAAGCGAACAAAATGCGCGACCGCCCGCGCCGTGACCCGTGGCAGTTGCCAAAAATCTAAAATGAAACCTGTCTTAAGTCGGCTGGCCGCTCTCTTGGCTTTCTTCGCCATCCTGGAATCGGGAAGAGCGGACGTGATTCTCGCCAACGGCGGCAAACCTCGTGTCGTCATCGTTCGCCAGGACGGTGCCACTGCGCCCGAGCAGGCCGCCGCCCGCGAACTCGCGGAACACCTGCGGCAAATCACCGGCGCGACGTTTCAGATTCAGGACGCGAACTGGACGAACATTCCCGAGCGCGCCATCATCATCGGGCCGGGCGCGAGTGCCGTGAAATTTTTCCCCGAAGTGGATTTCGCTAAGCTGGGCGCGGAGGAATTTGTCATGCGCACGAAAGGCGGTCGCTTGTTGCTCGCCGGCGGGCGGCCGCGCGGAACGCTGTACGCGGTTGAACATTTCCTTTCGGAGCAATGCGGCGTGCGGTGGTGGACGCCGTGGGCCACGAACATTCCACACTGCGCCACGTTGCGCGTTCCCGATTTGAACGTGCGCGAGCGACCGGCGTTCGAGTATCGCGAGCCGTATTGCTTTCAGGGGTTCGATCCGCTTTGGAAATCACGCAACAGCGCGAACGGCGAGGCGCATCGCATCCCGGCGGAACTGGGCGGCTGCATCACCTACAAAGGTTTCTGCCACACGTTTTATCCGCTCGTGCCGCCGGAGAAACATTTCGCCACGCATCCGGAATGGTTCAGCCTGCTCAAAGGCAAACGCACTCACGAACGCGGACAGCTTTGCCTCTCGAATCCGGAGTTGCGCGACTTCACGGTCGGGCGCGTGAAGGAGTGGCTGCGCGAAGCGCCGGACGCCGAAATCATTTCCGTGACGCAGAACGACTGGTTCGGCGCGTGCGAGTGCGCGAACTGCAAGGCAATCGACGACGCGGAGGGCAGTCCGTCCGGCAGCATGCTGGCGTTCGTGAATTACATTGCGGAGAGAATCGAGCTGGAATTTCCGCGCGTGGCGGTGGACACGTTCGCGTATCAATACACGCGCAAACCGCCGCGCACGATCAAGCCGCGGCCCAACGTCATCGTGCGGCTGTGCAGCATCGAGTGTAATTTCCGCGAGCCGCTGGATCATCCGTCGAACACCACGTTCCTCGCCGACCTCAAGGAGTGGTCGAAGATTTGCCGGCGACTTTACATCTGGGATTACGTGACGGATTTCAAAAACTACGTGAACCCGCATCCCAACTGGTTCGTGCTCGGCCCGAACGCCCGGGTGTTTCAAAAGTTCGGCGTCGCGGGCGTGTTCGAGGAAGGCGCTTACGCCGGCTACGGTTCGGAGATGGGCGAGTTGCGCGCATGGGTGCTGGCGCAACTGCTTTGGAATCCGCAGTTGGACGACCGCGCGCTCATCAACGAATTTCTCAACGGCTATTACGGCCGGGCCGCGGCGAAACCGATCCAACGTTACCTCGAACTCATGCACGCCGCGTCGGCGGGATATAATCTCCGCTGTTTTCTCGGCAAGACGGCGCCGCATCTGGAGTTCAAAACGCTCGGTGAAGCGGAACGGCTTTGGCAGCAGGCGGAGAAAGCCGTGGCGCACGATCCGGAATTGCTGGCGCGCGTGCGGCTGAGCCATCTGCCGGTGCGTTACGCGCTGCTCGCGCATTGGGGCGCGTTGCGGCGCGATTGTTGGGAGCAGAACGGCGCGTGGCCGGTGGCTTTGTCGCGCAAGTCGGTGGCCGACGAGTTCCGTGACATCGCCGCGGGCGTTCCGGGAAAACTGTGGACGCAACTCCGCGTGCTGAACGAACACGGCCTGAGTGTGGAGGATTTTCTGAAACCGTTCGCCGTGGATCCGGCGGAGGAAAAAATGACTTTGCCGCCGAAGCGATTGAAAAATCCCGCGCCGCCGGCCGATCTGCCCCGGAACGAGCTGCGCGGCACGGTGGATTTGCAGGACGATGTCGCCGCGCTGGCGAAGGCCGGTGAGTGGGCGGAAATCCGTCCCGACGCCGGCGCCTCCGACCGGCGCGCGGTGCGGATGCCCGGCACGCACAGCGAGTGGGCGTTCCGGATCGGCGCGAAGAACATTCCGGCATCGCCCACCGGGAAGTGGAAGGTTTACGCCGTCGCGCGCGTCGAGTTGTCGGCCGAAGCGAAGCCGGATTCCGCCGCGTTCGGCGCGGGCGTCTATGACAACGCGGCGAAAAATTATCCGACGGAGAAAAAATTCCGCGTGGACGAGGCGGGTGCGAACTATCGTTCACATCTCATCGGCACCTTCACGCCCGGCCCGGAGCGGGACATTTTTGTTTCGCCACTGAGCAATCCCGGCGTGAAGGCCGTCTGGGTGGACCGGATATTTCTCGTGCCGGCGAAGTAGCGGCGTCTCGGCAGAGCGCCGCTGACTTTCCGTTTCAACGAATGGCGGCGCTCTGCCGAGATGCCGCTACGCCGAACTCCCAGGATCTATTCGATGCGAAAGTGCGGCGGCGGCGATTTCACCTTTGCCTGCCGCACTTTGTCTTCCATCTCGAGATGCAACAACCGTCGTTGCGCGGCGAAGGCGGTGCCGGTCCCGGGAAATTCATGGATCAACCGCCGCAACGTTTCGCGGCCGGCTTCGCGCTCGTGCAAACCTTCGAGCTGCCAGGTCGCGATGAGGCCGAGCCAGCCTGCGAGTTTCTCCGGCGATTGATTGGGTACCGACAACAATTTTTCCGCGTGGGCGATGGCCTGCTCAGGTTTGCCGAGGACCCCGGCGCAAAGCCGCGCGAGTTCCGTCCGCGACGTGATATCGTCGGGATCGGCCTCCAGCCGCGCGTCGAGTTGGGCCGCGCGTTCGATGGCTTCCCTTGCACCGGCGGCGGACGGCGGCGAGGGTGGTTCCGCGTCGAGCGGATCGTGCAGCGCGGGGAGATAAACGGGCTTGTTGAGTTTTTGCTCGGCGAGTTCCTCGGCGGTGTTCGGAATTTGCGCCATGCGAAGTTTCGCCATGCGCGCGAGGTGCGATTCCGGCATCCGGCACGCGATGACTTCCAGCGCGCGGCGCGCGGCGTCAGGATCGCCGCTGATATTCAAATACCAGTCCGCAAGTTTGTGCAAGGCGACGGACACCTGCCCCGGCGTCGTGCGCGGCTGGTCACAGACTTCGAGAATCGTCTGCTCGGCTTCGGCCACGTCGTTGAACCGGATCGCGTAAAGTTCGGCGAGCATCAACCAGCCGTCGAAATCGTCGTCGCGGCGTTCGAGTTGTTTGATGACCTCCTCCTCGGCCTCGGCATATTTTCCAAATTTGATCCGCGCGATGGCCTTGGCGTACATCGGCGGCATTTTTTTCGGCTGAAGAATCGCCGGCGCGTACCCCGCGATCGGGAGGAACAGCGCCGTGACCGCGAGGCCGGCGGTGAACCAGCCGCCCAGCCACAACAACCCCGCCGCCGGCAACGCCATCCCGCCGAGGCTCAGCCAGCACAGGCCGCGATAGTTCGTCCGGATCTCGCCCTGGAGTCCGCGGCCGGAACGCCACGCGATCCACAGCAGCGATAGCGCGCACCAGTAGGAACTGATGACACAAAAACCGGCGCCGACGAACGTGAGGTAAAGCGGCAGCCACAACGGCGTGCCCATCGCCTTTTGCAGGTGCGGAATGTACGGCTGGAGTTCGAGCGAGACGCCGTAGTTCATCAGCGCCCAGAGCAACGAGGGAAGGAGCAGGCCCTGGATCGTCCAGCGGCTTAGCGAGCGGAATTTTTTTTGGCGCTGGTCCTCGCGCGCGAACCGATACTCCGTCGCCCATACGAAGCCAAAAAAGAACATCCCGAAGAACATGAACAGGCAAAACCCGCCGAAGCCGATCATCGCGGTGAACATCGTCGGCATAGTGTCAAAGTGTGACCGGCCTCAATAATTGGCCGGTGCGGCTCCGTTTATCGGCCACGCAATAAGAGGAATCACCAAACCGTATTGGTGTCTAAGGACATGCACTGAGAACCTTAAATATCGCATCGGACCAATACCCACATGCAATCATAAGCCCAGAGAGAAGTGAAGGAATTTCATGGCCGCGAGTCCTGACCAACGGCGAAAAACGGCCAATTATTGACGCCGCTTTTCTGACTGCGGGCCGCCAATTGACCGTCTGGCTTGAGCTTGTCGCCGAGCACAGCGGCTGGCCATACGATGGGTCAAGGCCAGTTAATCTTCCGGCCGCTCTCCGCTTGGCGCCATCTTGACGAGCTTGGGATCGAACTGGCCGAGCACGGTGACCAAGTCGCTCTGCGCGGCCATGACTTCGCGGATGTTTTTGTAGGCCATGGGAACTTCATCCAGTCCGGCGGAAATCAGTGTCACGCCGCGCTCGCGGAGGAAACGGTTCACGTCCTTCCAGTTGAACTTCTCGTTCGCCGCCTTGCGGCTCATCGCGCGGCCCGCGCCGTGCGATGCGGAGTTCAACGACTCCGCATTGCCTTTGCCGCTCACGACGAATCCCGGCGTCGCCATTGAGCCGGGAATAATTCCCAACACGCCCGCGCCCGCCGGCGTCGCGCCTTTGCGATGCACGATGACTTCGCGTTCCACGCCACCGACGACGTGCGTTTCTTTCCACGCGAAATTGTGGTGGTTCTCCAGATCGAGCAGCACGTGCGCGCCGAGGTTCTCCGCGATGTGACGATGGATGCACGCGTGGTTTGCCGCCGCGTAATGGCCCATCAACTCCATCGCGTTCCAGTATTCCTGGCCTTCCTGCGAATCCAAAGACAGCCATGCGAGCCGTTTCAACTCGCTCGGCAAATCGGGGAACTGGCTGAACGCAATCTTGCTGTAATGATCGCAAACCGCCGCACCCGTGCCGCGACTGCCGCTGTGCGACAGCAACGCAACGTAAGTTCCGGCTTCGAGGTCGTTGATCTTCGAGTGCGCCGTGAACAAACCAAACTCCACGAAATGATTTCCGCTCCCGCTCGTGCCGAGTTGCGACCAGGCGCGATCCTTGTTCTGTTTCGTGACCGGGCTGACCGACCAATCAGCGTCCAGCACATCGTGCGCGCGACGCTCTTTGAAGTTTGCCCCGATGCCGAAGCGCGTCTCCGCCGCGATGGCGCGCGTGAGGCGATCCTGTTTTTGTTCCAGGTCGCGCAACGGAATGTCCAGCACCGTCATCTTCATGCGACACGCGATGTCCACACCCACGGCGTAGGGAATCACTGCGTTGTCCGTGGCCAGCACGCCGCCGATGGGCAGGCCGTAGCCGACGTGCGCGTCCGGCATGAGCGCGCCCGCCACCGACACCGGCAACAGACACGCCTTCTCCATCTGCATCACCGCGTCGTGTTCGAGACCTTCACCCCACTGCCGATACTTCACCGGTTCGGATCGCGGTGGCGGCGGCGCCTTGAGCAACGCCATGGCAAATTCTCCGCGCAACGCGTCGTCCACGAAGGCCGCTGGTGCGGCCACAATGGCCGCGACCTCCTCATGCAACCGCGACTTGTCGCCGCCGCCGAGGATGAATTTGGAAACGAAATCCGTCGCCCGCCGCGTGGCTTCACCCAGTGGAATTCCCATTCGTAAAAAATCTTTCGTATTCATATTCGTGATAAACCAATCGGCAAAACTTTGCCAGTTTGTCAGGCGAAACCAAATTTAACGCCAGTAAATAAAGGCTTTTAATCCATTTCCAACATCGGCAATACTATCGGCAAAATTATGGCTAAGCGACAACTGTTCGATAATCCCGCCGACTTCGAGCCGCTGCTGCCCGAAGACCGGGACGGACGGCTCGTCGCGCTCGGCCTCGAACTGCTTCGTCGCGCCGAACGGCTGCGCGGCACACTGCAACCCGTCACGCGCCGCAGTGTGGCCGCGCTCGTGCGCTCGATGAACAGCTACTACTCCAATCTCATCGAAGGTCATCGCACGATGCCGCGTGACATTGATGCCGCGCTCGCCCACAAATTTTCTTCCGACACCAAACGCCGCGCGCTGCAACAGCTTCACGTCGCGCACGTCGAGACGCAGGACTGGATGGAAGCCGCCGTGGACAAAATGTCCGCCGCGCAAATCTGCTCCGGCGTCTTTCTCCGCCACATTCATCGCGAATTCTACGAACGCCTGCCCGCTTCGCTCTGTCAGGTCGAGGGCCACGACGGAAAGAAACATCCCGTGCAACCCGGCGAACTTCGCACAACCGAAGTCAGCGTCGGCCATCACGTTCCGCCCGCGAGCAAACACCTCGATAAATTTCTCCGTCGCTTCGCCGACTTCTACGGCCCGCTCGTGCAACCAACGCCGCAAGGTTTCGTGGCCGCCGCCGCCGCGCACCATCGGCTTGCGTGGATTCATCCGTTCCTCGACGGCAACGGCCGCGTCACCCGCCTCTTCACTCACGCCTGGCTGCGCAAAGTCGAGGCCGACGCCGATGGTCTCTGGACGCTTTCGCGCGGTTTCGCCCGCGACCAGACCAACTACCGCGCCGCCCTCGCCAACGCCGACGAGAAACGCCTCAACGATCTCGACGGACGCGGCTATCTCACCGACCGTGGCCTCGCCGCGTTCTGCGAATTCACACTCCGCACCGCGCTCGACCAGCTCGACTTCATGCGCGAACTGCTCGACCTCGACGGCATGGCGCGGCGCATCGCCTGGTTTGCGCAACGCCACGAATCCACCGGCGAACTTCCGTCCGGCGCGGCGCTGGTGCTGCGCGAAATTTTTCTGCGCGGCGAAATCCCGCGCGGCGACGTGGCCCGCATCGCCGGTGTCTCGCCGCGCACCGGCCAGACCATCACGCGCGAACTGCTCAAGCGCCGCCTCGTCCTTTCCGACTCCGCCAAACGCCCCATCCGCCTCGGCTTCCCGGCGGACGCCGCCGGCCATTACTTTCCGAATTTGTTCCCTGCGGGAGCGGAATGAAAGGCGCGCGGTGTTCACGCCGCTTCAACTCACGACCGCCAGGCGGCACAAATATTTTCCAACGCCACACAACTTCGTATGGTGAAGCGGAATAAATTCCGCGCCGCCGGACGCGCCGCCGCCGAGGATGAATTTGGAAATAAAATACGTCGCGCTCGTCGCGCCATAGCGCAGCGAAGGCGGAAGCGGGTCGCCTGTCCCAATGGCACACCGAGACGGAGAAAATCTTTGTGGTTCATTTTTGATGCGTAAGTAGATTACAAAACAATGTGCGCCGTCATATCGCCGACCACCTCCGACTGGATCATGCTAGCGGGCTTCAATTTTGCCAAAAAGTAATCAGCAAACTGGTCTTTAGGCAGAAACAGCGAATCACGCAGAAGGTGATCAGTCTTGGGTTTCTACGAAAAAGTGGTTTTTCGAAGAAAATAGGAACCAAGTTCGCCGACGCGAATCTTCTCCGATCAAAAATCCTAGGCGCCTCGTTATCTTATTCGGAAGTTTGTTCCTACCCGATGCGTCCCGACTGCTATCATTTAATGGCCGCCCCATTTGGCTACGATAAAGTGGCCAAAGCGGCCACTAAATGATAGCAGTCACAACAAAGTCAATCGTTGATTAGGATGGTGCCGACGGAGGGGGTCGAACCCACACATCCTTACGGATACCAGATTTTGAGTCTGGCGCGTCTGCCAATTCCGCCACATCGGCCACCAAGGCTAGAATAATAAGCCGCACCGCCGCGATGTAAACAAGGTTTTGCCCGCCCGTGCCGGATTCAAAAACGCGGGACAGTCGTCCGCTCACGCAACCAGACGAGGTCTTTGTTGCCGGACGAGGCGTCGGAGTGATGGTGGAAATCAGGCGAACTTGGATTGTATGTGCGGGGGTCCGCCCAACGATGTGTATCCACATGACCATCGGAGAATGCGACATTGGCCGCCCGATTGTGTGAACTGCCCGGGAAGTTGAAGAAGGAATCCGACGACATCTGCATCCCGAAGTACGGCCAGCAAATGCTGTTGGGGTTCACGTCCAGAAACAGGAATGTGCCGCCGGGGATTCTGGAAATCATCTCCGAATGCTTCTTGAAGATTTTGTACAACGGGCCGCGGGCATCGAACGGGCGCATCCGGTCGTCCCACGCGCCGGTCCAGCCCACATAGACATTCAACGAATAGCTGCGGATCCGCGGATACTTGACGCCGGACACCACCACCTCCGGCGTGTCGGTCGGACACACATAGACCTTCGTGGTCTTGATGTAATCGGCGAACTGCGCATAGTTGGGATCCAACATGGATCGGAAATTGGTCCGCTCCGTGGGGTTGGTCGGGGTAAACGCGCCTTGGATCCAGAATTTGACTGCGGTCGAGGGCGGGCTCTGCAAGCCATTGGCCGCCACTTTGTCGTTATTGTCCGCGACGTATAGCATCCACGTCGTCGCAAGCTGCTTCTGGTTGTTGATGCATTGGATCCGCTTCGCCTGCATCTTCGCCTTGGCCAGCGCGGGCAATAACAGCGCCGCGAGGATGGCGATGACGGCGATCACCACGAGCAGTTCGATGAGCGTGAACGCGCGGGAGGTTTGGCTGGCATGGCTTCATGGATCCCGGTTGAGTCGCACGATTCTTAGCACCCGGTCGCTGAACAGGCAAGCGCGCCGCAAAACTTTTTCCTCGCGGGCTTTTTCCCCTTCACCCATCCTGCGCGCGATGTCGGATCGTCCCGTCTCCACGCTCAACAAACCCGACGCCGCGCTCGAACTGACGCTGCGGCCCGCGCTCTTTTCCGATTTCACCGGCCAGCCCAAGGTCAAGGAACGCCTCGAGATCGCCGTCACCGCCGCCCAACAACGCGGCGAAGCGCTCGATCACATCCTCCTCTCCGGCCCGCCCGGTCTCGGCAAAACCACCATCGCCAACATCCTCGCCAAGGCGATGGGCGGAAATCTCAAGAGCACCAGCGGCCCGACCATCGAGAAAGCCGCCGACCTCGCCGGCCTGCTCACGAACCTCGAAGAAGGCGACGTGCTGTTCATTGACGAAATCCACCGCCTCCAAAAAACCATCGAGGAATATCTTTATCCCGCGATGGAGGATTTCAAATTGGACATCATCATTGATCAAGGCCCGAACGCCCGCAGCGTGCGATTGAATCTCCCGCGCTTCACGCTCATCGGCGCGACGACGCGCAGCGGTTTGCTCACCGCGCCGTTGCTCACGCGCTTCGGCATGCGAGAACGCCTCGATTACTACGTGGTCGAGGACATGGAGAAAATTGTCGTGCGTTCGGCGCGGCTGTTGAACGTGGAGATTGACGAGAAGGGCGCGCACGAGATCGCCCGGCGCAGTCGCGGCACGCCGCGCATCTCGAACAACCTGCTCCGCCGCGTACGTGACTTCGCGCAGGTCCGGCACGATGGCCGCATCACCGCGCAAGTCGCTGATCTCGCGCTGGCGATGTTGGAGATTGACCAGAACGGTCTCGACGAAATGGACAAGCGCATCCTCGAAGCCATCATCACTAAGTTTGGCGGCGGGCCGGTGGGGGTGAGTTCGCTCTCCGTCGCCGTGGGCGAGGAGCCGGACACGATTGAGGAAGTCTATGAGCCTTACCTCATCATGGAAGGCTATCTCATGCGCACGTCGCAAGGCCGCGTGGCGACGGAGTTGAGTTTCAAAACGCTGGGACTGAAACCCGCCGGCGGCGCGCAGCCGAAACTTCTTTGAACCCGCGATGACTTCGCCCGCGCCTGAACCGCAAAACTCTCCGGCTTGGCGGCGCTACGGTCGCGAAGGTCTTTCCCTCTGGCGGCTGGGCCTGGCGCAGTTGCTGCCGCGTTGGTGGCAGGTTTTTTTGATCGCCGGCATCGGCGCCGCCTTGGTGCTCGGTGACCGCGGCGATTGGGACAACCAACTGCTCCAACAGATCCGCCAACCCGACAACGAAGCGCTCACGCAGACCGCGAAGTCGCTCAGCTTTTGGGGCGATGTGATCTGGGCCGTGATCCTCGCGCTCGTGCTGTTCGTGGTCGGCGTGGTGTTCGGCTGCCCACGCTGGCGGCAGATCGCGTGGGCGTGTCTGCTCGCGGTACTCGCGTCCACGGTCATCGTCAACGTCTTCCGTCCGACACTCGGCCGAGCGCGACCCAACAACCCGGTGCCAAATGGATTTTACGGCCCACATCTGAGCCACGCCTACCACAGCTTCCCCTCCGGCCACGCGACGAGCGCGTTTGCGCCCGCGGCGGCGATCGCGGCTGCTTCACCGCTCATCGGCGTGCCGTGCCTGCTGTTCGCCGGCAGTGTGAGTTGGTCGCGGATGCAACTCAACCAGCACCATCCGCTCGACATCATGACCGGCGCCGCGCTGGGAACGTTGATCGGTTTGTGTTTCGGCAGCGCGGTGCCGGGAGCGAAGTTTCGGATGCGCAGAAAACGGCGCCGAGACTGAGAAGCTCCAAGCACCAACATCCAAGCGCCAGAGAAACTTCAAACACCAAGCTCCAAACACCGACCGTCACCGCGCGCAGTTTTTGATGTTTGAAGTTTGGTGCTTCTCTGGATGTTGGAGCTTGGAATTTGGAGCTTTCAATTCGCCCCCCACTTCGTGTTCTTCAAAAACGTGACGAGGTCCGCGAGTTCCTGTTTGGTAATCTGCTGATCCAAGCCCGCCGGCATAACGCTCACGCGGCTGGGGCGCATCTCCGTGATGTCGCTGCGCGCGACGCGCACCTCCGTGTTCGGGCCAGTGGCGAGCACGACTTCGTCCGGCGCGTCCTTGCGCAACACGCCGCTGTATTCGTCGTCGTTCTTCGTGATGATCGTGAACGGCTCGTAGCTGCGCACGAAACTCGCGCTCGGGTACACGATGGATTCCAACAAATCCCGCTCCGTCCGCGCCGGCCCGATGGCCGTGAGGTCCGGCCCGACATTGCCGCCGAGATAACCCAGCTTGTGACATGACGCACACGCCGCCTTCGTGCTGTTGAACACCAGTTGCCCGCGGCGGATATCACCCGCCGGCCACGATGCCTGCAATTCGTCCAGGTGCGCCTTCTGTTTCGCCGCGTCCACGTTCAGCGCCGCGAGCAACTCGTCCGCTTTCTGTTGCACGACCGGCGGATAATTTGTCGCCACACTTCGCAGTGCATCCGGGCGCACGCCGGCCAGCCCTTTCGATTCCTTCAACGCCGCGACCAACCGCAACCCGACGGCTTCATTCGTCTTGTGATCGAACGCCGGCAACAGCCGCGAAACCTCCATCGGCCCGATGGCCTTGAGCGTGTCCGCCAGCGTGAGCAATTGCTCATCGCTCAACTTTGCCTTCGCCAGCGCGCCCGCCGCCGCGCCGCGCATCGCGACGGATTTCGCCGGGGCAACATTCGCGACGAGAAAACTCATCAAGTCCGGTTCAACTTCGCGCAACCCGCGCGGCAACGCCGCCAGTGCATCCAAGCGCAAATCATCTGGCCGCGAAGTGTCGCGCGCGATCTTTTGCAAACGTTCCGCGAAAGTTGGCGCGTTGGTTTTCACCAGCGCCAACGCGTGCGCCGTGGGGATGGCAGTGCGAACCAGCGCGTCGTCTTTCGCATCCAATGCCGCGCGCACCGCGTCCGGCCAGCCTTTTGGCGCTTCCTTCAATCCGGGTTGCGCCAGTACGCGCAGCAACATTTGTCGCATCACGAGCGGTGACGAAGAATTCTTCAGCGCTTCGACGAGGACCTGCTGAATCGCTTCGTTGCTCACGAACTGCGCGAGTTGCTTTTCCAACTCCGAACGGTCGGAATCGTTGAGATTGTTCGCAGCGATGCGTTCCCGGAAAAATCCCGCCAGCACTCCGCCCCAATCGGGATGATGACCAGCAACCCAAGCAGCCGTTCTCCGCAACTTAGTATCCGTCGAAGCAAGCAGCGGCGCGACAACCTCTGGCTCCAGTCCGCCTTTTTCCATTTGATCGAGTGCGATGAGGACGGCGCGGACAATCCTGGGAGCGGTCCCACGCGAAACCGAAGTCCAGAGCTTCATGGCAGCAGGGTCGCCGATCTCGATCGTGGCGAAGGTGAGCGAATGTTCCATAACCCTAAGCGCATTGTCCGTCGCAGTCGCTGTGTTGGATACGCTGGTCCCGATGGAGAGATTGGAAGATTCGTCAACGAACCCCGGCATCCACTCCAGCAATGGTGCTACGGAGTATTGGCCACCGACTCGGCCTAACGCCTCCGCCGCCGCGCGCTGGAGTTGAGGCTTTTCGTTGTGCACCAAGCAATCGAGTACACGGAACGCCACAAATCGCCCGCGATCGCGCCACAGGCCGACCGAGTGAAGCGTTGCGTGCTGCACCGATTGTTCCTTGTCCGCCAAAGCAAGTCGCACGGACTCGCGGGCCTTCGGATGGTCAATGCTTGTCAGCGCCCAGACGGCATTGCGCCGCGTTTTCGGCGATGTGGATTTTTTCAAAACGTCCGCGAGCGGCGGAACAGCCGCTTTCCCTTTCTTGGCAAGTTGTTGAACCGTCCGCTCGGCCACGGCAGGTCGCTCGTCGCCCAGCAGCTTCGCGAGTTCATCCGGTTTCATTTTCCCCCACGCCAGTTTCAACCCGCGCGGATCGTCCACCTTCGGCGCGCCTTTACGGCGGACGCGGTAGATCGCGCCGAGCACGTCGGGTTTGGAAAGCTGCGAGGTCGGGCAACAAATTTTATACCACGCGCCGGTGTCGAGCACGAGCAGGCTGCCGTCGGCGTCTTCGATCACGTCGGTCGGATGGAAATCGGGATTGTCCGAAACGAGGAAGTCGCTGTCCTTCGTCTTGAACGTCGCGCCGTCGGGCACGAGCACGTGACGCGAAACTTTGTGCAGGTTGAACTGACAGCAAAACAGGTTGTCGCGATACTCCTCGCCGAACGCGCGCGATTCGTAGCGGCGCACGGCGGCGGGCGCGGCCGGGCCCATGTGCGTCATTACGGGCATCAGGTCGCCGGTGCGTTTGTGGCCTTCGAGGACTTCGTTCGGCTTGCCGTAAACACCACCGTAGATCGCGTGGATGAGTCCGTCGCGATGGCCGGGTTCGCCGGGCGCGAAAAATGTGCCGCACAAAATCAGTTCGCCCTCGGGCGTCCACGCGAGGCCGACGGGATTGTCCATGCCACCGGTGATGACGGGTTCGAGCCGGGAGTGATCGGGTCGCGCGCGGAAGATGTGTGCGGCGCGGCTCTTGAAGGGTTTGCCGTTGACCTCGTAGCTCTGCTCGGCGAACGCGCCTTTGCACCAGTAAATCCAGCCGTCCGGCCCGAGATACGGCCCGTGCAAATCGTTCGCGCAACCGGTGAGCGTCTTGCCGTCGTGCCACACTTCGCGCGCGTCGGCGATGCCGTCGTGGTTCGTGTCGGTGAGTTTCCAGATGCTCGGCGGCGCGGCGACGTAAACCGAGCCGTCGTACCACAGGCAGCCTTCGGGGAACATCATCTTGTCGGCGAAGACCGTGGTTTTGTCGAACTTGCCGTCGCCGTCGGTGTCTTCGAGTCGGAGGATGCGATGGCGCGGGTCGGCTTTTTGTTCCTCGGCCTTGCCGCTCGCACCGGAGGAGTCCGCGACGTAAAGCCGGCCTTGCTCGTCGAACGAACCGTAGATCGGTCGCGGCGCGAGGTCGTTGCCGGCGGCGATCTCGACTTCAAAGCCGTCCGGCACGGTGAGCGTTTGCGTGGCGAATTTGAACTGCGCGGCGGGCGCGGCGCTGGCGAGTGACACAGCGAGCGCGCAGAGGATTCGTTCAACGTGGCGGTTCATAGACTGGCGATGTGAACCCGAGTAAAGCGGCACGGCGGAAGTTTGCAAGCCCGGAGCGCGGTCGTCCCGGCCGCAGCACTTCCGAATTGCGGGTCACCGCTGGAGTGTAATTCGTGCTGTCCCCTTGCGTTCGTACCTGCTGCGGCCGGGACGGCCGCGCGCCTACTTCGCCTTGAGGTGGTGCATCTGGGCGCGCTTGAGTTCGCGGTCGGAATCGCGGCGCTTCAAGTCCTCGCGCTTGTCGAACACCGCCTTGCCCTTGCCGACGCCGAGCGAGACTTTCACCTTCCCGTTCTTCCAATAGAACGACAGCGGGAAAATCGCGTTACCCTTCACCGAGGCGAGGCCGAAGAGTTTCCGGATCTCGCTTTTGTGCAGGAGCAGTTTGCGGACGGACTTGGGCTGATGATTGTTCTGGTTGCCGTGCGAGTATTCGTCAATGTGCGCGTTGTGGAGAAAAACCTCGTTGTCCTCGACGCGCGCGAAGGCGTCGGCGATCTGCCCCTTGCCGGCGCGCAACGCCTTGACCTCCGTGCCGTGCAGGACGATGCCGGCCTCGAAGGTTTCGAGGATGTGAAAATCGCGCCGGGCTTTGGAATTGGTGACGATGTCAGCCATTTGAAAGCGAAGGAAGAATGATGAAGGAAGAATGAAGAAACCAGGCATCGGGCCGCAAGGGCAGAATGAAGGGCCTCTTCATTCTTCATTCTGCCTTCTGCATTTTGGGATCAGTGCTTCTTGCGCTTGCGCGGCACCGGCCGGACCACTTCGGCGGGTTCGGGTATATCCCAGCCGATTTTTTCCTCGATGATCTCGCGCAGGGCGATGTCCGCCGCGCCGAGGCCCGTGGCGTTGGCGATGAGCGGACGGCAAACGCCGCCGGCACCGGAGTTGAGCTGGCGCACGCGGCGCGAGACGATGTTGACGAGGATGTTGGGATTTCCAACCTTCTCAGCGGCTTTTTTGCAAAGTTCAGCGTTCATTGTTCTAAAAGAGCGCGGCAACATAGCGGGAGCGGGAGCGGAAGCAAACCAAAAATCTGAGTCGAATTGTAGGCGATGAGGTAACGAGTTGTTGGGGGAAGCACTCCTCACGTCGTGTCCGACAAAGACGTGGGGATTCAAACTTGCGCCCGCGCGGCTCATTTCCTAAAACAAACCCCGCATGTCCGCCAAGACCCCGCACCCCAGCCGCCGGCGCCCGCCGGCTTTTGACCTGCCGCAATTCCTCGAAACGCGCACCGCGACCGTCAACGCGGCGCTCGACCGTTTTCTGCCCTGCACGACGATGAAGCCGAAAACGATTCACAAGGCCATGCGCTACTCGCTCTTCGCCGGCGGCAAGCGGATGCGGCCCGCGCTCGTGCTCGCGGCGGCGGCGGCGTGCGGCGGGCGCGAATCCGATGCGCTGCCGCTCGCGTGCGCCGTCGAGTGCATCCACACCTATTCGCTCGTGCATGACGATCTGCCGGCGATGGACAATGACGATTACCGCCGCGGCAAGCTGACGAACCACAAAGTTTTCGGCGAAGGCATCGCCATCCTCGCGGGCGACGCGCTGTTGACGCAGGCGTTCGAGCTCGCGGCGCAGTGCAAAGGTTGGCAGCGGTATTCGCATCGGCAAATCATTTTGGAGATCGCGCGCGCGTCCGGCTCGCTGCAACTCATCGCCGGACAGGTGGCCGATCTCGAAGGCGAAGGCAAAAAGACTTCCGCCGCGCAGTTGAAGTACATTCACGAGCGCAAGACCTCGGCGTTGCTCTGCTGCTCCGCACGGCTCGGCGGCATGAGCGCGAACTGTTCCGCCGCGCAACTCAAGGCGCTCACGGATTTCGGCTATCACGTCGGCCTCGCGTTCCAGGTGATTGACGACATCCTCGACGTGACGCAGACGAGCGAACAACTCGGCAAGACGGCGGGCAAGGACACTCAGGCGCAGAAGGCGACGTATCCCTCAATCGTTGGTTTGGAGAAGTCGCGGAAGATTGCGACGGACCTCACGAACAAAGCCTTCGCCGCGCTGAAAGTTTTCAAAGGCCGCGCCGTGGCGCTCGAAGCGCTGGCGGAATTTCTGTTGAAGCGGGACCGTTGAACCAAGCCGCGCCGCCTCGCTGACCGCGCGCCAGTGGCCGTGGACAATTCGGGCTTGACCCTCCAACCGCCCAGGCGCAAAGTCGGCGCATGAAAGCCGGCGGAACAGCATCTTTCGCAAACCGCGTACTGTCGCGATCGGCGGCGCGCGTCGGGTTGGGCCGTTCGGCAAAATGGAAAAGCACGGGCAACAACGACCAATGGAGGACAAGATGAGCTGGGCAACCTTCGGAAAAGTGGTCTTACTGATCGTGATCTTCGCGTTCGTGACCACGTTAGTGAAATGCATGCACGACATGAAGTGCACGGCATGCAAAACGCCACCGGTGGCCGCGGCGACGCCGTAACCGGCCACAGTAATTTCGAGCCAGACCGGTCACCGGTGGGCGCTCCAGCCCGCGCCGCAATGATGCCGGCGCCACCAATCGATTTTAGGAATGCCTTGCTCGAGGCGACCGGGCGAAAGCCGGGTGACTTAATCAAGTTTTTTTCCGCTACTGCCCGGCGTAATAGGCTTCCACCCGCGGGCCCACGTCTTTGTAGCCGCTGTCCACTTCGTAGATGAGTTTGAGCTGCTCGAACGCCTCCTCCTTTTTGCCCATGCTTTCCAACACGGCGCAGAGGTTGTAGATCAAATCCATCTTCTCCTCGTCGAACACCAGCTTCTCCTTGATGGCTTCCTGCAACGTCTTGGCCGCGAGGTCGAACATCTTCCGTTTCGCATAGCACTGCGCGAGATAATTCATCGCCGGCGATTTCTTGTGCGGATTATTTCGCGCCTTTTGAAATTCCGCGATGGCTTCGCCAATTTTTCCGGCCTGAAAATACAGCACGCCCATCTCGAAACGAATCGCCATGTCGGTCGGAAATTTTTCCACCCGCCGCTGGCACTCGGCCGTCTGGAACGCCGCCTTCTCCGCCGTGAGTTGCGCGACGCGCTCGGCGTGATCCGGCGCGGCCGGATCGAGCGTTTCGATCTGATGATCGAACCGGCGCGACTTGGTCTGGGCGATCGCGCCGTCGAGCGACGGATCATTGCCCATCTCGGATTTTTTCACGACGTCGTAAAGCGCGAGCGCGCGGCCAAAATTCTTCTTCGACGTGTAAAGCTCCGCGAGTGAGCGCGCGAGCTTGAGGTTGTCCGGTTCGGTCTTCAGGCGGGCTTCGTATTCGTCAATCAGCTTGAGCGCATTGTCCTCCGTTTTTTGCACGCGGTTTTCCTGTTCCAGCGACTTCGCTTCCTCCTCGTTCCGCAAAATGTCGCGATAGGAACCCTGGCCGCCGGCGATCTTGTCGTAGCCGCCCTCGCCCAGCGTGCGGCGGGCGGAAAGATTTTTCACCGCCTGCCCGAGTTCGGGATCGTTCGGCATGGCACGCGCGAATTCGAGCAGGATGCGCTCGGCGTTCTTCGTGTCGCCGGTGTCCGCGAGCGTGTTGGCGAACTGGATGGCCAGCGCCTTGTCCTTGGGCGAATTCCTCACCAACACGTCGAGCGACATCACCGCCGTCTGCGGCATTTCCAGCGCGGTCGCGGCCTCGACGATGACGCGATGCGCGCCGGTATTGGTGGGGTCGCTGTTGAGAATGTCTTCCGCGATGCTCATGGCCTCGACGGGATCGTTGCGCAAAACGGACTGGGCCTTGAGCACCTGTGGCGAGTTGCTGGCGCTGCTCCAGGCTTTTTTGAAAAAGCCTCCGCGACCGCCGGACTTGCCCTGTTGCGCCTTGCGCAGGGCGCGGCGCACGTCAATGACGCTGGGTTCGCGCGCGAGCACCTGGCAAAAGAGGTCAATGGCGTAGTCGAAGTTGTCGCGCTGCAAGGCCTCGCTGCCCTTGGTGAACAGCGGGCGCAGGTCGCGCGGGATTTCGTTCACGGTTTTCTCGGACATGGCAATGCAATGTAGCCGCAGCCCGCCGGAAAAATCCACTGCAATTTCGCGGGGCGCGGCCGTCCCGGCCGCAGCGGGGTCCGAAGAAAGTACCGCGGCGTTGTTTTCCCGTCCGGGATTTTGCCATCGCACGCGCTGCGGCGGAGACCGCCGCGCGCCGCTTAAATTGCGAAGTCGTCGTACTCCGGCTTCACCATGGCCGTCGGCGGCAGCAACATGCCGGCGCCAACGGTCGCGTTCGTCCCCGGCTCGATGAGGATGAACGAACCCGTCAAACGGTTCGCGCCGTAGCCGTCGAACACCAGCGGCTTCGCCGCGCGGATGCGAACCTCACCGATGTCGTTCATCGTGAGTTCGCCCGGGTTCGGCTCGGGGTCGAACGTGTGAATGTCCACCTTGCTCTCGATGCTCGTGACGATGGCCTGGACCGTTTGCGTCGTGTGCTTGAGAAAAAATTTCCGGCCTGGTTGCAGCGGCTTCGGCTGCATCCAGGAAACGCGCGCGTGTAATTCCGCGCTCATGCCCGGCAGGCCCTCGAAGCCCACGATCATGTCGCCGCGGCTGATGTCGAGATCGTGTTCGAGCACGAGCGTGACGGACTGCGGACAGAAAGCCTCGTGCAGCGGCCCGTCGTAGGTCCAGATTTCCTTCACCGTGCTGCGCAAACCGCCCGGGAGCACGAGCACTTTTTGTCCGCGCTTGACGATGCCGCCGGCGATCTGCCCGCTCAAACCGCGGAAGTCGTGCAGTTCCTTGTTCGTCGGATTGTTCGGGCGGTTGACCCACTGCACCGGAAAACGAAGCGCGCTCAGATTCCAGTCGCTCGCGATGTGGACGGTTTCCAGATGGCGCAGCAACGTCGGCCCCTCGAACCACGGCGTTTTTTCCGAGCGATCAACCACGTTGTCGCCGTTGAGCGCGCTGATGGGAATGAACTTCACGTCCTTGAACACGTCGAGCTTCGGCAGGAACGCTTCGATGGCGTCGCGGATTTCGAGGAAGCGGTCCTCGCTCCACTCCACGAGGTCCATCTTGTTCACGGCGAAGACGAGGTGCGGAATGCCGAGCATCGCGGCGATGAACGTGTGCCGCCGCGTCTGCTCGATGACGCTCAGCCGCGCGTCCACGAGGACGATGGAAAGATTCGCCGTGCTCGCGCCGGTGACCATGTTGCGCGTGTACTGCACGTGGCCCGGCGTGTCGGCGACGATGAACTTGCGGCGCGGCGTGGCGATGTAGCGATACGCGACGTCAATGGTGATGCCCTGCTCGCGTTCGGCGCGCAAGCCGTCGGTGAGGTTCGCCAAATTTATCTGGCCGCCGCCGGTGATGTCGGCGGAACGTTCGAGCGCTTCCATCTGATCTTCCATGATGCTCTTGGAATCGAAGAGCAGCCGGCCGATGAGCGTGGACTTGCCGTCGTCCACCGAGCCGCAGGTGTTGAAGCGGAGGATTTCGATTGGGTGTTGGGAGTGGGGCATGGAATGAAACCGCTAATCTGCGCTGATCTGCGCTGATAAAAAATGTTTCGCGACCGGTTTCATGAATTAGCGATGATTAGCGCAGATTAGCGGTCAAAAATACCCGGCCTTTTTCCGGTCTTCCATCGCGGCCTCGCTTGCCTTGTCGTCGGCGCGCGTGCCGCGTTCGGTCACGCGCGCGGCGGCGACCTCGGCGATGATGTCATCCACGCTGTCGGCGCGGGACTCGATCATGCCGGTGCTGATCATGTCGGCGATGGTGCGGACGCGGACGACGAGCTTGGCGAACTTCTCGGCCGGCTTGGGCCGCGCGCCGGCGTAAGGGTCCGGCTTCGCGGGGTCCGTGTGCGGCGGCGGAACGGGAATCCATTGCCCGCCGCGGCGGAAACATTCGCGCTCATGACTGAAATAAATATTCGGCACCTCGAGCTGTTCGCGCTTGATGTATTCCCAAACGTCCATCTCGGTCCAGTTCGAGAGCGGGAAGGCGCGCATGTTCTCGCCGGGATTGAGGCGGCCGTTGTAAAGGTTCCAGATTTCCGGGCGTTGATTTTTCGGATCCCACTGGCCGAAGCCGTCGCGGAAACTGAAGAAGCGTTCCTTCGCGCGGGCTTTCTCCTCGTCGCGTCGCGCGCCACCGATGCAGCAATCGAACCGGAACTCCTCGATCGCGCCGAGCAGCACCGGAATCTGCAATTGATTGCGGCTGATCTGACCGGGCGCAACGTGCGCCGAGCCTTTGGCAATCGCCTCGTCCACGGTGCGAACGAGCAGCTTCGCGCCGAGTTCTTTCGCGCGGCGGTCGCGAAACTCCAGCAGCTCGGGAAATTCGTGGCCGGTCTCGACGTTGAGAAACGGCATCGGGATGTCCGACGGACGAAACGCTTTCTCCGCGAGCCGCAGGATGCAGATGGAATCCTTGCCGCCGGAAAACAAGATCGCCGGGCGCTCGAACTCCGCGGCGACTTCACGCAGGACGTGGATCGCCTCCGTCTCCAAGTATTGAAGATGATCGAGATGGTAGGTGTTCATTAAGACACGGATTTCACGGATTGGCACGGATTCATAAAATGACGCGCTTCCACTCAAGCGAATCACCACCGAAGTTGACCAGCAAACCGAGCCGCAGCTTCGAGGCAGCGAGATAGTTCAGAACCTGTTTTACATGTGCGTCAGCCAGCTTTTCCACCGCTTTAGCCTCGAACAGGATTTTATCCCAGGTCACGAAATCCGCTTTGTAGAGGTGCGGAAGAATTACGTTCTTGTATCGAACTTCATACGCCTTCTCGCGAGTGAACGGAATCTTGGCCCGGCTCAATTCGACCACCAAGGCGTCTTTGTAAATCACCTCGTCATGGCCCTTGCCCAGTTCGCGATGGATTTCCATGCGAAACCCGATCAACTGGCGCGTTTCGTCTCGATACAGCAGTTCTGACATAAGTGATCCGTGAAAATCCGTGTAATCCGTGTCTAACTCCTCACCGCCGCGCCGCCCCACGTCGCGTGCAAACCGCACTCGCGCTTCTCGTCGGCCTTCGCCGGATCAAAATAATCCCACTCGTTCGGCAGATTGTGCTGATTGAGATAGGCCTCCATCTCGGCATCGCTCCAATAAAACACCGGGCTGACTTTCAGCGCGCCGAAATTCTTGTCTTCACTCACGATGTCGAGACCGGCGCGATTCGGATTCTGCACTTTGCGCAGAGCGGTGATCCAGACGGTGGGCGCGAGTTCTTTCATGCCGCGTTGAAACGGCTCGAGTTTCATCACGGCGCTGAACTGTTTCAGTTCTTTCTCCTGTTCCGTCGTCGGAATTGGACCATGAATCGCGTCGCGGTGCGCGGGCGTCATCTTCGGCAGGTACGGCTTGAGGTTCAACTTGAGTTGCGCGCGCAATTGCTCCGCGTGCTGATAGGTCGCCGGACGATTGTAACCGTGATCCACCCACAACACCGGAATGTCCGGCTGCACCTGCGTGGCGAGATGGAGCACCACGGCTTCGTACGGCCGGAAGTTGGTCGAGACGATGACGCGGCCCTTCGCCTGCGCGACGGCCCAGCGCACGACGTCGAGCGCGGACTGGTTGCGCAACTCGGCGTTGGCGTTGGCGATTTGGTCGGTGGTCATTCAGGTTTTGTCAGTTGTTCAACATCCGCCAAATCTTTCAGGCGTGCGCTCGCCTTCTTATTGGCCAGCAAGTCTTCCCGACTGATGAGCTTCACGGGTTGCCCATCCACCGTATCGGTCACGCGCCGCTCGTAGCAGCGTTGGAAATCTCCGCCGGAAACTTTCGGCAATATCTCGATCAGATTCGGCACGGCGCCGAAGCGCGTCACATTTTCGCCGTCCAGAAACCATTCCCGCGCCACGCCTTCGAGCTGGCCACCGAAGAAAGTGTTGATCGCCTTCACCAAGCGGTCGGCGTTCTCGTCAGAAACGCGAACCCAAACGTCCATGTCCCGCGTGGGACGGTAGTACCCGTGGTAAGCCACGGCATGACCTCCGACGAGCAGATACTCAACCCCAGCTTCGTTTAGACAGGTTAGGAAGTCGCGGAAGTCGTCGCTGAGATGACGTGGGTCCATAGGCGTATTGGCGGGCGAGTTCTAGTTGGTGCAACCGTTCGAGCGGAGTCAGAGACCGTTGCCAGGCGCGGTCAGCCGCTTCGGCGTCAGCAAATGATTTGAACCGGGTGACAATCGGCTGGATGACTTTTGGGCGGCGGTCGTTCATGCGTTGATGGTATCAAATACCGCAGTGGGAGTCACTAGCTCGAGTGCGGGCTGATTGCACGACTCGGCGTTGGCTTGGGAAATTTGTTCTGGCGTCATGGGAAAACGCAGTTGCGAATTGCGGCCGGCGAACGCCGGCCGGGAATTCTAGTTCGTAGCCGCAGTCTGCTCCTTCCACAGCACCCGTGCGACCCAGTCGCCGAAGCGTTCGGCGGACGCGCGTTCCTTGAGATAGCGCGTGAGCAAGGGGCGGAGTTCGTTCTCAATCTCGGCGTCCTTGACCATGTCCTTCCAAACTCGATTCAGCCGCGTGCCGGAGGCATTGCCGCCGAGCCAGAGTTGGTAACGGCCCGGCGCTTTGCCGACGAACGCCATCTCCGCCATGTACGGCCGGGCGCAGCCATTCGGACAGCCAGTCATGCGAATGACAATCTCCTCGCCGTGCAAGCCCACGTCGGTACAGAGCACTTCGATGCGATCTAACAAGCCCGGCAAAAAGCGCTCCGCTTCGCCAAGTGCGAGGCCGCACGTCGGCAACGCCGGGCATGCCATCGAAGCGGCGTGCAGCACGCTTGCCTGGTTTTCCACCTGCACGCCGTGGTCGGCGAGCAGCGCCGTGAGCGCGGCTTTGTCGGACTCGGCGACGTTGGCGAGGATGACGTTTTGATTTGCGGTGAGGCGAAACTCCACGTTGGGAAATTTTTCCGCCACGCGACGCAGGCCGGTTTTCATTTCGTGGCTTTCCACGTCCTTGACGCGGCCCATCTCGACGAACAATCCCAGAAACCAGTTCCCGTCCACCTGTTTCCGCCAGCCGTAGAGGTCGCCCATCGTGGTGAAAACACAAGGCTTCGCGGGCGCGAGCTTCACAGCGGCGCGCTTCTCGATTTCCGCGCGCGTCCAGTCCGCGCCGCGTTCTTGCACGACGTATTTCAGCCGCGCGTGCTTGCGATCCGTGCGGTCGCCGAAATCGCGATGCACCGTCAACACCGCCTTCGCCACGTCCACGAGTTTGTCGGGTGTGAAGAAGCCGAGCACGTCCGCGAGCCGCGCGTAAGTTTCCGCGTTGCCATGGCTGCGCCCCATGCCGCCGCCGACGGCGAGGTTGTAGCCGACGACCTGGTCGTTCTCCACGACGGCGATGAAGCCGAGGCAGTTCGTGAACACGTCCATGTCGTTCACCGGCGGGATGACAAACGCGATCTTGAATTTCCGTGGCAGATAAGTTTTGCCGTACAGCGGGTCCTCGAAATTCTTGTTCTCCGGCGCTTCGTTGTTGAGTTGCACGCCGTCAATCCAGATCGAGTGATACGCCTTGGTCTCCGGCGCGAGCGCCAGCGCCACGCGGTAACAATCTTCGAAGACCCGCGCGCGCGCGACGGTGTAAGCCGGCGTGGGCGGGGCCATGACGTTGCGGTTCACGTCACCGCAAGCCGCGAGCGTGGAGAGCAGCGAATCGTTGATCGCCTTCACGAGCGGACGCAGGCCGGACTTCACCACGCCATGAAACTGGATGCTTTGCCGCGTCGTGATGCGCAGCGTGTTGTTGCCGTAGCGCATCGCGAGATCGTCGAACACGCGCCATTGATTCGAGGTCATCACCCCGCCGGGAATGCGGCCGCGAATCATCATCAGGTATTTCTTGCCCGACTTGCGGAGGTCGCGGTCGTCCTGCTGATACGAGCCATGAAACTTGAGGAACTGCCCGTCGTCCTCCGAGAAATGATCCGTGCGGTCGTCCGCGATGGTCGCGGCAATATCGCCCGCCAGCGTGGGGCTGGCGTACTTCAGAAACTCGTTGCGCGTTACGACTGACGTTACGTCGTTTTCAATCATAAAATTCTAAACCGGATAGAGATTATTTACTGTCACGAAATGCCTGTCAAATAAGTTTTTTAAGCGACTTAAGTCAGGTGGGGAATATAATCCCTATCAAGTTGAAGTAGATTAAAACGGTCGGACAATCTGGCGGTGAATGGCAGAGGGCGGACAACCTTTTCACGCTCACTCGTTCACATGGATGACCTTGGCCGGTGGAAAGCCATTGAAGTAAGTCGCCGACGCGCTGCCGTACGCGCCGATGTTTTCGGCATACACGAGGTTATCCACTTCCAGTTCCGGCAGCAGGTCCGATTGTGAAATACAGTCCAGCCCGTCGCACGTCTGGCCGAACACCGCGCACACTTCCTTCTTCCCGGACTTGAACGCCTGCAACGGATACTGGCAATGGTCGAAAATAATTCCGCTGAACGTGTGATACACGCTGTCGTCAATGTAGTAACACCGCTTGCCGTTGCGCACCGCCTTGCCGATGACGCGCGCGACCGACGTGGCGGCGGTGGCGACGAGAAATCTTCCCGGCTCGGCGAGAATCTGGATGTCCGGTGGGAACAAACGCTTGATCTCCGCATTGATGACGCGCGCGAGTTCGGGGAACGGTTTCACGTGTTTGTTGTACGGCGCGGGAAATCCGCCGCCGATGTCGAGAATCTTGATCTCGTGTCCGCGCTCGCGCGCTTCCTTCATCACGGCGGCGGCGGCGTTGAACGCCTGGACAAAGTTTTCAAAGTTCGTGCATTGACTGCCGACGTGAAAGCTCAAGCCTTCGACCACCAGCCCGCGCTGCTGCGCCGCCAGGATCAAATCCACCGCCTCGCCCGGATCGCAGCCGAACTTGTTCGAGAGTTCGCACTGTGAACCCGTGTTCGCCACCGCGAGCCGCAACACCACCCCCGCGTGCGGCGCGAATTTTTGGATCTTCTCCAACTCGGTCACGTTGTCATAGGTGACGAGCGGTTTGTATTTGTCGAGCGCGAGCAACGTCTCCTTCGGCTTCGTCGGGTTCGCGTAGATGATTTTGTCCCAGATGAAATCCTGCTGCGCCTTGGCCGGAAGTTTTTTGATGTTCTCGTAAACGAGCATGAACTCCGGCAGCGACGCCACGTCGAAGCTCGCGCCCGCTTTGTAAAGCGTCCGGACGATTGCCGGCTCCGCGTTGGCCTTCACGGCGAAGTAGCACTGCACGCGCGGCAGATACTTGCGGAACGACGCGTAATTCCGCCGGATTTCGTCGTGGTCCACGATGACCAGCGGCGTGCCGTGTCGCTTCGCGAGTGACTGGAGTTGTTTCTTGGTCATGTGAAACGCAAATTGCAGACGCGGCTTTAAGTACTTTCGGGTCGCGGCACAAGATAATTCGTTTTGCGTTTTCGTGATGCGTCAAGTATGAACCGGACTTCCAACAGCCACTTGACGCAACACGCAAAACGCAACCCGAGTTCTGGCAGTTCCCATGGGCCGCTTGGCAAAATTCTCAATAACTCCTTGCTGACGAACCCCGCCCGCACCGGCATACTCCCCGAGCATTCTCAAGCGAAGTTAAGAACGCAAAACAACCCACCCTCGCCGTCATCTACGGCAACCGCGACTTCTTTCCCGACCATCTCGTAACCGAAGCACGGGCGGACATTGCCAAACTTTTTGAGAAGCTCGGCATCAAGGCCGTCCAGCTCGGTGAAAAGGATTCCAAGCTCGGCGGCGTGGAGACGCACGGCGACGCCCGCAACTGTGCGGAACTGTTTCGCAAGCACGCCGATGAAATTGACGGCGTGCTCGTGTGCCTGCCGAACTTCGGTGACGAAAAGGGCGTGGCCGACACGCTCAAGATGTCCAAGCTCAACGTGCCGGTGTTGATTCAAGGTTACCCCGATGATCTCAAGCGCCTCGATGTCGCCCGCCGCCGCGACGCCTACTGCGGAAAAATTTCCGTCGCCAACAATCTCGTCCAGGCCGGCATCAAGTTTTCGCCACCGACCACACGAACGCGAGCCGCACGTTGCTCTACGACATCAGCAAGTTGCGCTGGGACGAAGGTCTTTGTGCGTTGTTCGAAGTGCCGATGCGCGCGTTGCCGGAAGCGCGCGATTGCAGCGCAGCGTTCGGCGAGACCGATCTCGGCGGGCTGCTGGCCAGACCCATTCCCATTCGCGGCGTCATCGGCGATGCGCAGAGTTCGCTCTTCGCACAACGCTGCTTTGAGCCAGGCGAGGCGAGGATCACCATCGGCACGGGTTCGACCGTGATGTTGAACCTCGGCGGTGCGCCGCGATTTTCTGAAGGCGGCGCGGTAACAACGATTGCCTGGGCGCACAATGGCAAGCCGACGCATTGCTTCGAAGGCATCAGCAATTATTCGGCGGCGACGGTGGAGTGGTTGAAGAATCAACTCGGTTTGATCACGAGTGCGCGAGAGATCAGCGCGCTCGCCGCGGCGGTGCCGGACAATGGCTGCGTTTATCTCGTGCCGGCATTTGCGGGATTGAGCGCGCCGTATTGGAAACCGGACGCGCGCGCGGCAATCGTCGGACTCTCCGCCCACAGCACGCGGCAACACGTCGCGCGCGCGGCGGAGGAATCCATCGCCTACCAATTGCGCGATGTGCTCGACATGATGAAGCAGGATTCCAGCATGTCGCTCGCCCGCGTTCATGCCGACGGTGGCGCGACTCGCGATAAATTCCTGATGCAATTCATCGCCGACATGACGGGCATCGAAGTGCTCGTGTCGAACGTAGCGGAATGTTCGCCGCTCGGCGCGGCGCTGTTGGGCGGATTGGGGCTGGGCGTGTTTTCGTCGTTGGAACAACTGGCGTCGCTGCCGCGCGAGGCCACCGCGTTCCGACCGACGATGAGCGCGGAGTTGGTGGAAAAGAATTATGCCGGATGGAAGCAGGCGGTGAAACGGGTTTTATGAAAACACCAAGCTCCAACATCCAGAGAAGCTCCAAATCTCAAACACCAAACGGCACGCGGCGCGGTTTTGGAGCTTGGTTGTTGGTGCTTCTCTGGAGCTTGGCTGTTGGTGCTTGGAATTTCCTCCGCGCTCCGGTCAATACACCGGCTCGCTACCATCCAGCATCTTCACCTTGTTGTGGACGAAGTATTCCTTCGTCAGCGCCTTCATCATCTTCGGCAGTTGATCGTAGAGCCGCTTCAACTTGCGCGGCTTGCGCTTCGCGAGCGCGTAGTGCGTGAGCAGCGGCATCGCGATGGTCGTGTCCGTGTAGCAAACGACGGCGTCGGGGAGTTTGGTGGGATCGACCTTGCCCCAGCTCACGGCTTCGCCGGGTGTTGCGCCGGAGAGACCGCCGGTGTCGGGCCGCGCGTCGGTGACCTGGATGAAAAAGTCCTGGCCGACTTCTTTCATGCGCAGCACCTCCTGAATCTGCGGCTCGGTCTGGAGCGTGAAATTCTTCGGACTGCCGCCGCCCCAGAGGACGACGCCGCTGCGACCGCCGTTGCGTTTGGCCGCGAGGACGATGGCAGTGGATTCGTTGACGTCAATGGATGGGTTCACGCGGAGCTTGCTGCCGCGCAGTTCCACGCCCGCGACATTCATGCCGATGGTGGAGTCGCCGGGCGAACTGGTGAAGCACGGCACGCCCGCGCGATACGCGGCGGCCATCACGGACACGTCCTTGAGCTTGTTCTTGCGTTCCCATTCGGCGGCGTATTTGCCGATGAGATGATGCAGTTCGGTCGTGCCCATTTCCTTCTGAAATTCCGGCAGGCAAAACATTTCGCGCAACAATTCATCCGTGGCCATCAAGCCGTCGGAATAGGGGATCACCACGTCGTAAATGCGGACGAGGTCGTTGTCGCGCAGGTCGGTGTCGTCGAATTTGAAACTGCCGGAGTGGACCGGGTAGTTCAGCGCGAAGTGCAGGTCATGATAAAGATTCGCGCCGGTGGAAACGATCCAGTCCACGAAGCCGGCCTTGATGAGCGGGATGATGCTGGAGCAACCGAGGCCGGCTGGCGTGAGCGCGCCGGAGATGCTCATGCCGATGGTCACGTCGGCGTCCAACATGCGGTCGGTGTAAAGCTGACAGGCTTCCTTGAGCCGCGCGGAGTTGTAGGCGAGGAAGCACTCGTCAATGATGTAGGTAAGTTTTTCCTTGCCGGTGAGGTTCTTGGGCTGGATGCGCTTGCCCGCCATGTATTTCTTTTTGTGCGGGCAGTTCTTCTCCTTCATCCATTCGGGCATGTCGGCAACGGCTTCGCGGTTGTGAATTTTGTGTCGTTCGGTTCTGGCCATAATGTTTTATCGGTTGAAAATTTAGCGGCGCACACGATACGCGGCGCGACGCAGAAGCCAATAAATTATTTTAACCACGGATGGACACGGATAAACACGGATTCAAATTACCGCGAAGGAACACACAGACCGCAAAGAATTGAACCGCTGATGAATTCAAATCACTTCTTCGTCAGCACAACAAATTTCATCCCGCGCTGCTTGCACCAAATACGGGCGCGCTCATGCTTTCGCACGGTATCCGGACTGTCGAGGAATTGCCCGCCCTTCATCTCGTGCAGTTCAATCATGTTATCAATTTTCTGGATGAGAAAGTCTGGGCGATAGCCGCGCTTGTTGCCGGCCTCGGTGATGTATTCGATGACGATGCCGTGCTGCTTAGTCCACTTGGCGACGGTTTTGTCGCGCTCCAGCATCGTCATGTATTGCTTCTCCCAACCCGAATCATAACGCTCGACCGAGTAGGCCGATTTCTTAGGATTCTCAAAGTCGCCATGTTCACTTGCTGGCATTGGACGACTCCTTTCGATATTTGATGATGCTGTTCACCAGCCCTTGCCGCTGTTTGAAATTCCCAATCAATGTGTGCCGATGTCGGATTGCGTGAATCAGAAGTTCCGACGAGGCGCTGCCTGCCGTTGCGCCGCTGAGCAACTTTGCGCGGACGTGATCCATCAGCACGCCGTAAAAATAACCAAGCTCGTGACTGCCGATGCCTTCGTCTGCGAGCAACGCGCTTGCGATGTCGCGCACCAAATTTTTTAGCACGTCAACAAGCTCCTCTTTGCTCAATGTGTTTTCAGCGGACTTGGGGCGTGCGTGCTGTGGCGGGTCAATGATTTGAGTGAAATCACTTTTGAACAAATCCTTGCCCTCGACGCCCTCGATCTCCACGCGGGAAATTTCCACGTCCGCTCCGTATTCAAAGGAGTCGAGCACAGCTTGCCAGTCTTCGTAATCCTTCAGGTCAACCACCAGATCGTCGAGGTCGCTCAAATCAATGCCTTCCTTTTCGCATTCGAGCGGTTCGGGAACTTGAATCAGCTTGTCCTCGTTCACAAGCAACTGCGGTTTGCGTTTTGGTGGCAAGTCATCTTCGATGCCAAACAAATCACCCTGGTCAATTCCGGTTTTGACTTTCGCGCCGACCATGTCCCAGAGCCACTGGTGATCAAGTTTCTCATGGTCAACAATCGCGCAAAATTCCTGGGCATCTTCGCCACGCTGGTTGAGCCGCAAACCGCGACCAACGACTTGCTGCCCATAAACTCGCGATGAAAATTTCCGCAGCAAAAGAATCGCCGACACCGGCGGCACGTCCCAGCCTTCGCGCAGCATCAGCACGCTCACGACCGCCCGAACCTTTGAACCTTCTTCAATCAGGCGTTTGGCTTTGCTCAAGTCGCCGAGTTTCCGCTCCAAACTCCGCTGCGATTCTTCAAGTGCCTTGCCGCGCTTGCCGATGATACCCGCCATGATTCGCTCTTCGTCGGATGATTCCTCGGTGACAAGCAGCGAATTGATTCCAAAACCGCCCGATTCTTTTTTCTCTTTCAGCATTTCATGCGCGGCACGCGCGTCCTTGATGCAAATCGCCACGACAAAAAGAATCGGCTGGTAACTTCCGCCCGCCAGCGATTCCGAGCGCCGCTCCTGTTCCGTGAGGCGTTCCAACGCAATCGCAATCTGTTTGTGCATCGGGTCGGCGTCAGTCACCCACTGCGTTGCGCTCAATCCCTTTTCAATCTTGTCAAACTCCTCGTCCATCTCATCCACCGTGCGCCGCTCGCCCGTTTCGGGATTTGTGTAGGTGAGTTGCACCGACGAAAGTTTCGGCTGATAAACCACCACGCTCTTGATGATGGGCGGCACTTGCGATTGTGCGTCGTAAATGCCGAACTCATAAATCATCTGTGCGTCCGGCGTCTGGCCGTCGGCGCGGTCGGGCGTGGCCGTGGTGTCGAGCCGGAACTTGCAACGCTTCGAAAGCGTGTAAAGCACGTTGTCGTATTCCGCTGCGGGCGTGTTGTGTGCCTCGTCGTTGAACACCGCCAACTCGCTCACATAATTCATGATTACCGCCAGGTTTCGCTGGCCGGTGATGTGCGTCTGGTAAAGCTGCTGGATGTTTCCCAGCACAACGCCGTTGTCGAGGATGCCTTGCGGCGCTGCGCCGCGTTCGAGGACGTGCAATCCAAGTTCGTTCGTGTAATGCTCCGCGCCCGCCGGAAAAAAACCAAACGTGCGGAACACCTTCGCCTCCGCAAAATCATCTTCGAGCCGGTCGCGCACAATGGTGTTCGGGCAAAGCAGCAGAAACTTGTTCACGCCATGCGCGTATTTCAGCCACGCCACTACCGCGCCAATGATGCTCGTCTTGCCGCCGCCGGTGACGATGTTCAGCAACGCCTCTTTGATGTGCAGCAATTCAAAGGAATAAATCGCCCGCTGCACCGCCTCCATCTGATGCGGCCAAAGAACGCGCTTGCCTTCCTTCGGCTCGCGCAAATGTTCGAGGAAATCCCGCGAGAGCGGATTGATGTCCGGGAAGTCGGCTTCGACCCATTCGCGAAAGTCGCGCTCATATTTGAGGAATGCGTTGAACATTTTACTTCACGTCCAGTTCGCCAACCCAAGTCCGCTCGCCGCCCTGATTATCCTGCACCGAGCAGGCGATTTGCTTTTTGCCGGTTGAATCAAATTCGTATTCCACCGCCGTCTCGCGGTTGAAACTGTAACCGCGCGTCGAGGTGAACCGTTGCCGGTAGTCGAAATCCCATTGCACGTTGGCGAGCTTGCCGTCGGGGTTCAGGCTCACCGATTCGCTGACATCGAACCGATACTTCCTCGCGCCGATGCGCGTCATCTCCACGCGAACTTCCGGTGGCTGGATGAAACTCAAAAGCTCCGCGTAATCCTTGTGCTTGTTCGTGATGTGCTCGCGGAATTCCTTGTCTTCCAGCCGCACGAGATTGAGCCGGACGAAATCAATCCGCTTGTTCTCTCTCGCCTTGAGGATTTCGGCGGCGCGGCGCGCTTCGATGTCGAAATTCCAGCCGAGCATCACGCCAAACTCCGTGCGCTTCTCCTCGAAAATCGCCTGCGCGAATTTTCTCACGTCCTCCTTGCCGATTTGCGATTTGCGCGACGGCTCGCCGACGAAAAGCGGGACGCCAGTGCGAAGGCCGTGGATGTTTGCCGCCGCGCTTTCCGTCCGTCCGCCGTAAGCCTCGATGACAAATTTTCGGAAATCATTGGCGGCCAGTTTTTCCAGCCGCGGCGATTCATAGACGCCCCAATGCTCAACGGTAAAATCAGGCGCGGCGAGGATAGTCGCATTTTCTTCGACTACGCGCGTGATGCGATCTGCCGTTATTGCTGTGGCGATGCGCGACTGGTCACAGGCGATCCATCGCCGATTCAATCGCTGCGCTACGGCTGGCGTTGTCCCGCCGCCACCGAAGAAGTCTGCGACAACATCATTTTCATTGGAAGAGCCTTTGATAATGCGTTCCAACAATGCTTCGGGTTTTTGCGTGGGATACCCAATTCGCTCCTTTGCCATTCCGTTAATTGTCGCAACATACCAAACATCCGTGGGCAAGGCTTGTTCACTGCTTCCGCGCTTGTTGTGATCTCGAATCAGTGCTCCGCTGTATTCCAATCGTTTTAGCGTGCCTTCGGTAAGCTTTCTGTCCTCAAGGACTTCATTGGCGTTGAACGTGAATTTTGGAGTTTTTGTGTAGAACAAAATATCATCATGCTTCCGATTCCACCGCTTGTCGGTTCTGACGCCCCATGAATAGTTCCAAATGATGTGGGCTTTGAAGCCAGCGTCGTTTCCATCAGAACCTCCGCTGCCGAAAATCTTATCCATCTCGACTTTCACATAATGGCAGGCGTGCCAATCAAGGTGGACGTAGATTGAGCCGGTGTCTTTTAGAAGCCGCTTCATCTCAAAGAGCCGCGTGTTGAGCCAGACGAGATAGCCCGGCATCCCGCCTTCCCAGATGTCGGAGAACGACCGCACTTCGTTCTTGTCGCCAAAAATCACGTTGTAATTGCGCCCGGAGAAAAACGGCGGGTCAACGTAGATGAGGTCAATGGACTTGCTCGGCAGTTGCCGCATGACGTGCAGGTTGTCGCCGAAAAAAAGCCGGTTCGCGCCCGTGGGAAACAACGGTGTCGGCTCGAATTTTTTGCCGTGCCCGAAACTCTCGCGCTTCACTTCCTGAAACGGCAGGTAGATGCGCGGGTAGGCGTGCTCGAATTTCGTGACCTTCGTTTCGCGGCGCTTGGTCTCGATCTCGTAGCCGAGCGGCGCTTCATCCAGCGGCAGCGCGCCAAACCGCGCCGGCAGCTTGTAGAAGTCGGATTGATCCGGGATTTCGATTTCGGCCGGCGGTGGCTGCGCCTCCACCGCCGTCTTGCCCGTGGATTTAAGAATAGACATGGCTGTTCGCTCGCGCGCGAATCAGCCTGCTGTGGTGGTGACTGTCCTCTGTGAGAACTCCGGTGCCTGAAAGAAAAATGGGACGCACTTACTTGCGTCCCACATCAGGCACCTCGGAGGGCCCACAGGAGAACGCTTTCAGCGCGCCCCGGTTGGGGCGCGCTTCAAACGCTGTCTCCTGCACGAAATTTCCGAGGTTTCGATGTGGACAGCAGCCGAAGCTGCGCAAAATGATTTAGTTAAATTGGTTTTCTGGTCGTTTTGTTTTTTATCCGACGCGGCGAGATTACGGCGGCGGGCGGCGAATGGAAAGAGGGAGTTTGGAAGTTGTAGTTCCGCCCCGCCATTCGCGGGACGCCCCCGGACCAGCTGAAGCCGCAACTCCGAACGAATCCGTGTTCATTCGTGTCATCCGTGGTTAAAAATTCTCTGTGCGCTTTGCGTTCTTTTGCGGCGAATAGTTTCAGAGTGTTTGGTGCGTTTCGTGGTTTGCCAATTTGTGTCACCCGTTTATTCTGCGCGCCGCAGCTATGGCGAATTTGAAACCCACAGACGGAGAAACCCCCGCCGCGCTCGGCTACGCGATGCCGGCGGAATGGGAAAAACACGCGGCCACCTGGCTCGGCTGGCCGCACAATGAATCCGACTGGCCGGACAAGCTGGACACGATCCGCTGGGTGTACGCCGAGATGGTGCGGAAAATTTCCGCGGGCGAAATGGTGCGGCTGCTCGTGCGCAACCGCGCGGAGGCGAAGTTCGCGGGCAGCTATCTCAAGCGGGCGAATTGTGATTTGAAGAAAGTTCAGTTCGTCGTGCATCCGACCAATCGCGGGTGGACGCGGGATAGCGGGCCGATTCATGTCGTGCGGAAACATCCAACATCCAACATCCAACATCCAACATCGAATGAGGAAACCGCCATCGTGCATTTCCATTTCAATGCCTGGGCGAAGTACAAAAACTGGCAGCTCGATACGAAAGTGCCGGAGACGGCGGCGAAGGTGTTGAAGCGGCGGCTGTTCGACGCGCAGTTCAACGAAAAAAAAATCGTCATTGAAGGCGGCGGCATCGAGGTGAACGGGCGCGGGACGTTGCTGACGACGGAGCAATGTTATTTGCACCCGAAAATCCAGGTGCGAAATCCCGGCATGACGAGGGCGCAATACGACGGGCAATTCAAAAAATATCTCGGCGTGACGAACGTGCTCTGGCTCGCGGCCGGCCCGGTGGGCGACGACACGCACGGGCACATTGACGACATCTGTCGGTTCGTGAACCCAACGACGCTCGTGCTCATCAAGGAAACGAACCGGCGCGATGTCAACTTCCCGCCGCTCGCGGAGAATTGGGAGCGTGTGCAGGATTTCCGGCTGGAAGACGGTTCCAAGCCCGAAGTCATCGCGCTGCCAATGCCCGCGCCGCTCCATCACAAGGACTGGCGCTTGCCCGCGAGCTACGCGAATTTTTACATCTGCAACGCGTGCGTGATGGTGCCGACGTTCAATGATCCAAACGACCGCGTCGCGCTCGGCATCCTGGGCGAGTTGTTCCGCGATCGTCCGGTGGTCGGCATCCACGCGGTGGATCTGGTGCTGGGATTTGGTTCCCTGCATTGTTTGACGCAACAGGAGCCGGCGTGAGGGCGGAAAAGTTTTTCCGTCAGCGCGCTTGCTTTGCCGAAGCTCAGGGACTATTCCTTTTCTCACAACACCTGTTGCAGACACGATGAGCGTCGCGAAAACGAAAATCAAAATTCTGTTGGTGGACGACCATCCGGTGGTGCGCAAGGGGCTTTGTTCCTGCCTGTCAAATTGCGAACACATCAAAGTCGTCGGCGAAGCCGGCGATGGCGCAGAAGCGATCCGGAAGGTGAAGGAGTTGGCGCCGGACATCGTGCTCCTGGACATCAACATGCCCGGCGTGGACGGTCTGGCGGTGACGGAAACCGTCCGCAAAGAATCGCCGCAAACCAAGGTGCTGGTACTTTCGATGCACAGCAATCGCGAGTACGTGTTGCGCATCGTGAAGGCGGGCGCGCGCGGCTACGTGCTCAAAGACGCACCGACCGATGAACTCATCAAGGCCATCGAAACCGTCCAGGCCGGCGATGCATTTTTCAGTCCCAGCGTTGCGCGCATCGCGCTTAATCAGTACGTCTCGGAATCCGACCACATGGACCCGTTGTCGCGGTTGAGCGACCGGGAGCGGGAGGTTTTGGTCCACATTGCCGAGGGGAAGAGCAATAAGGAAATCGCGACCTTGCTCGGCATCGGCGTGCGCACGATCGAGACCCATCGCGAGCGGGTGATGCGCAAGCTGGACATTCACAGCGTGGCCGGGCTGACCAAATTCACCATCGCGCACGGGTTGATCTCGCTCGACTCCGAATCCAACCGTTGAGCGCGTCGCGTCTCAATGGAAGGGTCGCCAGTTTTCCGCGGAAGTAACCTCCCATGAAGTCTTCGCCCGAGGTACCCCAATCCGCCAGCACCAGCGCCACCCGGCGATGGTTGATTGTGGCGCTGGCGTTGGTGGCCATTCTGACGGGCGGATACTTCTTCGCCCGCCCCGCTTATCGCGCCGTAAAAAAGTGGCGCTCGCAAAGGCTCGCGGCGCAGGCCGCGCAATTCTTGTCGCACGGTGATTGGAAGACGGCGCGCGCCAAGGCCCAGGCGGCGATGCTGCTTGCGCCGGGCGAACCCACCGCCCTGCGCGCGATGGCGCAGGTGTTGACCCGCGGCACAAACCCGCCGCCCTGGCAATGGTGGCAACGCTTGGTGGAAACCGGCCAGGCCACCGTCGCGGACCGGCGGACGTTTGTGGAGCAGGCACTGCGAGCGGGCGCCACGGCTTCGGCGGTGAAGGAGTTGGACAAACTGTTGCAAGAAGCGCCGAGTCATCCGGTGAATTTATGGCTGGGTGCGCAGTTCTTTGCGATGGCCGGCGACCGGGAGCAGACGATGTACTACGCGGCGCGGGCGCACCTCAACGACCCGACGAACCAGCAGTATCAATTGTTCCTCGCGAGTCTGCGATTCGACTCGGCGCAACCCGAGCAACGCTTCGCAGCGCACTCGAATGTGTGGGAGATCGCGACGGACAAAAGTGCGATGGGATTGGAGGCGTTGAGTTTTCTCGCCCAAAGGCGCGAGGTGACTTCCGAACAGCGGCAGCGACTCATCGCGCTGCTGCGGGCGCACCCGGCGAAAACCACCGCCCACGAGTTGCTCGCGCTCGGCCTGCAACTCCTGGTGACGCCGGAACAACGGGGAGTTTTGCTGGACGACGCGGCGGCGCAGTTCAAAGCCAGCGACGCCGAAACGCGGCTCGCCTTCGCCGTCTGGCTTAACCAGAACAGCGAGTGCAATCGCACGCTCGAACTCCTGCCGCTCGCGGAGGCGCTCAAGCGAAAGGATTTTTTTCTTTCACACGCGGACGCCCTGGCGGCGCTCGGACAATGGGACGCGCTGAAAAAGATTTTTGAAACCAAACAGACGCCGCTGGAGCAGCCCTACGCCGAAGCGTTCCGCGCCCGGTGCGAGAAGGAATTGCGGAACGGCGCGCTGGCGGATCTGCACTGGCGCCAGGCCGTCCGCACGGCGGAGCGGAACCCGGAACAATTGATGTGGCTCGCGTCGTACGCCGAGAAGTGCGCGGAGTTCGATACGGCGAAGCGGGCATTGCGTTCGCTGATCGCGTGCGTCGAGAATCCGCGGCCCGCCTTCCAGCTTTTGGAGCGTGTGACGGAACGTGCCGGCCCGACGGCCGAGTTGCGCGATCTGCTCGGCGAGATGGCGAATCGCTGGCCCGACGACGCGGCGTATCAAAATGATTTCGCGTACTTGAATGCGCTGCTGAACACCGGCGTGGCGGCCGCGGCCGAAACCGCCGGGAAGCTGGTGGGCCCGCGGCCCGAAAATCTGGCGCATCGCACCACCCTCGCGCTGGCCCATTATCGGCAGGGCGATTATCCCGGTGCCCTGAAAGCCTATGGCGGACGCGACTTCAACTGGCCCGGTGCGCTGGCGAACCAGCGCGCGGTTTACGCCGCCGTGCTCGCCGCCAACGACCGCGCGAGCGAAGCGCGCGAGCTGGCACGAAACATTCCGCGGGAGCAACTGCGCGCGGAAGAACTCGAGTTGATTCAAGGTTTGCGCTGACCCCGCGTGTAGTCCCACCGCGCGCCCGGGCTTCCCCCAGCGTGATTTCTACGCATTTTCTCCCGCCGTGATTGTACTGAAACGAGCGGGAATCTCTCAGGTTGAAGGCCCGCACCCATCAACTAGAGCATTATCGGAAATGATGTAGCGGCTTGCTGTGAGGAATACCCTGTATTTACGGGTGCTTTTTACGAATGATAGCTACGTGTTCAGCGGAAACGCTCTAAGGTTTCGTGTGATGTAATTGCAAAGGAGATCAGCCGGAGCAGTACACCCGAAAAAAAAGACGCTTTGAGAACTAATCTTCATGTTCCGCCAGCCTTAAAGTCCGGCGCAAGCCCGGCTGCTGGCCGCAAAGCTGCTATTTCCGGCGCGAGAAGTAGGACGAACTCCGACATGATGATGAGGAAATGGCTGACAATTTTGGCGACGGTGCTTTTGCTTGGTGAAATCACCGGAGCAAACGCGGCCAACAAGACTTGGAACGGCGGTGGCGGCGACAACAACTGGCAGACCGGTGGCGACTGGGGCGGCACGGCGCCGTCCGCCGGCGACTCGTTGTTCTTCGGTGGCAGCACCCGGCTGACCACAACCAACAACTTCGCCGCCAACACCAGCTTCGTCGGCCTCACCTTCAACAGTGGCGCCGGTGCTTTTACGCTTTGGGGCAACGCCATTAACTTGGGTGGTGGCATTACCAACAGCAGCACGAGCCTCCAGACCATCAATCTGAATCTCGTCCTCACTGGTACTCGTACGATCAACAGTGCCAGTGGCGACATCAGCATCGGCGGCGTCATCTCGGAGACGGGCGGCACCTTCGGGATCACCAAAGTCGGTACCGGCACGCTCACGCTCAGCGGCGCCAATAGCTACAGCGGCGACACCACGATCAGCGCCGGCACACTCAAGCTCGGCGCGTCCAGCGTGTTTGCCAACGGCAGTGGCAAGGGCAACGTGATCGTCAACGGCACCTTCGACCTCAACGGCTTCAACGACACCATCAACGCTTTGAGCGGCAGCGGCACGGTGGACAACACCGCCGCGGGCACGTCCACCTTCACCGTCGAGGACAACAACACGACCAGCACCTTCAGCGGCGTCGTCAAGAACACTGGCGGCGCGTTGACGCTCAGCAAAATCGGCACGGGCACGTTGACGCTGAGCGGTGCGAATACTTACAGCGGCGGCACAACGATCAGCGCGGGCACTCTCCTGATTGGCAACACCAGCGCACTGGGCACCGGCAGCGTTACGCTCACCGGCGGCACGCTGGAGTTGAATGGCAACAACATCTCGATCGCAAACCTTTCCGGCACCGGTGGCAGCGTCAACGAGAAGAACAACACCACCAGTTCCACGATCACGGCTGGTTCGGACAACACGAGCACGACTTACAGCGGCACCTTCGGTACTGTCGGCGGCAACTCGAACACGAAAATTACCTTGATCAAGAGCGGCACCGGAACGCTGACCCTTGATACCGGCAACAACAGCGGCACCGATAAATCCATGACGGTAAATGCCGGCGTGTTGCGGATCAACCTCGCCAACTCGCTCGGCGGCGGAAACCTCAATCTCAACGGCGGCGTTCTTGGATTGGGTGTCGCTGATTTCACCCGCAGTTTGGGTACCGGCAACGGTCAGGTTCAGTTCGGCGGCAGTGGCGGATTCGCGGCCTACACCGCCGACCGAAATGTGAATTTGGGCGGAGCCGCCGCCGCCGTCACCTGGGGCAGCGGCAGCTTCGTGCCGACCGGTTCGACGCTGATTCTCGGTGCCAGTGACGCCGACAAGACCGTCACGTTTCAGAATCCAATCAGCTTCGCCAACACGGGCCGGACGATTCAAGTGGACGATGGTTCCGCCAGCGTGGATGCGGTCCTCAGCGGAATTTTGAGCAGCAGCGGCAGCAGCGGCGGTTTCACCAAGACCGGCAACGGCACATTGTCGCTGACAGCCGTGAACACCTACACCGGGCCGACCACCATCAACGCCGGCACCGTTCAAGCCGACAACGCCAGCGCCTTCGGCACCAGCGCCATCACGGTCAATTCAGCTACATTGAAGATCAATAACGTCAGCATCACGGCTGACAATCTGACTTTGAACAACGGCGCCACGCTGCTCGGCACCGGCGCCGGGGCCAGTTACAGCAAGAGCAGTTATCCCTCGATCGCCAGCGGCGCGAGCGTGACCTTCTCGACTTCCGCGAGCACCGATGTGTTGTCCATCAGCTCGGCGATTCGAAATGGCAACTCGTCCTCGCTCATCACCGTCAACGGCCCGGGCACCGTGGCCGTCTCCAGCGGTGCGACGGCGGCGGATGCGTTTGCCGGCTCGTGGAAAATCACCGCCGGCACGCTGCGGCTGACCGATGCCAATGCCCTCGGCAACCCCGGCAGCACGAGCCAGCGCCCGATTGAGCTGGCCGGCGGCACGCTGGATTTGCGGGTCACCACCGGCAGCACGTTTTCGACGAACACCACCGTCTCGGCCAATGCCCTCGTCCTCGCCAACCGCGGCAGTTCCGGCGCGGGCGTGACCCACAATCTCGGCACGTTGAGTATTGGCGCGAACACTCTGAGCATCGGGCCGGGCGGGAACGTCACAAGTGGAACGGAAGGTCTCACATTCGGTGCGACCACGTTGTCCGGCAACGCGACCTTCGAAGTCACCAACAGCGCGAGCGCAGCCATGCAGGTCACGTTGGTCGCCGTGGGTGAAACCGGCGGCACGCGCTCGCTGACGAAGACCGGCAACGGCACCTTGATCCTTGGCACCGCGAGCACCTATAGCGGCGACACAACCATCAGCGCCGGGACATTGAAGTTGGGTGCAGCGAACGTCATTCCCGATGGCAGTGGCAACGGCAACCTCACGGCCAATGGCACGCTTGATCTCGCTGGCTTCAGTGAAACGCTCAACGGGCTCTCCGGGTCGGGCATCGTGGATAACACCAGCGCCAGCGCGGTCAGTTTCGCCGCGGGCAATAACAACCAGAGCAGCACCTTCAGCGGCGTGATCAAGAACACCGGCGGCGGCGCGCTCGCGCTGACCAAGACCGGCAGCGGCACGCTGACCTTGAGCGGCGCCAACCTTTACGGCGGCGTGACAACGGTCAGCGGCGGCATCCTCTCCGTGAACACTCTCGCCAACGGCGGCAGCACCAGCGCCATCGGCAATTCCGCCAACTCGGCGGCCAATCTCGTGATTGACGGCGGCACGGTGCAATACACCGGCGGCGCGGTCAGCAGTGATCGTCTCTTCACCGTCGGCACTGGCGGCGCGACCATTGATGCCTCGGGAAGTGGCGCATTGAATCTCACCAGTTCCGGCGCGCTTGCTTTCAGCGGCACGGGCACTCGCAGTTTGACTTTCGCGGGCAGCAACACCGGCGACAACACCCTGGCCGCCATCATCGGCGATCAAGGCGCGAACGCCACCGCGCTCGTCAAGAACGGCGCGGGCACTTGGCTCCTGTCGGGCAACAACACCTTCACCGGCGGGCTGACCATCAACGCCGGCGTTGTGAAACTCGGCAACGCGGGCGCATTGAATTCCACCACCCCGAATGCGGTCGCCATGACTGGAGGCACGCTTCGCCTGAACGGCAACAGCGTCACGCTCTCCGGGTTGAGCGGCTCGGCGGGAACGGTTGAAAACAATCTCGCCGGCACCGCCACGCTCACCCTCAACAAAACTTCCGGCTCCGATACTTTCTCCGGCACGATTCAAGACGGCGCCAGCGGTACGCTTGCCCTCAGCAAGACCGGGAGCGGGACGGCCGTTCTGGGCGCCGCGAACTCCTACTCCGGCGGCACGACGCTCGGCACGGGCACCGCCAACAGCGGCGGCACATTGACGCTGGGTGCCAACGACGCGCTCGGCACCGGCGGGCTGACTTTCGCCGGCGGAATCCTGAGCGCGAACAACAAAACCGACAGCACCATCGGCGCGCTTTCCTTGACCGCCAACTCCACGCTCGCGCTGGTGAACGACGCCACCCACGGCTCGCTAACCTTCACCACCATCTCCGGAACAGCCACCGGCATCCTGACCATCACCGGCTGGGCGGGTGCGGCGGGTGCCGCCGGCACCGACGACCGGATCTTTTTCAGCGGCACGGCACCGGATTCAACCTTCCTCGGCCACATCCAATTCGACCTCAGCGGCACCCTTTACTACAGCGGCATGAACGGCACCGAACTCGTTCCCAGCCTTGTGCCCGTGCCCGAACCGACCGAGTGGGCGCTCATCATCTTCGCCACGCTGGCGGTGTTCTACAAATTCGTGCTGCCCCGCCTGCGCCAGTGGCGCACGGCGCACGCCTGACCCTTTCGGAGGAGCGGCCATCAAGACTGCGCTGGGTTTGGAGTTCCCTAGCTTCGTCACCACTCCTCCGAATCCGTTTTCAAATCCATTCGCGAAGGCAATTCGTCCCGCCCACCCTTGCCCTGACCTTCGCTCGCTGACACACTGAACCGCCATGCGGGAAACACTGCGCGTCTGGGTGGAAAACCTCGAAACGTTCGTCCTCGAAGTCATCTTCGAGGAACGACCCGGCGCGCGCGCGGCCATCATGCGGGCATTCCTGCTCGGCGGTTCAAAGCTTTTTATCGTCGGCGTCAAAATCCGCCGCTGGCTTTACAACGTCCGCATCTTTCGCGACTCCACGCTCGGCGTGCAGGTCATCGCCATCGGCAACCTCACCGTCGGCGGCACGGGCAAGACGCCGGTCGTGGAAAAATTCGCGCGCGAACTCCGCGATGCCGGCCGCAACGTCGCCATCCTCTCCCGCGGCTACCGTTCCAAACCCCCGCCGCTCCACAAATCTTTTCTCAACCGCATCCTCTTCCGCACCGATTCCACGCCGCCGCGCGTCGTGTCCGACGGAAAGTCGCTCCTGCTGGATTCCGAGATGGCCGGCGACGAACCGTTCATGCTCGCGTCCAACCTCAAGGACGTCGTCGTGCTCGTGGATAAAGACCGCGTGAAAGGCGGGCGTTATGCCATCGAGAAATTCGGCTGCGACACGCTCCTGCTCGACGACGGCTTTCAATATTGGGACTTGCGCGGCCGTCGGCACGACGTGGTGCTGATTGATCGCCAGCAACCTTTCGGCAACGAACACCTGCTCCCGCGCGGCACGTTGCGTGAACCGCCCTCCCACCTCGCGCGCGCGAACACGATCTTCATCACCAAGAGCGACGGCAATACCGCGGAGCTGCGGAAGCGCATCGCCTCGCTGAATCCAACCGCCGCTGTCATCGAGTGCATCCACCATCCGATGTATTTTGAAGACGTGTTCACCGCCGAACGCCAGCCGCTCGACTTCATCAAGGACCGGCGCGTCGCGTCGCTGAGCGGCATTGCGCAGCCGGAAAGCTTCGAGCAGAGCCTCGTCAAACTCGGCGCGGAACTCGTCTATTCCAAACGCTTCGCCGACCATCACCGCTTCTCGCAGCAGGAAATCCTCAACGCCATCAACCGCGGCAAAAAACGCCAGGCCGAGCTCATCATCACCACGCAAAAAGACGCCGTGCGGTTCCCGAAGCTCGACCGCCGCGACCTGCCCATCCTCTGGATGCGCGTCGAGATCAAGATCGTCGCCGGCGCGGACGACTTCCGCGATTGCGTGCGGAAGATTTGTTTCCGCTGACGCGGTCGGCTTGCTTTCGCCAACTCACTGCGGAATACTGCCGGCGTGGAACCCACCGTTACGCAATTGACGAACAAGCTGGTCGCCTCCTACGCGCAGGTCGGCGGCATCAATCACCTCGACGGAAAAAATCTTCCGTCCAAACGCCTCGTCACTTCCATCACCAAGGATCTGTTGCGGCTGCTGTTTCCCGGCTTCTTCGACGACAAGTTGATTCATTCCTCCGAAATCAAAGTCGAGACCGCCGCGTTGCTCGACGCCGTGATCGGCCCGCTCGAAGACGAGATCCGCAAGAGCCTCGAATACAATCCGCCGCCGGAATATAACAAGAGCAACCTCCGCACGGTCGCGCACAACCTCACGCTGGAATTCCTCGGCAACCTCCCGCGCGTGCGCGAGATTTTGCACACCGACATCGAAGCCGCTTTCAACGGCGACCCCGCCGCGTTGAGCAAAGAAGAGGTCATCGTCGCCTATCCCTTCGTCGAAGCCGTCGCCGTGCAACGGCTCGCGCACGAGTTGTATCTCAAGAACATCCCGCTCATTCCGCGCATCATGACCGAGTGGGCGCACGGTCGCAGCGGCATGGACCTGCACGCCGGCGCGCAGATCGGCTCGCACTTTTTTGTGGACCATTGCACCGGCACGGTCATCGGCGAAACTTCCATCCTCGGCCACCACGTGAAGATGTATCAAGGCGTGGGTCTCGTCGCGAAATCCCTAGCCGCCGGGCAGGCGTTGCGCGGGCAGAAACGTCATCCGACCATCGAAGACCACGTCACGATCTACGCCGGCGCCACGATCATGGGCGGCGACACGACCATTGGTGAGCACAGCACCATCGGCGCGAGCGTGTTTCTCACCAACAGCGTCCCGCCGCATTCACTCGTCGTGCAGGAATCCGCCAACGTGAAGATCATGAGCAAGAAAGACCGCGAGAAGAAGAGCGGGGATTTTCATATTTGAAACCTTGCGGGCCCGTGAACGGATGGCGGTCGTGAGCCATCAACTCATCCACAAGAATGAGAAACGGCCAGCTTGCTTGAGTTGTTAAAATAGGTATTTTGACCCCGTGAAAGTCACTGCGACCGAACTAGCCAACGACAGCAAAGGCATCCTGGACCGGGTGATTGCGCGCGGCGATGCCGTCCAGGTGGAGCGCCACGGCAAGCGTGTGGTGCAAATCCGGCGCACCGTCGGCGTGTCGGGCGCTGAACTCCTAAAGCGTCTCAAGGCCGTCCGCTTCACCGCTGCCGAACAGCGGGAACTCAAAGCCGCGATGGGCGCGGCCTCAAAAGTTTTCGGCCATGCCGGTAGCCATTGACACCAGCGTCCTGATCGCGGCGGAAAAGCTTGGCACCCTTGAGTCGTTGATCGCCACGCACGAAGGGCCGTTCTATTTCCCCGCCCACGTCGCCGCTGAATTTCTCGTGGGCACTCACCCCCCGGCCAAGGAACATCTGCGGGAGCGAACGCGGCGAGGTTTTACCGTGTGCGCGTGCAGTAGGTTTTATCCGACCGAATTCTCATCGTTTGCTCCGGCGCTGCTTGCGCAGCTTGGCCTGTCCCTCCAGCCCGAGGGTTTCACGCAAAGCGGCCCGCACTTTTTTGCAACCCGCCACCGCTTCGCGTGCTTCCTTGCGGGTGGCGAAATAACCGGGGTAACGGAAGTCCACAGCGTAGCGATTGAGAGAGAACAACGCGGGTCGGAGCGGTTCGAGCATCGGCTCGGAGGGCAGCAAGAGTTCCAGCAGGCCGATCAAATCGTGCGTCTTGGGGATCATTTCACCGGATTCTTGCAGGCGCGCTTTGAAATATTTCTCGGCGCATTGTTGGGCGTGGAAGCAAACCCCGTCGAGAACGGACGGACGATTGCGCACCCGGGCAAGTTGCTGCATGGCCTCAAAGTCACCTTCGGCCTTTTGCACCCACTCAAGCACGAGCGGATTCATACAGCACCTCGCCTTTTTCCATGATTTCGCGCATGAACCAGTCGCCCAGCTTCACGCGCTGGCGCACTTTGGCGGGAGTTCGTACCAGCAGATCCATGGCGAAACGGCGGTCGAGCCGCATCTCGATTTCCACCGCCTTTTTGTTCGGACTGCCGCGAAACGGCATGATGACCAGTAAGTCCACGTCGGAGTCTTCTGTGGGACGACCATAGGCGTAGGAACCGAACAGGATGATCTTCTGCGGGCGAAATTCCCGCACCACCTTGTCGGCGAATTCCTGGATTTGTCGGCGCGTGATCATCTTGTTGCTGGGGCAATCTTTATCCGGTTCGCTCCGGATTTCAACTCTCGTCTGAATCAAAACCGCGTCAGCTTCTCCAATTCCTTCACGCGCCGGTCAATGTCCGCGCGTTTGAGCTTCGTGGTGCGGTTCAAGCCGAAGCCTTCGCAGCAGAAACTCGCCGTCACGCTGCCGTGGATCATCGCGCGGCGGAGGTTGTCGTCAATCGAACCGCGTGCGGTCGCGAGGTAGCCCATCATGCCGCCGACGAACGAATCACCCGCGCCGGTCGGGTCCACAACTTTGTGCAACGGATACGCCGGGCACAGGAAAAATCCGCGCGGGCCGGAAAGGATCGAGCCGTGCGAACCTTTTTTGATGATGACGTATTTCGGCCCGAGCTTGTGGATTTTTTTCAGCGCGGCAAAAACGTTGTCTTCCTTTGTGAGCTGATGCGCCTCGCTGTCGTTGAGCACGAAGCCGTCAATCCGTTTGAGCAACTTGACCAGATCGTTGAACGCGATGTTGAGCCAGAGGTCCATCGTGTCAGCCACGACGAACTTCGCGCCGCGTGACTGGTCGAGGACGTGATGTTGCAGCGCGGGCGCGATGTTGGCGAGCAGCACGAACGGTGTCCGCTGGTGCGCGGCGGGCAGCACGGGCGTGAACGTCTCGAACACGCCCAACTCGGTGAGCAGCGTGCGGCGGTTGTTCATGTTGACTTCGTATTCGCCGGACCAATGAAAAGTTTTTCCCGCCTTGATCTGCAAGCCTTCGAGATCAATCCCGTGCCGGCGATAAAGCTCGAGGTATTTCTTCGGGAAATCATCCCCGACGACGCCGACCAGTTTCACCGGCGAAAAAAAACTCGCCGCCACCGCCGCATGACTGGCCGAGCCACCGAGCAATCGCGGATTTTCCGCCTTCGGGGTTTTGATGGAGTCCAACGCCGTGGAGCCGACAATGAGAACGCTCATGGGGAATTCAAGATTTTAGATTTCAGATTCAAGCGGCGCGCAAGGTAGGCGAACGGGTGAACGCGGGCAAGCCTGTGAAAATAATTTGAGCCGCGCAGCAACAGCGGCGCGGCTCGAGTCCTTCAGCAGAATTTCAATCGGCCGTCTGCCCGGCGACTCTTGCCGGCAAAGCCTCCGGCACTTCCGACGGCAGCTTCGCGTAGCTCAACGACATCGAACCTTCCTCGATGTTCGCGACGACCCATTTGCCATCGCGCAAGTCGAACGTCCACACGTGTTCCGTGTCCTCGTAACCCTTCGCGCCCTCGACGATTTTTCCGGTCGCGTGTTCGGCGAGATAATCCTCCATGTTCGCCGTGATGGAAACCACCAGCCGCGAACCGTTGCTCGTGCCGCTCTCGTCCTGCTCGTAACGCAGGAACAGCGGGCGGATTTTGCCGACGGATTTCACCCGGCAATGATTCACCAGCCCGTCGCGCTCCCATTGGTTGAGAAAGGCGAGTTGCTGGTTCTGCCAGTACCAACCCGTCATCCACTCGGACGCCTCGGACATGTCCTCCTGCCGCCACGCGGCGTGGACGCGGTGATAGCAATCCGTCACCCGATCCTTCAACCGGATCCAGTCAAAATTCGGGTCCACTGCCGCCAGCCGTTTGAGAAGTTTGAGCGTCCGTTTCTGGGCGAAATGTTCGCGGACCAGAACGTAGGCGATGATCGGCGAGAAAATGATGCACAGAACGAACAGCAGGATTTTGCCCCAGGTGGACTTGAACAAACCGGAAACGATCTTGCCGCCGGGCGCCGCCAGCGCGGTGTCAGGACTGAACAACAACAGCAGCGCCACGATCAACAGCGCGTACCAGAAGAAATTCTTTTTCATGGTCATGATGGTTTGAAGGTTGAACCAGTCGTCTCGCGGGAGACAAACGATTCTTCGCCCAAAGCCTCCCGAGGAACAAGTTCTTTTTGCCTGAAAAAATCCGCCGCTCAGTTCAGTTCCATCTCGTTGCGCGCGCGCTCGGCTTCGAGATGTTGCCGCGTCAACCGGATCTTCGCCTGGATCAGCTCGCGATTCTGCGTGTCCTTGGCGGCGAGGGATTTTTCCAGTTCCATCACGCGCCGCTCGTAAGCGCGCAGGCGTTCCTGCAACGGCGCGTGCAGGTCGTCGAGCCGCCGTTCGAGTTCCGCCACCTCGGCGGCGGCGGCCTGCTGCGAGTCGAGCAATTGCGTGCGCTCGGAGATGAGGCTGCGAACGAACCGCTGCTTGAGCCAGTTCGAGAATTGTTTCAACACGCCCGTACGGATGGCCTCGTGCGCGCGGTGCGCGCGGTGTTCCGCGGCCAGCGCGCGCTTTTCCCAGTCTTCCTCCCCCGTCTTGATCAACGCGCGCACAGTCTCGGCCGGGATCACAATCTCCTCGTGGCACGACGGGCACTCGATGACCGCCGCGCGCTCGCCCGTTCCCGCCACGCGTGCGGGCAACAACGAACCGCGCGGTTTCCGCCGCGCCAACCACCACGCGCCCAGCACCAGCACACCGGCCAGCCACCACAAATTGAAAGACTGCGCCGGCGCGGGCGGAACGGGCGGCATTTCAACCTTCGCCGCGACCTGTTCCACAATCTGGGTCACGACCACCGGCGGCGGCACAGGCGGTGCGACCACGGTTGGCGTCACGTTCAGCGTCCGCATTTTTTCCAGCGCCGCCAGGAGCTTGGCGTCCACCGTGTCACCGCGCTTCGCGAGCGTCTGGCCCGCGTCGATTTTTTCCAGCGGCAGATGCGCGTCCACGAAACGCACCCGCGCCTGCGTCGTCCAATCCGTTTCGAGCGTACAGTTCGCTTTCAGAAAAGTGGCGAGAAATTTCCCCGCCGCCGCGTCCTCGGGTTTGAAATGTTGCAGAAATTCCAGCCGCGCTTCGGTGAGCGTCGCGACCTGGTCAGCCGGCAGGATTTAGCCCGGCTGCTCGACGTCCGCCGCGAGCAACGGCGCGGCGGGATCGCTGTTGGTCACGAACCGCAGGCGCGGGCCGGTCGCGAACTCACCGGCTTTGGCGTCGGGCCGGATGCGTCCGTTCATCGCGTCGCGCAACGGCGCGCTGAGCGTGATGAGCACGTCGCCGTCCGTCTTGCCCAACGCCCACAGCGGGATAAGTTCGGTGAGCAGCGGAAAATCGCGATGCTGGTTCGTGAACGAAAAGTACAGCGTCTGGTAGCGGCGCGAATTGAGCCACGCGGGGTTGAGCTTCGGCACTTTGTAAACCGCGCCCATGGCCTCCAGAAAATTTGTCCGCACCGTCGCCAGTTCCGCGCGCAGATTTTCCTCCACTTCCAGCGCGGCGTCGGGATGGAACCGGAAAATCGCCGGCACTTCCTTCGCGGCTTCGGCGGCCAGGATTTCGACGGCCTGCGGATCGGCGACGCGCAATTCCGCGGGCGTGACGAGGTCCGCCTCCACGGTGTCGCCAACGCGATACTCCGACGGTTCTTTCGCAGTCAATGCGACCGCGAAACCCAGCGTCAGCGCTGCGACCAGCGCGCGGCGAATGTCCAGCGTCACCATAGAAACGATTTCTGTTCGCCGACGAGTTGTTCGCCGTCCCACAACGTCACCCGCCACGCCGTCACCTCGCCGAAATTCCGGTAGGCCTCGCCCTCGAATTTGAGCGCGGACCATTTGGAAAGCCCGCGCGATTCCACCGCCGTTTCCAGCGTCGTCTCCCGTGGGAGTTGGCCCGTCGCCTTGCCGCGCAACTCGGCGCGCAATTTCAACTTCGCACCCGTCGCGCCGCGCGCCCGCCACAACACATCGAAGCGCAACGCCGACCGCTGCTCGGGATGTTGCCGCAATTGCAGTTGATACGCGTCGCGGTCGTAGAGGCTCGGCGACAGCGAATGGCGGCCCTTCAGATCCAGAAAGTGCGGCAGGACTTTCACCACGCGCCCGGTCGCGGCGAACGCGTGAAAAGTCGCGGCGAGGAGGAGAATGAATAGCAACCGGAGCACGACGCGACGATACAGTTTGCCGCCGCAAACTCAACAGGAAACAAAGTGAAGGCGGAAATTGACGCTGCTGTTTTTCGCGCGCAAACTCTCGCGCCGTGCCGATCAAATCCTGGATGAAAGAACAATTCTTCACCAAGCTTGCCGAGTTGGTGTCGCTCGCGGAGGACTTTCCACCGGCCGCCTTCGACGAAGCCGCGCCGGAAGAAACCACCAAGCACAAACTTATTCGCCCGTTGCTCAATTCGCTGGGTTACGCGGACGCCAACATCGTTCCCGAATTCAAAATCCTCGGCGATCAGGTGGACTATCTGTTGAAATCTGACCGGCCGCTGCTCTTTGTCGAGGCCAAAAGCCTGATTGACGTGTCGCCCGACTTGTTTGAGGGACACAAGGTGCAGGTGCTCGGCTACATTCGCAACTACCGCGTCAGCCCGGAACAAACGCAGATGGAAAAGCCGGTGACGTGGATCGTTCTCACGAATTTTCTTCAATGGCACTTCATCCGCGTCACCGAGGAAAAGCCGACGTTCTCCTTCAAGCTCCACGAACTCATTCCCAACCGCGAAAAACTTTGGGAACTGCTCGCGCTGGAGAATGTCGAACAAGGTCGCCTCGAAGAACTCTACGACCAAAGCCACAAAGCCGATCTCGACAAACGCTTTCTCGCCGACCTCAAACGCTGGCGGCTCATCATCGCCAACGGTTTTGCGCTGCGAAACCAAAAGCGTTCCCTCGAAGAAATCACCCTCGCCAGCCAGCAATTGCTCGACCGCTTCATCTTCTGCCGCATGTTGGAGACGCACCGGCTCATCGAATGGAACAAGCTCGCGCGCTCCTACATTCATTACGAAGTGATGTATGAAGGCCATTCGGACAAAACCTTCGCCGACGTTCTGCGCGAATCGCTCTTTCAGGAAATCAAATTCAAGTTCAACACCGAACTCTTCCAGCAACCGCTCCTGTGCGACCAGCTCGCCATTGACAATGACGGCCTCGCCGCCGTCGTCGGCCACGAACCGCTTCGCGCCGACCTCGCCGCGCAATGCGGCATCGCCATCGGCCAGGGCGAACTCTTTCCCTTCCGGCACCTTTATCTTTACGACTTCAGCAAGATGTCGCAGGACATCATGGGCGCGGTCTATGAACGCTTCCTCGCGCACAAACTGTTTCAGTCCGGCGGGCGCATCGTCATCGAAGACACCGACGAACTGCGCAAGAAGGAAGGCATCTACTACACGCCGCAATACATCGTGGATTACATCGTCGCCCACACGCTCGGCGAAAAAATAAAACCAGTCCTCGTCGAAGCACTCACCTTGCTCGGCTACAAAAACTACAAGGGCGCGTTCGCCAAAATCCGCGAACTCGCGCAAATCAAAGTCCTCGATCCCGCGATGGGTTCGGGTTCGTTCCTGCTGCGCGCCTTTGATGCGCTGGTCAAAGCCTGTGACGACTACAACGCCGCCTGCCGCAAAGCCAAGACCGACCGCACCAACGGTTCGGGCATGTTGTTCGACGCCGCCGGGGAAATCGCCGAGGAGATTGACCACGTCGGCATCCGCGTCGCCACGGAAAACATTTTCGGCGTGGACCTGGACGCGCAGGCCGTGGAAGTCGCCAAGCTCAATCTCTGGATGCGGCTGATGATCGTCGAGCGCGACTTCATCCGCGCCGAGTTGCAAAACCGAGGTAAAGGCTCGCGCCCGCTGAACTTCCTGCCGAATCTGGGAAACAATCTCCGGCGCGGCAACTCCCTCATCGCGGACAAGGCGGTGGCGGGCGACGCGGCGTTCGATTGGCCGACGGAGTTTTCTGAAACGATGAAACGCGGCGGCTTCGATGTCGTCATCGGCAATCCGCCGTACCACATGCTCCAACCGAATAATACAAGCGAAGAAATGTTGGCGCACCTTCGGAAGCATTATTTGAAAGTGGAGTTCAAGATTGACCTCTTTCAATTGTTTTTACAACGGGCGGTTTCCTTCCTAAAGCCGGGAAGTCATCTTGGCTACATCGTTCCGACTTCAATTTTGAACAACGTGTATGCTGAATCCTTGCGGCAATGGTTGACCGAACAATGTTGCATTGAGCGAATCGCTGTTTGTCGGAATCAGGTTTTCGCTGACGCCGATGTTCACACGTCGGTTTTGATTTTCAGGAAAGAGCCAGACGCTGCCTCACGCGAAAAACACCAAATTCTGACAACCGCAGACCTTCCAGAGCCGGAAGAAAATCGCATCGCCAATTATTCCCGCACCCGACAATCAAGGTTCGCTGAAATCCCCGGCCATGTTTGGAATATTTTGCTGAATGAAGATAACGCGGGTTTCATCACCAAGCTCACCAGCGAATCTGTTCAACTCAAAACCGTCGCAACCCTCAATCGTGGTTTGATTACTGGAGATCGTGAACGCTATTTCGCCGCGACCAAGAAAACTGAAAAGCACGTTCCCATCATTGAAGGTGGGGACGTTGACCGATACTTTGCGGCACCGCCGTCCAACTTCGTTCTGTTTGAACGTCCCGAAAGCGCCGGTGGTTGTTGGGGTGAAGAAGTCCACTTTGCCGCACACAAAACGTCATTCGACAGATTGCGGAAAAACCCTTGGCTGGTTTGCTGGAGAAACCTCTCGCCGTCACTGGTAACATCTTCACGATTCGCGGTTCGGACTTGGAAGAAGAGTTTTATCTGCTGGGCATAATCAATTCGCGGCTCACGGAGTTTTTCTGGAGGACGATGTTTGCGGACTTCAAAACTTCGTTTCCCCAAGTCACAGTTTTTAGTCTGGAGCAATTGCCAATAAAGAAAATCAACCCGAAGTCAAAGAAGGAACTGGCACAAAAGAAAAGTCTCGTGGCGAATGTTAAAACGATGCTTGTCGCACAGAGCGCGTTCCATAGTTTGCCTTTGGTATTGGACAAAAAAATCCGCCATTCGCAGCGAACTCCCTGCAATCTCGCGCACTACCTGCAAAAAGATTTTGGCGATGCGTTGAAGCATGAAATCCTGATTGCTGACGTGCAGCGCACCGGCTTCGTCCACGAAATCAGCGTGACAGCGGACGGCAAAGAACTCACGCTCACCGCCACGGTTTCTGCCGATGGACAAGGCGATCCAAGTCCATTGCCCGTGCTGCGCCTTACGTTCAAGGACGAGGCGTTGCAACACTGCATCTACGCCCGTTGGCGGCAGTTTCTCGCCGACCATTCGCGCCAGAAGAAATGGACGAAAGGCAAAAAGCCGGAGCCAGTTTATCCGCTGCTGGTCAACCTGCTCGAACCGCTGGTTTATTTCAGTTCCGGCGCGGGCGACAATCTGCGCGCGGTCCGTGATTTGATGCGCGCCGTCGCCGGGGAAGCCGGCAGCGCCGACCTCGCCGCCATTGAATCGGAAATCAAAAGGCTGGATCGCGAGATTGACGAACGCGTCTATGAACTTTACGGCCTCAGCGCCGCCGAAATCAGCATCGTCGAATCCGCCGTGAAGTAAGAACGGGCGTCGTCGCCGACAGCATGCCCGCAGCGAGAAATCACGGCGCGGGTTTTTCCGGCGGCGGGTTGGTTTTTGTGCCGGCACCGGAGAAGAAGTCTTCAAAAGTCTGGAACGGGTGTAGGAAAGGCTTCATGTAAACCGCGTCAGCTTTCGGCTCGGCCAGTGTGCCGGTGACGTGATAATCGAAGAGTTTGCTCATCGGCCAGGTCACGACGCTGAGCAGCGGGCCGATCACCCAGGTGTCGCGGAAGAGTTGCGCCTCCACGCGCGTGTCCACGCGGCCGTCGAAATCCACCGTGCCGTCGTAATGCAGCCGGATGGTCAGCGCGCGCATCTCGAGCGTCTTCGAATACATCACGCCGTTGGTGATGAGAAACGTCGCCGTGCCTTCGGAAAAACGGCTGCTCCCGAGGCCAGGGCGGATGCCATCCAGCGGCTTCGAGAGAATGCCGAAGACCGGCAGCGCCCAGATCAATCCGTTTTCCAGTTTCGCGTCGCCGTTGCCGCTCCAGGAAAATTTATTCTCCGAGTTTGCGTTCGTGACGACGAGCAGTCCGCTCAGGCGGCCTTCGAGTGTATTCGTGCCGGTCGTGAGGTCGGGCATCAGCAAATGAAGGTCAATGTTCGTCGCCGCGAAGGTGAATTGCAATTCGGTGCCCGACGGGACGTCGAAATTGAAAACCGCAAAGCCCGCCGCCGCGCCGTCGTAGGCGAACATTTCCAGGTTGGTCAGTTCGAGCGTGGCCCCGCGCCAGTTCACGCGCCCGGCGATGTGCGGGATCCGAAATTTCCACCACTCGAACGGCCCGCCGTCCACGTCGAAATGGAGGTCGGCATCGTTTGCATTGTCCAGCCCAACGTAACCACTCACGCGCACGACCGGCGGCAGTTTGAAGACATACGGTTCGAGCGCGCGCCCGGTTTTCGGCCCGATGGCGCGCGCGATCACGATCGGCTCGGCGCTGCTCAAGCCGTTGGTGAAAAAAATGCGGCGCGCGTTGAAATCCGCGGTGATGCCGCCGGCGGTGACCGATTGCGTGCCGCGCGTGAGACGGGGATCAAGAATTTCAAGCACCAGATTCGTGTAGCGAAGAAAACTTTCGACGCGGTCCATCGTCTGCTCGCGGAAGGAAAAATTCGCGAGCGCCACGCGGCCGGTGAAGCCGGTGGACGCGCCCTCGCGCCACGTACCCCACACGCCGCCGTCCACGACCGGCGGTTGCGTGAGCTTGAAATAATCCAGCCCGCGCAGCGCATTCGTCGAGAGCAACGGCCGCACGGCCTCGGGACTGATCGTGCTGTGGACCCCGAAGAAATATTTATGCGTGCGGTCGTCGGATTCGTGGACGAGTTCCAACGTCCCCTCGGGCCGGCCCGCGACGAGGTCCGGCAGCCGCCACACGAGATTCGTGTAGGTGATGTGCGTGTGCATCCAGTCCGCGGGCGCGCCGAGATACGCGCAATTGGTCGCGGTGAGAAACGCCGCGAAGCGGACGGTAGGCCCGACTTCGCCTCTCCAATCGGGTGCGGCGTTCGTCCACGACGGCAAGGTCGCCGCGCCGCGCGCGGTGAAATGCGGCGGCGGCCCCCATGCATATTTGGCCAGCCAGCGCGCGTTCACCGGCGGCAGCAGCGGTGAAATTTTGTGCGCGTCGAAATCGCTGTTCAGATCGAAGCTCGCCTCGCGCGTGGCGATGTCGAGCCGCGCGCGCGCGTCGAGGTGGCCTTCAGGAAAGCGCACGAGGAGATTCGTGACGGCGAGCAGTGGCGCGTTCCAGTTGCCGGAGCAAACCACTTCCTCCGCGCCGATTTTTTCCGCGTCGAGTTGCGACGCGCGCAAAGTCCAGCCCAGCGCGAAGGGCCGGATTTTTTCCCACGCGCCCCACGAATCATCCGCGGCGGGCGCGTTGGTCAACGTGTTCAACGTGGCAGTGAACGAAACGGACTTCGCTCCCGCCCAGCGCGTGGTGGCGGCGGCGGCGCTGAATTCGCCACTTCCGGAGAGCGGGATGGCGTTGGTCAACGAGTGGATCCATTGCGCCGAGCCGCTGGCGTTCGTCACGCTGGCCCACTCCGTGGCGACGCGCGACGCACGCACGCTGAGATCGGCATTGACCACGTTCGTGCCCGCCTGCGCGCCGGCGAGATGGACGGTGAGCACGAGGTCGCTCACGTCGGCCCACGGCGTTTGCGCGTCGGTGGCGTGCAGATTCAACTCGGCGCGCGAGCCGGCGGTGGCGGTGGCGGGAAAAACCCTCGCGGTGAAGACGCCGTTGGTGACGCTGCCCCACGGCGTGGCGGCGGTGGGCGTGTTCAACGTCAGCCGCACGTCAAAACTTTGCGGGTCGCGGCCGTCGCCGCCGAGCACCACGCGCAACTCCGGCGCCCGCGCGAAGTGGATTTTCTCCAGCGTGTCGGCGAACTCGCGCAGCCGGTTCGCGACGTGGCCGGGGGCTTCCGGCTTCTCACGGTGGAAGAGGGGCCAGTCGCGCAGCGCGGAGGCGTTGGTGATGATGCCATTCAACGAGAAGTTCGCGCCCGCGAACTGCGCGTGGAAATCATCGAGCGCCCATGCGTCGTCCGGGAGGAAGCGGAGGTTGGCGCGGATTTTTTCCGCCGCGAGTTCGCGCCCGGGCTGGCGGGCGTCGGTGACGGGCACGATCAGTTTGCCTTCGTTCAGCACGACCCCGGTGATTTCGAGATTGAAACCGAACAGCGCCGCGTAGTTGAGATTCAATTCAATCTCCCGCGCTGCGCCGCGCGGGCTGTTCGTTTCGCCCGACGATCCGAACGTGACATTTTCCGCCACGATGCCGCGGTAGAAATGCCAGCGCAATGTGGACATGCCGAGATCGAGGCCGCGGTCGCGAAGTTTTTGCAGCAGGGGCCGGCGCAAAAAATCCGGCAGCCCGCTGAGATGGAGAAACAGCAGCGCCGACAGGATCGCCAGCGTCAGCAGGAGCACCGTGAGGCGCAACCGGCGCAGCCAACGGCGCAATTTCCCCGGGGATTTTTTGGCGGCGGGCGGCATATCACGGTTTCGTCGGGGCGATCACGAGGTAACTGGCCATGAACTGATACAACGCGCGCGAAAACTCGAACGCCCACGGCTCGCCGTCGAGCGTCACGCGCGCGTAGGGATATTTCGCCGGCGACTCGGCGCCGAACTGGAGCTCGAGTTTGGGGCCGGATTTCAATTCCAACGTCAGCGCGAGGCTGTTCGTCGTGAAGCCGAAGCGCGCATCGTTCGCCCCGGCGCCGCGCGCGGCCCAGGCGGTGGCGTTGAGCTGGCTGAACTGCCGGGCGATTTCTTCGATGGGTTCGGTCTCGATCACGCCCTGCGAGCCGGCGCCGAGCGCCCACGAGTTCGTGCCGCTGCGGACGAATTCGCGCGTCTGGCCGTTCGTGCGCACGGTGAGGCGCATGAGGTCGGCGGCCGCGAAGTCCCAGACGCGCGGCTCGCGAAAGTGCCAGCCGCCGGCGGGAAGCTGTTGAACGTCCGCGCGCCGCAGGGCGAAGACCGAATTCTCATCCGCGCGCCGCGCATAATTGGTTTCCCCGCGCGTCGCGCCGAAGGAAATATCCTGGAGCACGATGTTGGTCGTTCCGTTCGCGGCCGGGTTCTTGAACATCACCCGGTACACGGGCGAAGTCAGGCCGCAACTTCCGAACTCGGCGTCGGTCGCCGCGTCCTTGAAGAAATCAATGATCTCCAGGGCCGCGAGTTGGCCGAGAAAACGGTCCACCAGCGCGGGGTTCGCGGAAAATTTTTCGCCGGCGAGGCGCCACGCATTCGTGCCCGCGCGCTGCAAGGTGAACGGTTCGGGGCCGCGCACTTCCACTTCGCTGAATTCCGCCGGCAAGGAGGTCAGCCAGCGATCCCGAAAATACTTGAGCGGCTCGCGCCACGCCGCCACGGCCACGTCGGGCACCAGGACGACCGAGCTATCCCGGCGGGCAAAGACCTGCGCCGCGGAGTTGGTGGGATTTTTGCCGAAGTGCAGCAGCGCGGTGACGTTGGTGCCGGAACGGAAGCCGACTTCAAACGCCGGCGGCTGGAGCCCGAACGGTTCGAGGTCCGCGCGCGGATCGTCGGTGACGAATTGCGCGACGCGCAGCGCCTGAAGTTTTCCCAACGCCACGGTGAGCCGTTCGGAATCCGCGCGCGTCGGGAGCGGGCGGTTCATGCGCCAGCCGCCGTTCGTGAAGTCGGGCGAGAATTCGATCGCGCCAAAGGCGTTGCTGACCGTGAGCCGGTCGCAGGCGAGATGATTGAGATCAATGAGCGCCGGGTCGCGCCACTCGCCCGCCGCCGCCGGGAGCAGCTTCAACAACTCCGCGTCCACGATATAAATTCCCTCCTGGCCGACGACCTGGACGAAAACCTGGTCGCCCGGCGCGGTGCGCGCGCCGAATTTCACCTGCTTGAGATCGTTGCCTTGATACAAGACCAGCAACGTCTGCGGATTGTCCACGCCGAATTCCTCCTCGGACCGCGCGCGCGCCTGCAACTCGCCGGCGGTGATGTGGCGGGGGAGAACTTGTTCAAGATTCGTGAGCAGCGCCTCGATGGGCGCGGCCAGCGCGGAAAAAACGCGCGGCTTGGTGATGAGCCACGATCCGTTCGTGCGCTCGGCGCGGATGGCGGGCCGGCCCGAGGGTTGCACGCTCACGCTGGTGACGGCGGCGGCTTTGAAATTCGACAGCAACGGCGCGGGGCCGGGCGCGGGCGGGCGCAGAGCGCGCTCGAAAAAGAAAATGAAAACGAACAGCCCCGCCGCGATCGCCGCCCAAGCCCACGTGTGCTTCGGGTTCATGTTACTTGCGCCGCCGCAACCAGACGAGGCCGCCGAAGCCGAGCACCGCGCCGGGAATGATCGCGAGCATCAGCCACGTCGCCGCGCGGAACTGCGACGCCGTAAACGCGACGCGAAACTGCGCCACCGGTTTCGGTCCGATGCCTTGCATCAACTGCGTGCGTTCGAGCAGCCAGTTGATCGAAGCGGCGAGGAAATCCTTGTTCGCGTCGTCTTCGATGAAATTGTTGGCGAACATGATCGAGTCGCCGATCGCCACGATGCGGGTGGCCCCGCGTTCGGTGACGACATTTTTTACCGCGCCTTTCTCGACGGAAACCGCCAGCGGAAACCGCGCCGGGCCGAGGGCGCCGGCCTGCGCATATTCGCTGGAAGCCACGAGGGCCTCGATGCGCGGCGCGTCGGCGGGCGGACTCTTCACATCGAGTTTGGTGACCGGGAGCGGCATCCAGAATCGCACGCGCGAGTCGAGCAACGGAGCGCCGATGGGGTGTTGCAGATTGAAGGCATCGGCATAAACATCCTTGCCACTTTTGCTGGAGGAGTGCTTCGGGTCGGTGACGATCTGACCGTGGAGTTCCACGCCCCAGCCGGCGAGAATTTTTTCGATGCCCGTTCTTTTTGGGAGCGAAATGGAGTTGGCCAAGGCGAGCACCCGGCCGCCTTCCAGCAGATAATCATTCACCCGCTCGCGTTCGCTCTCCGCGTAAGCCGTGGTCGGTCCGCCGAGGATCAAAAGGTTGCAATCGCGGGGAACAGTATTCGTTCCGAGCAGGGAAAGCTCCGTGACGGAGACGTGGTTTTGTTCGAGGACGGATTTGAAAGTGCGATAGCCGCCGTCATCCGGGGCATCGAGCGAATGTTCGCCGTGGCCGGTGAGATAGCAGGCCTTCAGCGGTTTGGGATTGAGCACGGACAGCAAGGCGGCGTTGAACAACCGCTCGCCGAAAAACAGCGTGCGCATCTGAAACTTGAGCGCTTCGGTTGGCGCGTCGTTGCCGAACGCGTATTGGGTCAGCGCGCGCCCGGGCACGGCCTTCGGTGGGTGGCCATCGCAATCGAAGATGATGAGGTTCTTGTTCGTGCCGGTGACGACCGATTTGTAGTCGGCCTTGATTTTTTCCGCCGCGCCGGCATCGCGCAAATAATCCACGACGGCGATGTGCAGGTGCGCGTTGGCGTCGCGATATTCGTTGAGCAGGTCGGAAACCATGCCGAACAGATCGTCCTCGCGGTCGTAGAAGAGCGTGATCTTGATGTGATTGGTGATGGAGTTGAGCAGGCCGAGGGTCAGCGGCGAAAGTTTCTGGTTGTTCGCGGCGTTCAGATACGTTCGTTGAAACCAGCGCGCGCCGAGATAATTCAACATCACGACGATGGCCAGCACGATCGCCGTGCGGACGACGAGGTTCACGGCGAAGCCCCAGCGGCGCCAGAGGGAAAAACTTTTTTTGGTCGCGTCGCTCATTTCATCTCCACCGCCGGCTCTCGACCGCGCGCAACGTGAGGAACAAAAAGAAAAAAGTGGCCGTCACGTAAAACACCACCGCGCGGGTGTCCACCACGCCGCGCGCGAAGTCGTGCATCTGCCGGAACAGCGCGAAGTGGCTGAGCACCTGGGATTGCCATTGGGCCGCGGCGGGAATGTGTTCAGCCAGGAAACCAACAGAGTAGAGGCTCACGCCGAACAGAAACGTGATCATCGCGGCGACCATCTGGCTGCGCGTGAGGGCCGAGGCGAAACAGCCGAGCGCGAGGAACAACGCCCCGACGAGCGCGATGCCGAGGTACATCCCGCCGACCGTGGCCGGCTGGAGCGCGCCGGATTGCCGGGCGTAATGTTGTACGACGAAGAGGCACGCGATCATCGGCAGCCACATCACCAGATAAAAAATCTGCGCCGCCGCGAACTTGGCCGCGACCACGCTCAGGTCCGAGACAGGCGTGGTCATCAAGGTCTCGTAGGTGCCGGAATATTTTTCCAGCGCGAAGAGGCGCATCGTGATCACGGGCGCGGCCAGCATCACGATCAGCCAGAAGGATTGCGTACTGTAAAACAGTTCCGTCAACGGCTTCGCCGTAGCTTCGCCCTCGAGGTTACGGATCAGGACGACGAAGCTCAGGCCGGTGAGAAACGTCGCGGCCGCGATGATGACGTAGCCGGAGAGCGAACAGAAAAACGAACCCAGTTCGCGCCGGAGCAGGGTGAGAAAGGTTCGCATCAGGCCGGGTCCTTTCGGAAAACACCAAACACCAAACACCAAACACCAAAAAAATTCCAAACTCCGAAGCTCGGGATTCCCGCGCGGGGAGGTTCACACGTGCCCGAGCGCCGGCCTGGTGTTTGGTGTTTAGTGTTTGGTGTTTTCATGCCTCCTCGTCGGGCCGCGTGACCTGAAGGTAAATGTCTTCCAGCGAATGACGGTTGCGCGTCAGTTCGCGAAGCAGCCAGCCGCGCTCCTTGGCCAGCAGAAAGATTTGCGGGCGCAAATCCAATCCGTCGCGCGGCGTGAGCGCACAACGCTGGAACTGGCCGTCGGCGGCGGAGATGTTGAAATTCTGGATCTCCGCGACCTGCGTCCAGCACGCTTCCAATTCCGCGACGGACGCGGCGATCTCGACGACGATCTGGCTGTTACCGGCCATGACTTTTTGCAGGTTCTCCGGCGTGTCCGCGGCGAGGATGCGGCCATCGAACATGATGAGCATCCGGTTGCAGGTCATTTCCGCCTCGGGGAGGATGTGGGTCGAAATCAAAACGGTGTGTTTCTCCGCGAGACTTTTGATGAGTTGGCGCACGCTGCGGATCTGATGCGGGTCCAACCCGATGGTCGGTTCGTCGAGGATGATCAGTTCCGGCTCATGCACCAGCGCATCGGCGAGACCGACCCGTTGTTTGTAGCCTTTGGAAAGCTGGCCGATGATGCGCTTGCTGACTTCGGTCAGGCCGAATTGTTCCATCACCACGGTCGCGCGCTCGCGCGATTGCCGGAGGCCGAGGCCTTTCAAGCGCCCGCGAAACTTCAGGTATTCGCGCACGCGCATCTCGGGGTGCAGCGGATTGTTCTCCGGCATGTAGCCGATGCGGCGGCGGACTTCCTGCGAATCGCGAAACACATCCAGCCCCGCCACGCGCGCGGTGCCGGAGGTGGCGGGGAGAAAACAGGAAAGGATCCGCATGGTGGTGCTCTTGCCCGCGCCATTGGGGCCGAGCAGGCCGACGATCTCGCCGCGATTGACGGTGAAGGAAATATCGCGCACCGCGGTGCGACCCGCGAAACGCCTGGTCAGGTTGACCACTTCAATCATCGTGCCATTGTCCATGCTTCGGGTGCGGAGAGTAGTCGAGAAGTGGCGGGCCGGGCGAACAAAAATTCCCTAACGCAGGATCACCGTCGTGTTGTAACGCCCGGCGCCGGCGCCGAAGGACGGCGGCACCACGAAGGAAATCGCCACACGCTCGCCGGCGGTTCGCGCCGAAAGCACGTCGGCGGCGTCGAATACTTCACTGGTTTTCTGATCATCAATGGCGACGATCACAAATCCGGCGCGCAACTTCGCCTTGTCGGCCAGGCTGTCCTTCTCGATGGATTCGATGATCACGCCATCGCCGGGCGCGCCGCTGACGCTGGCGGCGTTGGTGGCGGTGATGTTTTCCAGTCGCACACCAATCCGTTGCCGGATGAGGTCGTCGAAACTCACCAGTCTGGCGGTGAGCGACCGCCGCCGACCGTTCTCCTCGACCTCCAGCGCCGCCGCATTGTCGGGCCGCGCGGTGACGAGGCGTTGGAATTCCACGAGATTGCGCGCCGGCTGGTGGTTGACGTTGAGGACGCGCTGGCCCACGCGCAAGCCGGCCTGGTCGGCGGGACTGCGCGGCTGCACAAAGGAGATGGTCAACGGCGCATTGAAGGGCGTGACGCGCGCGCCGAACCACAAAGCCCGCGCCGATTCCGGCGTGTAGAATTTCGCCAGCGCCGCGGCGATCTGCTTCACCGGGATCGCAAACCCGATGCCCTGACCCTCGCCCTCGGCGACGTTGATGCCGATCAGTTCCCCGCGCAAGTTGATCAGCGGGCCGCCGCTGTTGCCCGGGTTGATGTCCGCGTCCGTTTGCAACCACTCCTGAACCTTGCCATGCGACGGCAGCCGCCGGCTCCGGGAACTCAGGATGCCGCGCGTGACGGTGCCGCCGAGGCCGAACGGATTGCCCACGGCGATCACCGATTCGCCGAGGAGCAGGTCGTCGTCCTTCGCCAGCTTCATGGCGTGAAATTTTTTCCCGTCGGGCGCCTGGATGCGTAACAGCGCCAGATCCGTATCGCGAATGGTCTTGCCGCGTTCGACATCCCAGATGGTGCCGTCGGACAGTTTCACCTGCACCCGCGAGGCGCGCTCCAGCACGTGCAGATTCGTCAGAAAATAACCGTCTTCATCAATAATGACACCCGAGCCGACGCTGTTGAGTTCCTCTTTTTGATGGCCGTAGAATCGTTGGAAAATGGGGTCGTAGGAATCGAGGACTTTTACAATTTTTGACGTGGCAATGTTCACCACGCACGGCAAGGCCTTCTCCACCGCCGCCACCGTCGCATCGCGGCGGAGGTCCGCGCCCGGCGCTTCGGCCGACGGCGGCGCGCAACCCCAGCCGCCCGCGAGACACGCGAGGACAATCCAACCGGAGAGAGATTTTTTTCGCTGAGACGTCACTTCCATATCAACAGGCATTGCCCCGTTTCGTTTCGTTCAAAATAACCGCAGCGCCCCGATCAGATCGAGGTTGACTTTGCGAGAGCACCGGCGCAAAAGCAATCCCAAGTGACCCCGCATCCGCCCAATCGCTACGCGCAATGGCGACTCCGCTCCGGCGCCGCCCTCGCGCTCCGCGACGATTGCGATTCCCCGCCTGAGCGCCTGCTCCAAGCCATCTGGCTGCATCAACGGCTGCGACGGGATGAATTGCGCACGTTGGACGGCGAATCGGTGCGCGTGCTTCATCCGGGTTTTGTCAGCGTCGAAGGCGGGCCGGATTTTCGCGGCGCGGTTTTGCAATTTGGAAACCAGCCGCCGCAATCCGGCGACGTGGAAGTGGACGTTCGCGTCAGCGGCTGGCGCGCGCACAGGCATGATAAAAATCCGGCGTTCAAAAACGTTCTGCTGCACGTCGTATGGGATGTGGAGCGCGCCGGGTTTGGAGTTCCACCTTCAGGCGGCTCCGCAGTCCCGAACCGCCTGAAGGCGGAACTCCAAACCGGCGTGTTCTCGACACTCGCGTTGCGCGGAGTTCTCGACGCGCCGCTCGGCGAAATGAGCGTCCAGCTCGAACGCGAACCCGTGAAGTCGCTGCCGGAAAATCTGCGTGGAAAATGTTCCGGGCCGTTGCGCGACCTGGCGCCGGACGAGTTGACGGAGTTGTTGCAGCAGGCGGCGCGCGTGCGGTTCGAGGCGAAGGCCGCGCAGCTTCAAGCCCGCGCGCGGCAGGCGGGCTGGGAGCAGGCGTTGTGGGAAGGGTTGTTTCGCGCCGCCGGCTACAAGCACAACGTCTGGCCGATGCAAAGTCTCGCGGAATTGCGTTCGCGCTGGGCCGATGAAAAGAAATCACCGCTCACGATGCAGGCGCGACTGCTCGGCCTGAGCGGATTGTTGCCCGCGGATGTGTCGCGCAAAGAATCGGCGGCGGACGGTTACGTGCGACGCGTGTGGGATTGCTGGTGGCGCGAGCGCGATGAATTCAGCGACGCGATCCTGCCGCGCGCCGTCTGGCGATTTCACGGGCTGCGCCCCGCGAATCATCCGCAGCGCCGGCTCGCGCTCGCGGCGCATTGGATTGCGGAGGACAAATTGCCGGCGGCGCTGGAGAAGTGGTGCGACGCGTCGCTGGCGGACAAATCGCTGGAGCGTTCGCTGCTCGAAATTTTCCAGATCGAGCGCGATGAATTCTGGTCGTGGCACTGGACGTTCCGCTCGGCGCGATTGAAGCAACCGCAACCGCTCATCGGCGCGACGCGCGTCACGGACCTCGCCATCAACGTCGCGCTGCCGTGGCTGTGGACGCGCGCGATCGAGGGGAAGAATGAGAAGTTGCGTGACGAAATCGCGCGGCGTTATTTCGCGTGGCCGGCGGCGGAGGACAATTCGATTTTGCGGCTGGCGCGGCAGCGGTTGTTAAGCAGCGCGTCGGTGAAATATTTTCGTCACGCCGCGCTGCAACAGGGATTGATCCAGATCGTGCGGGATTTTTGCGACCACTCGAACGCCGTGTGCGACCAGTGTGAATTCCCCGAACTGGTGAAGCAGTGGAAAGGCTGAGTCGCGAGCAAAGCTAGACCGGGCCCGCCTGGCCGTTCACATTCAAGCCCGTGAACGGATTGTTGGCAAAACCGTCTGCGCCTTCGGCTTCATCCGGCCCCTGAATTTTCACCGCAGGAACGTGTGGTTGCGCTTGCAGCTTGGGCTTCGTTTTGGGTTGTCCGCCGTCTTCGCCCGGCTCGCCTCGTGATCGGTTTCGTCTTGACGGGGATTCTTTGCGCGCTTGTTACGCGGCAGCGGGCTGATCATCAGCGTGATGCTGCGGCCCACGAGCTTCGGCGTGAAATCGGGGTGACCGTACGGCGCGATGTCGGCGACGAACTTGGTGATGACCTGAAAACCGAATTCCGTGTGCGCCATTTCCCGGCCGCGAAATTTCAACACCACTTTCACCTTCATGTCTTCGCACAGGAAATTCACGGCATGATCGGTCTTGACGCCGAGATCGTGCGGGTCAATGCGCGGGCTGAGCTGGATCTCTTTGACGATGGTGGCGTGCTGGTGCTTCTTGGATTCCTTCTCCTTCTTGGCGAGTTCATAACGGAACTTGCCGAAGTCCACCAGCCGGCAGACCGGCGGCGTGGCGGTGGCCGCGATCTCGACGAGGTCCACACCGTTGGCGCGGGCTTGGGCGAGCGCGTCGTTCAGGGAAATGACGCCGAGCTGTTTGCCATCCACTCCGATGACGCGGACTTCGCGGGCACGGATTTTCCCGTTGATCCTGATAAACGAGGCGGGCGAGGAGTTACGTGGGGAATAAGGGCGGCTCAAGACACCCTCGGGAGTTGTGGCTTCATGCTTTCGGCTGCTGACTTTTCGGCGGATTCATCGGTAGTAACGGCTTGTTAATACGCGACGAAGCGGCGGTGTTCAAGTAAAAACTGGCCTTGAATTGTCGCTGGCCACAACAAGGTTCCAGTCGCTACGCCGTCGCGACAGGCTGGGCGCGCTTCGCCAAAATGGCCGTGATGATCTTGTCGGCGAGCGCGGGATTTTCGGTGAGCGCCTTTTGCGCGGCGTCCTTGCCCTGACCGATGAGTTCGCCGTCGAATTGCAGCCACGCGCCTTTCTTGTCCACGGCGCCGCTGGTGATGCCCACGTCGAGGATGCTGCCTTCCTTGTTGATGCCGTGGTTGTAGATGATGTCGAACTCGGCCTCAGCGAACGGCGGCGCGACCTTGTTCTTGACGACCTTCACGCGCACATGATTGCCGGTGGCGTTGCCGGCGGCGTCCTTGAGCGTTTCCTTGCGGCGGATGTCGAGCCGCACACTGGCGTAAAATTTCAACGCCTTGCCGCCCGGCGTCGTCTCCGGGTTACCGAACATCACGCCGACTTTTTCGCGCAATTGATTCGTGAAGATGCACGTGGTCTTGGATTTTCCCAGGATGGCGGTGAGCTTGCGCAACGCCTGCGACATGAGCCGCGCCTGCATCCCCATCGTGGCCATGCCCATCTCGCCTTCGAGTTCCGCCTTGGGCACGAGCGCGGCGACGGAATCAATCACGATCACGTCCAGCGCGTTCGAGCGGGCGAGCGTTTCGCAAATCGTCAAGGCTTCCTCGCCGCTGTCCGGCTGCGACACCAGAAGATCGTCGAGATTCACGCCGAGTTTTTTGGCGTAGCCCGGATCGAGCGCGTGTTCGGCGTCAATGAACGCGGCGAGGCCGCCGGCTTTTTGCGCGTTGGCGATGACGTGGAGCATGAGCGTGGTCTTGCCGGAGGATTCCGGGCCGAAGATTTCAATGACGCGCCCGCGCGGGATGCCGCCCACGCCGAGCGCGAGGTCGAGCGCGAGCGCGCCGGTGGGGATGACATCAATTTTCACCTGCGCGCGGGCATCGCCGAGGCGCATGATGCTGCCGTCGCCGTACGCTTTGGTGATGGAGGAGATGGCGGCTTCGAGTTCGCGCGCGCGGGTGGCGGCGAGCTTGGCGGCTTCAGCGGCCTTGGTGTCCGGGGTGGATTTTTCGACGTTGGTTTTCGGTGGCATAGGTCAGGAAATTTGTTGTGATGTTGTTGTGTGGCGCAGACTAGCGAGGCGCCGGTGTTTAGTCAAACTTCGTAGAAAGGAAAAGCTTCCAAGCACCAACCTCCAAGCTCCAGAGAAACTTCAAATTCCAAACACCAAAACTCCCGGACGCCATCGGATCACGTTTGGTGCTTGGTGATTCTCTGGAGCTTGGAGGTTGGTGCTTGGAGCTTTGATGCTGGCGCTGAAACAAAACGGCGCACCGCGAAGGGAACCGCGATGCGCCGGATGTGAAACGATTATTCAGATCGTCGGCAATTCAACCTTGTCCTTGAAGATGTCGTGATCGCCGGGCATCGGCGGTTTCAGCGTGCGGAACGCGCCCCACTTCATGCCTGCGGGATTGGTGTAGAGTTCGGCGGGAGCGTAGGCGAATTTGGATTTCACCACGTCATCCCACTCGACCACCGAGCCGCTGTAAGCCGCTTCGCGGCCCATGATGGCGGTGACGCAACTGTCGGTGACCTGCGCGGCCTCGTTCAAAGGCGTGTCGTTGACGATCGCGTTGATGAGGTCAACGTGCTCCTGCACATACGGATCAATGGCCTTCTCGCGGAAACGCCAGCCTTCACCCTGCGTCGGCTTGATGTTGCCGCCGGGATTGGCCGTACCCTTCGTGCCAACGACGGCTTCGCTGACGGAGGAAAAGTCGCGTTTGATCTGGCCGCAATAGCTGTGCATGCGCACGCCGTTGGCGTATTCGAATTCGACTGCGAAGTTATCCCAGATTTCACCGGACTTGTTACCCAGTTGCTGGCGGGCGCCCATGCCCCAGGCTTTCACCGGATGCCCCTGCATGATCCAGTTGCAGACGTCAATGTTGTGAACGTGCTGCTCACAGATGTGATCACCGCAGAGCCAGATGTAGTGATACCAGTTGGCAATCTGGCGTTCGAGATCGGAGCCGGCCTTCGCCTCCTCCGCCGCGCGATGCCAGATGGGGCCGCCGTTGACCCAGTAAGCGCGGAGATCGGTGACGTCGCCGATCGCGCCATCGTGAATGCGCTTGATCGTCTCGATGTAGCCTTTCTCGTGACGGCGTTGGGTGCCGGCGGCGACCTTGAGATTTTTCTTTTTCGCCTCTTCGGCGGCGGCATACATGATCTGGGCGCCGACACCGTCCACGCAAACGGGTTTCTCGGTGAAAATATGTTTGCCGGCTTCCACACAGGCCTTGAAGTGCGCGGCGCGAAATCCCGGCGGCGTCGCGAGGATGCAGTAGTTCACGCCGGGCACAGCCAGCGCCTTTTGAAAGCCGTCGAAGCCGCTGAAGCAGTTGTCCGCCGGCACGCCGAAGTGTTGGAGGCCGCCCATCGCCTTGTCCTGAAAAATATCGGCGACGGCCACGATCTTGGCCTCCACTCCGGCGATTTTTGCCGCTTCAAGAAAATTCTTGCCGGCACCGCCGCCGCGACCGCCCAGGCCGATGAGGATGGCGTTGATGGACATTTTGTTTTGCGCGTGAAGGACTGCTGGAGCAGCTACTGCGGCTGCAACGGTTGCTGTCTTTTTCTTGTGGGCCGCGCAGCCGGCTAACACGACTCCGATAGCGGTGCCTCCGGCGGCGGCGCTGGTGGCTCTCAAAAAATGCCGGCGCGAAACCGACGACGATTGCGATGGTTGATTTTTTTGCATGGTTGTTTTTCGTTGCGGGTTAGGATTGTTTCAGATTTTTTCCAGCGGTCGGACTCAATCTTTTTCCACGGTGCTGGTCCAATATTTCGCCAGCTCTTCCGCCGACGGCACCGTGAGCGGGCGCACGATGCGGAAGCCCACTTTCGGGCAGCCATTGTCCCCATCGGAAAGATGCCAGATGCTCTTCGGCAATTGCGGATACGTGGCTTTCCACGCGCGGTCTGACTTCCCACGCGAGGCGCTACGGAGCGCGGGCGCGTCGTCGTCCCACGAACCGCCGCGCACCGAATGGGGATACGGCTTCGTCGCGCGATTCCATGCGTCCGCCGTCGCGCCGGTCGCGTTGAAGGTCTGATAGTAATCCGGGTCGTATTGGTCCAGCACCCACTCGCTCACGTTGCCGACCATGTCGTAAAGTCCCCACGGGTTCGGCGGTTTCTTGCCGACTTTGCGATAACTTGAATCACTGTTGTCGAAGAACCAAGCGTGATCCTTGAGCTTACTCACGTCATCGCCGAAGTAAAACGTCGTGGCCGTTCCGGCGCGACAGGCGTATTCCCACTCGGCCTCGGTCGGCAACCGATAAAAATGCCCCGTCTTCGCGCTGAGCCAGTGACAATATTTGTTCGCCGCGTGCTGCGTCATCGAGATGACCGGCAGACCGGCTTTGCGGCCCATCCCGAAACTCATGTCCGGATACGGCTTGGACGGGCGTGTGACGGCATCGGAAATTGCGTTCACATTGGTATCGGTCGGGTGCGCCTCGCGGAGTTTCAACTCGTCGTCCACGTATTGAAAAATGAGATACTGGTCCCAGGTCACTTCGTATTTGCCCATCCAGAACGGCGCAATCTTCACGCGATGCTGCGGGCCTTCGTCCGGCTTCCGCTCCTTCTCCGCCTCGGGACTGCCCATCGTGAATTCGCCGGCGGGAATCGGCACCATTTGATATTCCACTTCCGAGCCCGGAATGGTGTTGGTGTAGGGCTTCATTTCCGCGGGGGATTTTTCGCGCAGGCTGGCCACAATGCGTTTGTGAATCTCCGGTACCGTGGAACCATCCCGATCAAGGAGGTCCGGCAACTGACCGCCGAGTCCGGTCGTAAAACTGCCGTTCTTGAGTATGTGCAGTTGATAGGATTCGACAGATTTACCAGCCGCCTGTTGATTGGTTGCGTAATACGAAAGCAATATGACCGCATCCGGTAGCGCCACGGCCGCTGACAAGAAACGCTTTTCGGTGCCGATGCCCGCCAGCTTTTGGACGGACACCGGCGGATTGACCGCGTCGAAATCCAGGAGCTCCGCCGGTTCCAACGCGTCAAATACCGCGAGCAGCCGGCTTTTTTTGTCGCCGTTCACGGTCACCAAACGATTCAGAGGTTTGGCCAGCGGCAATGGTTTCGGCGGAGAGGCTTTGAACTTCCCGCCCGCTTCTTCGAGCGTGCTGACGAGTAGATTGCTCTCGCCCGGGTTGAAAAAAACAAAATCAGTCAGAGCCGTGCCGCGAAAATTTCCCGCGACATAATCCACCCCGGCAGGCAGACCGCCGATGCTCAGGATTTCCTCCGGCTTGCCATTTCCAAATGTTTGCACGCTCAACGAATTTCCCGCGGGCCCGCTGGAAACCATCGCCACGTATTCCGGTCCCCCTTTCTTGAGCGAGACGCGATTCGCGTGGGAGCCTGCGCCCGTCATGGGAAGCTCAGCGAGTTGCGTGAATGCCTTGCCCTCGCTGCGGAAAAGCGTCAGACGATTATCCGGATCGTTGTTGTAGAGGCTGGCGACGCACAGGTCTGCCAGAGGCGTGTTGCCCGCTCCGCCAATGTCAATCGCTGCGATGGTGATCGGTCCCAGCGCGGTATTCGGCACGGCGACCGGATCGGTGTTGACCTTCGGATCCGGCGCATCGAGCATGCCGACCTGACTTTTGTCCATCGAGGTCACGGCGATGGAATCGCGTTTTTCGCTCACCAGTTTTCCGACCGCGACACCGGAGACGCTTTTCACGCCGCTGTCGCGCCACTCCGTCCAGTTGAAGAATTCCGCGCTCAACCGATAGCCGATGCGCACGCGTCCGGTGGATTTGTCCACAATCACAAGGTCGCTATTGCCGTCGCCATCGAAGTCACCCGTGGCGACCAGTTCCTGCGGCATGTCGTAAACAAAGTCCGCGCGCAACGTGGCGGCGGGAATAAAAATCGCGGCGAGCAACCCAGCCCAACATGTCGGCGGAAAAACTTTTTTCATCAGGTTCAATCGGATTCGTACGGCCCATGCCAGCCTGCAAGATGTGCCGGGCAGCGGCGGCAAGTCCAGCCAATACGAATCCGCAGAGGCAGACGCTCGTGCGCGGCGGTAAATTCGATGGGAGAATCAAACAGAAGCAAACGAAGGAAACAAAGAAACCGTTCATCAGTCGGAGTCAGCGGAAACCGTTTGCAGCGGTTCAGTGTTCGGTAAACACGCCGGGCTTCATCGAACAGTTCTTCCCTCTCTGTTTCCTCCGTTTGCTTCTGTTCAACTCCGCACCGGTTTCGCTTGAGAAACCGTCGCGCCCGCCGTATTCCGATGCGCGATGACCAATCACGAAGCCAGATTCGGCGGCATCCGCCGGCTGTTCGGCGCGGACGGCGGCGAACGTTTGCGCCGCGCGCACGTTTGCGTCATCGGCGTCGGCGGCGTCGGCTCGTGGGCGGTCGAGGCGCTCGCGCGGACGGGCATCGGTGCGCTCACGCTTGTGGACCTGGACGATGTTTGCATCAGCAACGTCAACCGCCAGCTTCACGCCGTGACCGGCGAATTCGGCAAACCAAAAGTCGAAGTCATGGCCGCGCGCGTGAAACTCATCAATCCCGACTGCGCGGTTCACTCGGAGCAGATGCTCTTCACCGCCAAGACGGCGGAAAAAATTCTCACCACAAAATACGACTGCGTGCTCGACGCGATTGACAGCCGCCCGACGAAGGCGCTGCTCATTGCGCGCTGTTGCGAAAAGAAAATCCCCATCGTCACCACCGGCGGCGCCGGTGGGCGGCGCGACCCGACGGCGATCCGGACGAACGATCTCGCGCGCACCACACACGACGGTTTGCTGGCGAACCTGCGGCAATTGTTGCGCGCGGAATATGGTTTCCCGCGCGACGCGAAGAAGAATTTTGGCGTGCCATGCGTCTATTCGCCCGAGGCGCAGGTTTTCCCGGCGAGCGATGGTTCGGTTTGTGAGGAGCGTGAACCCGGCTCAACGCTGCGGCTGGATTGCCGCACCGGCTACGGCACGGCGACGTTTGTGACGGGCGCGTTTGGTTTCGCGGCGGCAGCGGCGGCGGTGAAGATTTTGACGCAGCCGTAGCGGCGTCTCGGCAGAGCGCCCGCCATCCGAAAGCGGTGGAGGGCCACCGCACTCCCGGACGCTTAGCGTTCACCGGGAGCGCACGGATGGCGCGGCAGCGTCCGGGAGTGCGCCAGTCCTCTGGCGCTTTAGCCGGCGCGGCGAAGACATTTGCGGCTTTCTTCCGAAAGCCGCTACGCGCGCTGATCAAAGCCAAACAGCCGCAGGAAATTTCCCTCCACCCGCGCCGCGAGGAATTCGGCCGGCTCCCCGATCAACTCCGCTGCGAACTCATAGACAGCGACGAGATTCGCGGGATGATTCAGCGGTTTGCCGGTGGCGGAGTCGGTCAACGGGAAACGATTCCGCGCGTCGGGCAAACTTTGATCCGGCGAGTCCGTCTCGATTAGCAATCGGTCGCGCGGGACAGCTTTGAAAGTTTCGCGCTGGCGCTCCTTGCCTTCGTGCGCGTAGTAGCCGGGCAGCGAGAAATACGCGCCGAGATCGGCGAACGGTTTCACCATTTCCTGCGGCCCGCCGTAGCTGTGCAGGAGAAAACCGCGCGCCGGTCGCGGTTCGGATTTCAAAAGGTCGAGCATCCGTCCCCACGCTTGCAGGCAGTGGATGCTCACCGGCAGATTCCGTTCCGCCGCCAACCGCAGTTGCGCGATGAAAACTTCCTCCTGCCCTTCGTAAGCGAGTCCGGGTTTCCACCGGTCCAATCCAATCTCGCCGACGGCGGATGGAACTTCATCGAGAAATCGCGTGAGATTTTTCAGCCAGTCCTGCGTTCGTTCGTGGATGTACCACGGATGGTAGCCGAAGCAGGGGATGATTCGTAGCGGCGTCTCGGCAGAGCGCCGCACATCGGTTTCGGTTGAGTTTACGGCGCTCTGCCGAGGCGCCGCTACGGCGGATACCTGCGACCAGTCCGCCTCGCACGAGCCGTTCACGACCATGCACACGACGCCCTCACGCGCGCAGTCGGCAAGCAGTTCCGCCTGCCGCCCGCCGAAGCGTTCATCTTGCAAATGATTGTGCGCGTCGTAGAGCCGGAGGGCCATGTCGGACGCATGTTTACCCCGAGTTGAACCGGAGGCAACGGAGGAAGCAGAGGCGGCGGCTGAAAGTTGCCGGCCGGTTTGTTTCTGTCTTAATCGTAATCTTCATCTTACTCGTAATCTTTCTTGTAAATCTCGGCCGTTCGATCCGGGCGGGGGATTAAGATTACGATGAAGATTAAGAGTAAGAACCGAAACTGACCGCTGCTTCCAGTCGCAGCCTTTGCCCCTCCGTTCTCTCCGTTTCCTCCTGTTTAAGCCCGGATTGGCTGGCCCCGGGCCAAACTATTTTTGAGCGTAAGGCCGGGTTGCCCTGTCCGACTCATTGGCGGCTGAATCCGCCAGATTATGGAGACGACCATTGCCCCGCGCGCCAACCGGCTCATTGAGCTGTATTACCAACCGCTGTTCCGCTTCGCCGCGTCCCTTTGCGGGCGCCCGGAAATGGCGCTGGAACTGACGCAACGCACCTTCCATCGCGCGCTGGAACGGCCGTCGGATTCCCCCGCCCCGACCAACGTTCGGCAATGGCTTTTCACGCTGCTTTTCCTCGAATTTCTCGAGACCCGCCCGCGACCGCGTTGCGCCCCGCAGAAGCCGGTTTTTTCCTGAAATTCCCGCGTTCGTGGCCTGATTGACAGGGGAAAAACAATGCTTGGCCGGTGGGCCTGCCCCGTGATACGCTTTGGCCCGATAACTCGGAAAGCCTTACAACACGAAATACCCGGATGTCATCATTGACCGGCACATTGGCCGCAGCGCGACTGCTCGTTGGCGCGGACTCGCAATACGCGATCCGGCTGGCGCGCAGTGACGCGGACTTGCACGCGGCGCAGGCGCTGCGGTTTGAGGTTTTCAACCTCGAACTCGGCGAAGGTCTCGCGCACTCCTACACCACGGGCCGTGACGCCGATCCCTTTGATGCCGTCTGCGATCACCTGCTGGTCGAGCACGCGCCCACAAACGAAGTCGTGGGCACCTACCGCCTGCAAACCGGCCGCATGGCGCTGCGAAACCGCGGCTATTACAGCGAACAGGAATTCGATTTCGCGCCGTTCGCGCCGGTGCGCGGCGAACTCATCGAGCTCGGTCGCGCGTGCGTCCACAAAGCGCACCGGAATCTCCACGTCCTCGGCCTGTTGTGGAAGGGCATCGCCGATTACGCGCGCGAACGCGGCGGGCGCTATCTCTGCGGTTGCAGTTCGCTCACGTCGCAGGACCCGCGCGAGGGGGCGTCGGTTTACTCCGAGCTTTGCCGCAAACATCTCGCGCTGCCGGGATTCCGCACGAACCCGAGGCCGGGTTACGAATGTTCGCTCGCGCACCTGGCCGAGCAGACGCCGAAAGTTCCCAAGCTGCTGCGCGCGTATCTCTCTGTCGGCGCGCGCATCTGCGGGCCGCCCGCGCTCGATCGCGAATTCAAGACGATTGATTTTCTCACACTGCTCGATCTCGAACGGCTGCCCAGTTCGGCCCGGTCCAAGTTTCTGGGTTGAGGGCCATGCGCAAACTCGGGCGGTTCACCTGGCGTTCCCTCTGGCTGGGCGCGGAACTTCTCTTCCTCGGACTTCGCTTCGCGTTTCTTTTTGGCCGCACACTGGGCCGGCCTTCGGTGCGCGCGCGGGCCGTGTGCCTGCATCACGGCGCGCGGCGCATCCTGCGCACGTTCGTGGATGAAGTCACAGTGACCGGCCCGCGACCGGCTTCGGGTTTGCTGGTGAGCAATCATTTGAGCTATCTCGACATTCTCCTGCTCGGCTCGCTGGGGCCCGCGGTATTTGTTTCCAAGAATGAGGTGAAGCATTGGCAGGTCTTCGGCTGGTTCGCGCGATTGGGCGGCACGGTCTTCGTCCAGCGCGAGCGGCGCGGGCACGTCGGCGAAATCAGCGCGCACCTTCACGCCCTGCTCGACGCGGGCGAACTGGTGATCCTGTTTCCCGAAGGCACAAGCTCCGGCGGCGAAACGGTTTTGCCGTTCAACTCCGCGCTCCTCGAACCCGCCGTCGGCCAGAAAACCCCACTGTGCGCCGCCTGCATCGGTTATTCACTCGCGGACGGCGTGGTCGCGGACGATGTGTGTTACTGGCGCGACATGACTTTTCTCCCGCATTTCGTGAACCTGTTGCGAAAGCAATTCGTGAAAGCGCGCGTCAATTTCGCCGAAGTCCGCGAGCCGGCGACCGACCGCAAGGCGCTGGCCCGGCAGCTTCAGAGCGAGGTGCTGCGCTTGAAATCGCCCGCGCCGGGCGGCGCCAGTCCGACGTGATGGAAAATCTTTTTGAATAAGCCGGCCCGTTTCTTTATCGTATCTCCACCATATGATGCTCATGAAAAATCAATTTCCGAAATCCCTGCTCGCCGCGGCGTGCGCGATCGTCGCCTTCACGGTCGCTTCCTGCGCGGAAGACGCCAAGCCGGAGGCGAAAGCCACCGAGCCGCTCAAACTTTCCCTGCCCAACGCGACCCTCAAAGGCACGCCCGAGGACCTGCCCGTCGGCCCGAACATCGAACCGCTCTCCGACAAACCCGGCGCGATGTTGCAGGTGCCGAAAGGCGTGCAGAACGTCGCCGCCGGAAAAACCGTGACCAGCAGCGTTAAGCCTTTCACCGGCGAATTGAGCCAGCTCACCGACGGCAAAAAGGAAGCCTTCGACTACGACTCCGTTGAAATGAAGAAAGGCTCCCAATGGGTGCAGGTTGACCTCGGCGAAGCGTTCGCCATCCACGCCATCGCGCTGTGGCACGATCATCGTTACATCCAGGTGATGCACGACGTGCTCGTGCAGGTCTCCGACGATCCGGAATTCAAAACCGGCGTGACGACGCTCTTCAACAACGACACGGACAATTCCTCCGGCCTCGGCGTCGGTGCGGATCGTGAATATTTTGAGACGCAATTCGGCCGCGTCGCGGACGGCAAGGGCACGAAGGCCCGTTATGTGCGCGGCTACACGAAGGGCAGCAGCCTGAGCGCGCTCAACTGCTGGCAGGAACTCGAAGCTTACGCGACGCCGGCCAAATGAACCGCGCGGGCGCGAGCGCACTGGCGTTGCTGCTGGCAATCGCCGGCGCGCTGGCGCTGCGTCTCCCGCACCTCGACACGCGGCCCCTTCACAACGACGAGGCCGTCAACGCCGTCAAACTCGCCGCGCTGCTTGAGCACGGCCAGTACGCCTACGATCCCGACGAATACCACGGGCCGGCGCTCCATTATTTCTCGCTGCCGTTTCTCTGGCTGAGCGGCGCGCGGACTTCCGATCAACTGGACGACACGACGCTCCGCCTCGCGCCGGTCGCGTTCGGCGTGGGATTGATTCTGCTCCTGCTGCTCTTCGTGGATGGTTTGGGCCCGACCGCCATCGTCTGGGCCGCCGTGTTCACCGCCATCTCGCCCGCGATGGTTTTCTACAGCCGGTACTTCATCCACGAAATGTTGCTGGTGTTTTTCACCGCGCTGACGATGGGCGCGGGCTGGCGCTGGTTTCAAACGCGGCTCGCCCGCTGGGCCGTCGTCGCGGGCGTCGGCGTGGGTTTGATGTGGGCGACGAAAGAAACTTTCGTGCTCGCGCTGGCCGCGATGGGGATCGCGCTGGCGTGGGAGTTCACGCTTCAGCGTGTTCGCGCGGGGGAACAAGCTAAAGCTTGGACTCCAACGTTGCGTCACATCGCGGTCGCTTTGCTCGCGGCGCTCACCGTCTGGCTGGTCCTGTTCAGTTCGTTGTTCACCAACTGGAACGGCCTCGCGGATTCCGTCCGCACGTATCTGCCGTGGCTCAAACGTGCCGGCGGTCACTCCCCACACATCCATCCGTGGAGTTTTTATCTTGAACGGCTCGCGTGGTTTCATCCCGGCAAAAGTCCGGTGTGGAGTGAAGGCTTGATCCTCGCGCTCGCCGCCGTGGGCGCGGGCGTTTCGTTGTTCGGGAAAAAATCCCCGCTCCATCGCTTCCTCGCGATCTACACCATTACGCTCACGATCATCTACTCCGCCATCGCCTACAAAACGCCGTGGTGCGCGCTGGGGTTTTTGCACGGGATGATTCTGCTCGCCGGCGTTGGCGCGGCGGCGCTGTGGGAATTCTGCCGGGCGCGAGTGCTGAAAGTTTTTCTGGCGCTCGCGCTCGGCGTTCTGGCGTTTCAGCTCGCGTCGCAAGCGCGGCGCGCGGGTTTTGATTTCGCGAGCGACCGGCGGAATCCCTGGGTCTATGCGCAGACCGTGCCGGACATTTTTAAGCTGACGGAAAAAGTCGAGGGCCTCGCAAGCGTCGCGCCCGCCGGGCACGCGACGGTGGTGAAGGTCATCGCGCCGGACAGCGATTACTGGCCGTTGCCGTGGTATCTGCGGCGATTCGAGCACACCGGCTGGTATGACAAATTGCCGGATGATGCGTTCGCGCCCGTCATCATCGTCTCATCGAAACTTAACGCGCGGCTCGATGAAAAGTCGGACAAGAAATGGGTCATGGCCGGGATGTTCGAACTGCGCCCGGGGAAGTTTCTGGAGCTGTACGTCGAGCTGGAACTCTGGCGCAAATTCGTCGAGACGTTGCCGCGCGAAGTGGAATCACCGCCCTGAGCCGGAAACCAGCGGCGCAACTACTCCGTTAGTTCCATTGCCGTTTCACCCCGCTCGTTGACTTGGCGGCGTCCTTTGTTAGCGTTGGCGCAGCGTCATGTCGAAGAAATCTTTCACCCGCCTCATCCGGATCATGACCGGCGCCTTCGGCACGGGGAAGGACGAGAATTTTTCGCTCGAAGAAAGCTTCACCAAGTTCGAGAAGTTCGTCCATTTCTGGGTGCTTGTCTGGCGCAGCTTCGTCCGCAACCGCTGTCCCGTCCGCGCGTCGGCGCTGTCCTTCACCACGTTGCTCGCGCTGATCCCGATGCTGGCCGTGGCGATGAGCGTCACGAGCATCTTCCTCAAGTCCGAAGGCAAGGATCAGATCGAAACCTTCATCCAGCACTTCGTGGAATACATGGTGCCGAACAACCTGACGAGTGTGGAAAGTTCCGCTGGGCCATCCGACACCAACGCCCCGCCACCCGAAACCACGACGACCAACTTGCCGCCGTCGGCGGAAACCAATCTCGTGGCGGTTGCAGCGCCGGTAAGCCCGCCGACGAACGCCCCGTCCACGCACGTTCAAGCCGCGCTGGACGCCCTCGGAAAAAAACAAGCCGCCGGTTACATCCATCAATTCATCCAGAACACTTACAGCGGCGCGCTCGGCGCCACGGGCGTGGTGTTTCTCCTTTGGACCGCCATCGTGATGCTCGCGCGCATCGAGGAAACCTTCAACGACATCTGGGGCGTGGCCCGCGGACGCAACTGGCTTTCGCGCGTCGTGCTGTACTGGGCGACGATCACGCTCGGGCCGTTGCTGCTCGTCGGCGCGCTCGGGCTGGCGAGCGGAACGCACTTTCAAAAAACGCGCGCGCTGCTCGACGGCGTGCCGCTGCTCGAACCGGTGTTCTCTCAACTGCTGCCCGTCATCGTGATCTCGATGACGTTCGCGCTGTTTTACAAACTGATGCCGAACACGAAGGTCCACTTCAGCGCGGCGTTCGTCGGCGGATTGATCGCGGGCACGGCGTGGCATCTGTTCAACGTGGCCAGCTTCTACCTCGGTTCGCGCGCGGTGAACGCCAGCCGGATCTACGGCAGCCTCGCGCTCGTGCCGCTGCTCATGCTCGGACTTTACGCCGTGTGGGTGATCGTGCTGTTTGGCGCGCAGGTCGCCTACGCGTACCAGAATCGCGAATCGTATTTGCAGGAGCGGCTCGCGGAGAACGTGAACCAGCGCGGACGCGAATTCGTGGCGCTGCGGTTGATGACGTGCATCGGACAACATTTTCATCTCGGCCTGCCGCCGGCAACCATTCAACAAATGTCCCGCGAGCTGGGCATTCCTTCCAAGCTCGTGCAGCAAGTCCTGACGACAATGCTCGCGGCAAAACTGGTCGTGGAAGTTTCCGGCGCGGAGCCGGCCTACGCCCCGGCGCGGCCGCTCGACACCATCAACTGTCATCACATTCTGCTCGCCATGCGCGCCACGCAGGGACAAGAATTGGTCACGCGCGAAGAGCCGGTGCGCGAGGAAGTGTTCGGCGAATTCGCCCGCATCCAGGCCGTGGAAAAAGAGGCCGCGTCGTCCGTCACGATGTTCGCGCTGGTGAACCGGGCGCAGGCGCGACTGGAACTCGCGCTGCCGACCGCTGAAGAACGAAAAGAAAATAAAGCTGCGCCGCCGGTGGTCGAACTGACCGAGTTGCCGCAGGAACCCGCGAGCGAGACATCGCCCGAAACCCCGGTCACCCAAGCCGCGATCGCACCCGAACCAAAACCCATTTCCGGCGCCACGACCTCAACCGTCGCGCCGGCAGCCGAAGCCACCACCGACGACAACCTGAGTTTTCCGCTATGAGGGGTTCGGCTTTTTGAAACCAGCCGGCGCACTTGCGGCAGCTTGAAGCCGGAGCACGGCCAGCCATACTGCGTTACGGCGGCAGAAAGACGGAGCGCATCCCGGCGCGCGTTGCGAAATCGTGCTGCTGCTTGTCGGCGGTGACGAATTCGTCGAAGCCGAATTCCATCATCGCCACGTGCAACAAGTCGGCGGTTTTGACCGGGATGCTCTGGCCGTGCTTCCGGGAAAGCTCCAACGCCGCGTCGAAGACCTCTTCGTAATCCACTTCGAGTCGGGCCACGATTCCATTTTCCAGGTCTTGTTCCAGCAACACCAATCCGGCTTGAAACTGCGCCGCCGTCAAGAGCGGTTGGCCGGTCGGCCCCAAGAGCCAGGTCTTTCGCCGCGCGACGTGGAGCATTTCCACTTCGTTGAAACGCGACAGCAAAATGGGCGGCTGCTAATTCTGGACGATCGCTTGGGCGGCAGGCGTGTGCGCTTCCTGCCAATAGAGCTTAAACAGCAATCCGCTGTCGAAGTAGGCCCTCAAAACCGGTCTTCCTTGTCTTTGGCGAGAATTTCGGTGGCCGTGGGGCCGGCGACGGGCGCGGGGTAATGCGGTGCGAGCCGGGCGGCGAAGTCCGGCCACTTCAATTTGCCGTTCGATCGCTTGGATTCGACCGGCACTGCGGGCGGCGACAACAACACCCACGGCTTTCCACTTCGCGTGACGAGAATTTTCTCGCCGTTGTGAGCCAGTTCGGAGTACTCGTCAAACTGCTGCACCGCTTGCTGCTCGTTGATGGTTTTCATCTTGGGAAACCTTGCCGCACCAACTGCGGAGCGTCAAGCTGTGTGAACCGCAGAAAATCCCGTAGGAGACGAGGTGACGAGGCTCAAAACAATTCGATGACAGGCGAATGGGGACAAGCGAATCAAACTCCCTCATTTGTCTGTCCCCATTCGTTTGTCCTTGGCTCCGGCCTCTGACTTTAGACTTTGCACTTCAGACTGGATGAACAGCCGGCGGAAAGAAGCTGCTCGAAGCGGAGAGCGCGGAGATGCAACAACAAGCGGACAAGTTCGCGGAGGAGATCAGGGAGTTGGGTGGGGAGCCGCCGTCGCGCATTGTGTAACCGTAGGGCGCGGATTTTCAGGACGGCAAGTCATTGAAGCGTGGTCGGTTGATTGATTTTGCGGGACAGGCCGCCTTGGATTTTTTAGGCTGTTGGGCATGCAGAAAAATAAAATCCGGCATCGCCAGCCCTCGGCGGACGAACAACACGT